>CALJEX010000032.1 GCA_938074525.1 uncultured Gammaproteobacteria bacterium
CCACAACGTGATCGACAGTTAGTAGCGCCTGCATTGTGTTTTGAGTTAGAGGGTCGCTTACAAGCTGATGGTAGTCAGCTTGCGCCGATTACTGATCAACAATTGCAGGCGCTGAAAAATAAGCTTGATGCGGAAGGAGTAGAAGCAATTGCTATCTGTATGCTGTTTTCGTTTTTAAATGACAATCATGAGTTGGCTGTTGAGCAAGCGTTACAACAAGATGGCTTATTTATATCGCGTTCAAGCCAAATATTGCCAGAACAACGAGAGTATGAGCGAGCTGTGGTGACTTGGCTGAATAGTTTCTTAGGACCAGTCACTCAACGTTATTTGCATGATTTGCAATCTACACTGACTTCGACGGTACACGTCATGCAGAGTGATGCCACCACGCAACCCGTCGCCAGTGCAGGGAAGCAGGCTGTACATTTATTGCTATCAGGGCCTGCCGGAGGAGTGGTCGCGGCGACTGATATTGCCAACACTAGCGGCCATACAAGACTATTAACGTTAGACATGGGAGGCACTTCAACCGATGTGTCTTTAATCGATCAGCAACCGCGTTATACCAATGATGGACAGATCGCTGAATTTCCGTTGGCAATACCGATGCTGGATATCCATACCATCGGCGCGGGTGGCGGTTCGATTGCGCGCATAGATGAAGCTGGCGGTTTACATGTTGGGCCTGAGTCAGCAGGAGCACAGCCAGGTCCTGCTTGTTACGGGCATGGTGGGAATCAAGCGACTATCACAGACGCGAATGTGGTTCTGGGGCGTTTGCCAGTGGAGTATCCATGGGCCAGTGGTCTAAAGTTAGATCAAGCCGCCGCACAACAAGCACTCAAATCCATTGCCGATGAGATGAATTGCAGCATAGAACAAGCCGCGTTAGGCATTATTCAGTTGGCTAATGCACATATGGCGCAGGCGCTTAGAGTGATATCCATTCACCGTGGTTATGACCCAAGTGATTTCAGTTTATTTCCTTTTGGCGGTGCGGGCGGACTACATATGTGTGCGGTTGCAGAAGAATTGGGTATCAAAACCATATTGGTACCCGTCAACGCAGGATTATTATCTGCGCAAGGGATGTTAATGGCACCGGTCGGACAAATGATGTCTAAATCAGTCTGCCAATTATGGTCGCAGTTAAATAATGATATGTTGCAAGCTGTATTTAAACAATTACAAGACGAGGCAAAGCAGCAACTTACAGAGGTGAATATTACCAGCAACCGAGTCAGTCAATGGGTGGATCTGCGATATCGTGGGCAGTCCAGTGTGATCAGTCTGCAGTGGTTTGGTGAAGACATAGGTACACAGTTTCAAACAGCTCATCAACAGCGCTATGGGTTTAGTCTCGCGAAGGATAATATTGAGCTAGTCACGGCAAGGGTTTGGGCCTATCAAGACATTCCTGAGCTAGCACAAATAACCATCAAGCAGGGTACGCCGGCTGAGCCAACGGACTTCACCTCAGTCTCCAATATAGAAGCGCCAGTGCCAGTCTATTTGCGTCGAGAACTAGTTAGTGGGCAAGCGCTGATTAGTCCATGTATTATATTAGATGATTCAGGTACTTTTTATGTGGAAAAAGCTTGGCAAGCCAAAGTGACTGAGCATGGGCATATTCATCTGCAATTGTATGCTGATTATCCTTAATTTCTTATAGAACTTGCCTGCCATCCCCAAGCCCACGTATGATTTGTCGATACAAGTTGTTATAGATTTTGAAGGAATAAATTAGATGTTAGATGGAATTTTACAGTTACCGTGGTGGGGTGATTTACTCTGCGTATTGCTCGCTACTCATCTTACAATTGTTTCGGTGACTTTATATTTACATCGTTGCCAAGCACACCATGCGATTACCTTGCATCCTTTTATAAGCCATATTTTTCGTTTTTGGTTATGGTTTACCACCGGCCAAAACACTAAAGAATGGGTCGCAGTGCATCGTAAGCATCATGCACATACAGAAAGTGAAAATGACCCACATAGCCCGTATGTACATGGCATTAAAAAGGTTTTGTTAGAAGGTGCGGAGCTTTACCGAATTTCAGCACTTGACCCACAGGTGAGTGAAGAATACGGGCATGGCACACCAGATGATTGGATTGAGCACAATATCTATAAGTCTTATAGCTTCACTGGTATGGGGATTTGTCTTTTCGTCTACTTAGCTTTATTTGGCCCTATTGGACTCACTTACTGGGCGATTCAGTTAGTCTGGATTCCTTTCTTTGCCGCAGGATTAGTCAATGGTGCAGGTCATTACTGGGGCTACCGTAATTTTGAGCCACAAGATGGGTCTACTAATCTAACCAACATCGGCATTATTATTGGCGGAGAAGAGCTACATAATAATCACCATGCTTATCCTAGTTCGGCACGTTTTTCAGTACACTGGTGGGAGTTTGATATTGGTTGGATGTATATCCGATTACTCAGTGCGCTGGGGTTGGCGCAGGTGAAGAAAGTTGCTCCTAGGCCAAAACAACAGCAACGACAGGAAGAGAAAGAGCTTCTCGATCTTGATTCGGTACGCGCTATGCTAACCAGTAAGCTTCATGTCATGGCAGATTATGCCAAGCAGGTGACTTTACCGGTGCTAAAGGCTGAAATAGGACAAGCCAATGGAATTTCTAGAGCTACTTTGAAGCGTGTACAAAAAGCCATCGTTCGAGAGCGTAGCTTGATTACGGTTCCACAAATGGAGCATCTCAATCAAATTCTGCATGATAATCTGCAACTTAAAACTGTCTACGAATATCAACAACGTCTGACAGAAGTATGGACACGTAGGTACAAAAACAATGAAGGAATGCTCAAAGCCGTCGCTGAATGGTGTCAGGAGGCAGAAGCGACAGGAATAAGGGTGTTAGAAGAGTTTGCTCGGTCGCTGCGTAACTATTCGCTGCAGCCGGTATACAATCATGCCTAGCCAGAATGGCTAGGCTGATGAATCAGAGTATTATTTGATCTTAGCTTCTTTGTAGAGCACGTGCTTACGAACCACGGGATCGTACTTCTTGATCTCCATTTTGTCTGGCATGGTGCGCTTGTTCTTAGTGGTCGTGTAGTAGTGACCAGTATCGGCAGTAGAAACTAACTTAATTTTATCTCGCATGATTTTATCTCAATCGTTTAGCAGTGTGCTGTCTAAGCAGTTTCACCGCGAGAGCGAATGTCCGCTAGAACAACATCGATCCCTTTTTTATCAATAATTCGCATACCCTTAGTAGAAAGGCGTAATTTGACCCAACGGCCTTCGCTTTCTACCCAGAATCGATGGGTGTGTAAGTTTGGAAGAAATCTTCGGCGCGTTTTATTATGCGCGTGCGACACGTTGTTTCCTGCAACGGGGCGCTTACCGGTAACTTGACATACTCTAGACATTGTAAAATTTCTTGTGTTTGTATAATACGTATGGGCGGCGTACCTTAACAGAAAGGTATATGGTAGACAATATATAGAGGCGATCGAAAGCCGATTAGCCGACTAGATAATTAAAAAGGAAACTCAGCTCGACTATGGACACAGTATTTATACGTGATTTAAGCATGGAAGCCGTTATCGGCGTATTTGGGTGGGAACGTCAGGTACATCAGAAAATCACCATCAATCTAGAAATGGCGACCGATATATCTAAAGCAGCTGATACTGACGATCTGCAATATACCCTTGATTATAAAGCAATTTCTCAAAGAATCCGTGTGTTGGTAGAGGAAAATCAACCAAAATTAGTGGAGACCTTGATTGAGCTTATTGCTAACACGGTTATGCAAGAATTTAATATTCCTTGGCTACGTATTTCAATCGCAAAGCCAGGGGCAGTAAGAGGATCCGCGGCTGTGGGGGTAACAATAGAGCGCGGAGAAAGAGTTTAACTCGTGGAAAAAGTATATATTGGCATCGGTAGTAATATCGATAAGCATATACATATTCCTCAAGTGCTTGAGGAGCTGGCTGAAAAATTTGGTGAACTGCAAATATCACCCATTTATGAGACCGCCTCAGAAGGATTTAGTGGTGACGATTTTCATAATCTAGTAGTCGGTTTGGATACCGATATCTCCCCACCAGAAATGCGTCAGTACTTACGCGAGTTAGAAGCTCATCATGGACGAGTTAGGGATAGTAAGAATCAATATATTTCCCGAACTATCGATCTGGATCAATTGCTATATGGGAAGTCAAAAATCAATAAGGACGGCGTTCATGTGCCTAGTTCAGATATTACAAAATACGCGTTTGTTTTAAAGCCGCTGGTAGACATTGCCGGCGAGATGCGCCATCCAATATTAAAGACATCATTTGCTCAGCTATGGGAAGATTTTGATAAGGACAATGTAGATTTAAAGCTAGTCGAGTAACGTAAATTTTTGAAAGACTTGAGATTGGATTGTTTTAAATAAGACGATTAGTCAGATAAAATATATTTTAAGTCCATCAAAAAAGAAGTCATTAAAAATGACTCATTGGGAAATTCAAACTTATCATCTTTCATAGGATATTTTTTGCGTAGAAAAGACTGCATGCTTGCATCAATTTTATCTAACTCTAACAATTTCATAGACCAATCAACAAATTCTGGCCGCACACTATCTTCAAAGCTAATAAGTTCTATTTGGTGGTGCCTAGGGTCTTTCACTATATTACAAAACAATTCATTAACAAATTTTGAAGGCCCCTCTAATAACTGCAGGAACTTATTGTCTGATAAAGCCAGAATACCATGCAAACCTAATCTTCTATTGTAGATCGAAGCTTCATTAGCAAGTTTAGACAGCTGTCCAGGTGCGAGAATCTCATCATTCGCAATGCTTTTATATATTAAGCGGCACGGTGTCATGGTTTGAAATTAATAATGTATTAGTAAGTAATATAGTACATCATATTTGAGTTAGATTGTTCTAACTGACTAGCTTGTTTCAGGTGAGATTTTTAACCGTTGGTGTCGCCAAATACCAGGTTATAATTTGATTGGACGAGTTTTCATAGTGAGGCTAACTCGAAAAACACAGTTTAACTGTAGTGATGTAGCTAAACGATATGCAACATTAAGCAGACGCGAGAAACAGGTCGTAGATATGCTTGTCTATGGTGGTGATTCAACAGCAAAACAAATCGCTAAAGAATTAGATATCAGCCATCGTACTGTCGAAGGTTATCGTGCGGAAGCTCTGAATAAAATGGGAGTAAGTTCCAGTAAGGAATTAATCACTAGAATGATTGTGTGTAAGCTTGGAGTTAAAGCAGACTAATCATTTGGATTAACTGTGTACTAACAAAATAACATAATTAATTAGCATTGTTGCGTAATGTTACGGGTTCCTAAATAGTTGGCAATTGACTAATGTTCTAATTCCGTCAGGAAATTTTGCCAAAATAGACCTAGTAGGCATTATGGATGTGCTAAAGCAAGAAAAACTAAACTTTTATATGCGCGCTTACTCCATTACAGCAGCGTTGTATACAGTCGTAAACAAGCAATTGGATGCAGGCCTTAAGCCATATGGTCTACAAAACATGCAATGGCGTTTGTTATATCTGATCTATGTCAATGAACAGACCACATCAAGCGATATCGCCAAAAGACTAGGCACGCAGAAGGCATCTGTGACCCGATTAGTCAATGCTCTAGAATCTAAGGGCTTAATTAAACGTGCTACGGATAGTAAAGATCGTCGTAAAATTAATATTGAACTGACTGCCAAGGGTGAATCTTTAACTGAAATGGGGATAGAAAAGTTCTCGCAATTACCTGAAAAGCTGGCATTAGCGTTGACTGAATAAGAAGTTACCCAGGTTAGTTTCACGCAAAACCAGTTTGTTATTAATTCGGATTAAATTAACTGAGTATTAATATTCGAGTGTCCTAAAGCTAGTTGCTTAAAGTACGCCCTCCATCGACCGCAATGATTTGACCAGTAATGTAGTTAGCAGAATTTGCTAGGAACCAAACAGTGTCAGCAATATCTTTCGGGTCACCTTCTCTTTTCAAAGCTGTGCGCTCAATAATTTCTTGGTGCACCGGTTCATAGTCCTCAACTTCTGGCCACATAATAGCGCCAGGCGATACGCCGTTAACCCTTACATCTGGGGCTAACTCTCTTGCTAGAGATTTAGTTAACATGCCTATGCCTGCCTTAGCAATACAGTAAATGGTATAACCTTTTAATGGGCGCTCAGAATGTATATCAACAATATTAACGATGCAGCCTTTGTGTTCAGTCAGTACTGGGGCTAAGGTTTTGCTTAGAAATAGAGGTGCTTGTAAGTTAACGCCAATCAAATCGTTCCATTGATTTAAATTGATTTCTTGTATGGGAGTGGGGTAAAAAGTAGAGGCATTGTTCACCAATATATCTAGTCTTCCCCATATATTTATTATTTGTTTAGCGAAAGACTCTAATTGATCAATATCGAGCAGATTGAATTGGATAGTAGCAACGCTATCCTTGCGTAGGGCATTGAGTTCATCAGCAATGGCTTGTGCTGCACTTTGCGAGCCGTTGTAATGTAGTATCACGCGTAGACCTTCGGTATGAAGTTTACGCACGACTTCAGCGCCTATGCGCTTTGCTGAACCGGTGACCAAAGCAACGCGACTAGATGAGTGTTCCATAAAATAATCCCAACGATTTTAATTTTGTTTAATGTACCATATCGTCATGAGTAGTTTGTTACTGGCATTTACTTGGGTTGTACATAATGCATGTTGAAATGCCAACCCCTTCCGATCAAGAAAAGCAACGTAGTCAACGTTGCCAGCAGATTATTGTCGATGAAATTCACAACAATCAACAACCGATTAGTTTTCAACGCTATATGCAATTGTGTTTATACGCTGAACAAGTGGGGTACTACGAAAGTGGCAGTGATATTTTTGGCTCAAAAGGTGACTTTACTACCAGCCCTGAACGCAGTAATTTTTTTGCGCTAGCATTTGCAGTGCATATCAAAACAATTAAGCAACAAGTAGGCACATTCTCTATTATAGAGATTGGCGCAGGCAGCGGTAAATTTGCCGCTGATCTAATTCGCGCGCTGAAACAGAATGATTGCTTACCACAGTGTTATTATATTGTTGAAAAAAGCGCTGCACTGAGGCGACGACAACAAACCTATTTGGAAGCTGTTCAAGCGGACTGCAATATTGAGTGGGTCGAAGATCTAAATAAACCTACTGAATGTGGTGTGGTGATTGCTAATGAAGTGCTTGATGCGCTACCAGTTAAGTTAGTTACTGTTGAAGATAATAATATCTCAGAGCGCTGTGTTACCGCTGATGGGGAAGGCAATTTTCAGTTTGTTGACATTCCCGCAGATAAACACTTATCAGATCTCATGCGTGAACGACTACCTACAGAAGTGCTAAATAAAACCGCTAGCCCTTATCTATGCGATATTAATCTATTATTAGATGACTTCATCAAGCAAATTGCTTCATTTGTGAATCAGGGAATATTTTTTTATATCGACTATGGTTATGCTCGTAGTGAGTATTATCATGAGCAACGCTCAATGGGCACATTGATTTGCCACTATCGACATGTAGCCAATGAACAACCACTGATGTGGCCTGGCTTACAAGATATTTCATGTAATGTTGATTTCACCGCATTAGCTGAAGCCAGTGTGAATTGCGGCTTAAATGTAAACTCGTATAGCACCCAAGCACATTTCTTACTGGCGAGTGATGCGCTTGAAAAAGTCATGACTGATAATCAGGACGCAATGACGTTAGCGCAGCAAGCAGAAATCAAGCGTTTAATTATGCCTGCTGAAATGGGTGAACGATTTCAAGTAATGGTGTTAACTAAAAATATTCAATTTTCAGCTGAGCAGTTCACTAACCGAGATATGCTTCACCGCTTATAGCAATAATAAATAATGGATTTAATACAAATTATAGCATTAGGTATTATTCAGGGATTAACTGAATTCTTGCCAGTGTCGAGCTCAGCGCATTTAGTGTTGATTTCAATTGTAATGGGCTGGGAAGACCAAGGCCTATTTATGGATGTGGCCGCACATGCAGGAAGCTTAATTGCAGTCATGGGTTACTTTAGGAAAGAACTGCGGGATATGATTCGCGCTGTGCTGAATCCAAATGCGCCAGAGAACCAGGAAACCTTACATTTAATTTCTGCAATTGTAGTCGCCACAATTCCTATCATAGTTGCGGGTTTGTTGATGGCAGATTTTATAGAGCAATACCTTCGTAGTGCACATGTGATTGCATTCACTACTATCTTATTTGCGCTAGCATTAGCCTATGCGGATAAAGCAGGAAAAGAATTGCATGATGAGTATAAGCTCTGCTGGAAAGGAGTCTTATTTATAGGTTTTGCGCAAATATTTGCCTTAATTCCAGGAACATCGAGGTCGGGTGTCACCATGACCGCAGGATTGATAATGGGCTTATCGAAAGTAGCCGCAGCACGGTTCTCATTTTTATTATCCATGCCTACTATTCTTGCGGCTATTTTATATAAGTCTATGCAACTTGCATCGTCTCAAGTAGATATGGATATAGCAGCTGCACTTGGTGTGTTTGTATTGTCTGGGGTAGTCGCTTACCTGTGTATAGAAGCATTTGTTAGATTGGTGAACATCGTAGGTATGATGCCTTTTGTCATATATCGACTTATTCTTGGTGTGCTTTTGTTCGCGTTTATTTAAATATTAATCATTCATTTCTTGCTCAATAAGCTGCTTGCGCAAAGTAATCAATGCATCACCTATTTCTTTACCGGCTAGTGTTTCCTGGTACTCAGCATCTAACTTGACTTTATTTATTAGTGGGACAATCTTACTAAGAAAATTTAAAGAAGGTGAAGGTGGCTGGTCAAATACAGTCAACATAGTCTGCATGCAATCTAAGATATGCAGGCAGCGCGATTGACGACGAAAAGCATCTAACTTTTGTAAAAGCTTGTAAATATCCTCGCTACTACTAGAAAATGCATTGCGGCAATCAGTAAAATGGTTATTTGTAATCATGGCAAGTTCTTGCAATGATTTCGGACATGCGAAATATTGATTTATCTTGCTAGCTATTTCGGAGTCAAATACACCATCTCTTTCGCTTGCAAGCATCACTAAGCCAGTATATTTAAATTCATAGTCACTAATATCGCGTAGCTTAGATAATCTCAATAATGGCAGTTTGGTTTGTAAAGCGTCATTAAGGGCAGGCGCGATTTTTTCTAACGCGCCGACCTGTAACAGAATTAATACATAAATTTCAGGGTGTTCAGTGTCTAACGCTCGCTGAGTCTCTCGCCAAACACGTTCTTTTGAAAGTCGTTCTAGTTCGCCGCTATGACTTATTGAAGACATTAGCGCTAAAGTATCGGCATCAATAGTAAAGCCTAAATGCCAAAACCGTGCTGCAAATCTTGCGACTCTAAGTACGCGTAGGGGATCTTCTGAGAATGCAGGAGAAATGTGGCGCAAAATACGATTTTTAATATCATCTAATCCACCATAGGGGTCAGTTAAATTGCCATGTTCATCTTCGGCAATGGCATTGATGGTTAAGTCACGTCGTTGTAGATCTTCTTCTAAAGAAATATCAGGCGTGCTGAATACTTGAAAACCTTGGTGGCCTTTTCCAGATTTACGTTCTGTGCGAGCAAGCGCATATTCTTCTGCTGACTGTGGATGCAAAAACACGGGGAAGTCCTTGCCAACTTGGCGATAACCTAAGCTGAGCATTTCTTGTGGCGTAGAACCAACGACTACCCAGTCTTGCTCATGTACTGGTAGACTCAATAAGCGATCTCGAACTGCGCCGCCAACCAGATATTTTTGCATTATTAATAGCCAACTAGTGTGTTTAATCAAAGTATTCTAACGCGAATTCTACTCTTGAGTAGTATATTGCAGCTAACTGCTTGTTCTACGTTCGGGTATATTGCTCATACCAGTAGCGGCCATCTCAAATTAATGAGTGATAGGCAATCAATATCGAGTTTGATTGATGATGAACATGTAGATCAAGCGCAAAAAATTAAATTTAAGAATATTTTAGCAATACGTGAATTTGCTTCTAGCCAATTACGTCTGCCAGATAATAAAAGTTATACCAGTTATGTAGATCTCGATCGTGATTATGTTACCTGGGTAGTATTCGCAACGCCGCCACTTTCTTTGCAAGCCAAGTCATGGTGTTTTTGGGTGGTAGGTTGTGTGCCATACCGAGGTTATTTTGATCAGGACAAAGCGCAACAATTTGCTAACCAACTTAAGTTGCAACAAATGGAAGTCTATGTTGCACCAGTGCCAGCATATTCAACTTTGGGTTGGTTTAGTGATCCACTGCTAAGTAGTATGCTGGATAGCGGTGAGTTAGTAGCTGCGGAATATATTTTCCACGAACTGGCGCATCAGCAGCTATATATAAAAAACGATACCAGCTTCAATGAAGCATTTGCTTCTGCTATTGGTCAACTAGGCGTAATCGCCTGGCTAGAAGCTGAAAAAGAACCGGCTAAACTGAAACGTTACTTACAATCGAAACGAGAAAAACAACAGCTATATCTAATCGTAGATAATTTTCGTCAGCAGCTTGTAGAGATATATAACTCATCATTAACACAGTCAGAAAAACTGCGTCTTAAGCAAGAAGCGTTTGTCTCTTATGAAAAGCGAGTCGTGAGCAAGCTGGAACAGTGGGGGAAACTTAGAATTTATCGACAGTGGCTTTTAGAGGATATGAATAATGCAAAATTAAATGCATTCTCAACTTATCAGGCTCTAGTGCCTGAATTTATTTCTTTATTTGAAACATGTAATGAAAGTTTCGATGAATTTTATCGAGTGATAGAAAGCACTCAGCGATTAAATAATCAACAGCGAGTTGAATTTCTACAAGACGGAAAATGTCACCAGATTAAATAATTATGATTAGTTATCTGTTCGCTAAGTATGTGGGAGCGATGGCGGATAATGAAGTTGTGCATGGAATGCATTGGTCACATATGCTATCGAGCTTTAAGGAATTAAAATTATCTTTTGAAAATGGTTTACCAGGGACGTATTCAAATACGGATGCCTGAAGCTTGGATAAGAACATTGGTAAGCCAATCACTTTGCGGCTATACCCGCAAACATTTGCTGTGTATTGGACTAATTCTTTCAGGCTGTAAATATGAGGCCCACACAGTTCGTAGGATTGGTTGTAGCTAGCTTTATCGTCAATAGAAACCACTATTTTCTTAGCCACATCGCCGACATAGACTGGTGCAAATCGTGCGTTAGCACAGGCTAGTGGAAATACTCCGGGTACAGTCTTGAGCAGATCAGCGAATCGGTTTAAAAAGCTGTCACCTTCGCCAAAGATTACTGAAGGTTGAAATATAGTGTAGTGCACCCGCGGTGCTGAAAAGGTCTTGAGGTAGTTCTCGGCCTTACCTTTACTGCGTAGATAATGACTTGGTGCGTCCGCATGCGCATTTAATGCACTCATTTGTAACAGTCGAGGGATTTTCGCATTTTCACATGCGTTTAGAGCCGCGCGAGTAATGCCGACGTGTATGCGATGAAACTCTTTTCCATCATTGCCTTTTTCATTAAGTATGCCGATCAAATTAATCAGTGCACGGCAATCTTTAAGTGCCGTTGTAAGGGTGTTTGCTTGGTAATCTTTAATTTGGACGATGGAAAGTGATGGTAACACCTTGAGGTGGCGGCATTTGCTAGCGTTACGCGTCAGTAGTTTAACGGAATATCCTGATGCGATTAGTTGAGCACATAATTCGCTGCCCACAAAGCCGCTTCCGCCGATAACGCCGATTAATCCTTTAATTGCCATAAGGAGTAGTATAACGTGGTAATTATCCTCGAGTCTGTGAATAATTGCTGACTGTGTACAGGTAAAACTATGCTTGTTTTCATCGCAAATATGCGTTAAAAATACAAGTATATCTCATCAAAGCCCGAGTAAAATCACATAAATTCATTAGGAGCGTCCATAAGTGAGTGACAATATCACGCACATTACAGATTCGTCGTTTGAACAAGAAGTATTACAAAGTGATGTACCAGTACTGGTAGATTACTGGGCAGAGTGGTGTGGACCGTGCAAAATGATTGCCCCAATTCTTGATGAAATCGCTAGCGATTACCAAGGTAAATTAAAAATTACTAAGCTGAATATTGATGACAATCCAGCAACACCTCCAAAGTTCGGCATCCGCGGCATACCGACGTTAATGATTTTTAAAGGTGGAGACGTGCAGTCAACTAAAGTGGGCGCACTATCAAAATCACAATTAACTGCATTTATAGATCAGAGTATTTAAAACTCAGACTGGAGGGCGTGAATTATACTAGACGCCCTTAAAAATTAGTGCTAACTTGGAGGCCATAACGCTACCAAGTAGCGTCTTGCCCAAGACCGATCCCAAGATTATTGCGTATCAAATAACAGCATTTCTACCACTAAAGAACCGACTGAATTCGGTAAATAAATCGGCAAGTAAGCAATAAACAATTTTCTAAACACCTAGAACAGGCTTTTCCATCCTAGGTGCTATCAACCTAAGCCCTTTTTAAATACCCCTTAAACATCACTCACATTGAAAATCTAAGTTATGAATCTCACCGAACTGAAAGTTAAATCCGCCGCGGAGCTCGTCGAGTTAGCCGGATCTATGGGCATCGACAATATGGCCCGCATGCGCAAACAAGACATTATTTTTACAATATTAAAAGCACATGCAAAAAATGGAGAGGACATATTTGGTGATGGAGTGCTTGAAATATTACAAGACGGATTCGGATTTTTGCGATCAGCAGATTGTTCGTATTTAGCAGGACCTGATGACATTTATGTTTCACCAAGCCAAATCAGACGTTTTGGTTTGCGTACTGGCGATACTGTCGCTGGTAAGATTCGACCGCCTAAAGACAGCGAACGCTATTTCGCGATGCTCAAGGTAGATAAGATCAACTTTGATACCCCTGAAAATGCTAAGACTAAAGTACTTTTCGAGAACTTAACCCCATTACATCCTGATGAGTTACTTAATTTAGAAAGAGGTAATGGAAGTACAGAAGATATAACCGCACGTATCATTGATGTATGTGCACCAATCGGCAAAGGCCAACGTGGCCTAGTGGTGTCTCCACCCAAAGCCGGTAAAACGATCATGCTGCAAAACATTGCACAGAGTATTACTGCCAACCACCCTGAGTGTTACTTGATTGTATTATTAATCGATGAGCGTCCTGAGGAAGTCACCGAGATGCAACGTATGGTTCAAGGTGAAGTGGTGTCGAGTACTTTTGATGAGCCAGCGAGTCGACATGTACAAGTTGCTGAAATGGTCATCGAAAAAGCAAAACGTTTAGTAGAGCATAAACGCGATGTGGTCATTTTGTTGGATTCAATTACTCGACTAGCGCGCGCATACAATACGGTTGCACCGTCGTCCGGAAAAGTATTATCAGGTGGTGTGGAAGCGAATGCGTTGACTCGACCAAAGAGATTTTTCGGTGCCGCACGTAATATTGAGGAAGGTGGTAGTTTAACTATTTTAGCCACAGCACTTATTGACACTGGCTCTAAAATGGATGAAGTCATCTACGAAGAATTTAAAGGCACAGGTAATATGGAAATCCACTTGGATCGCCGTGTTGCAGAGAAACGTATTTACCCATCTATGAATATCAATCGATCTGGTACGCGTCGTGAAGAGTTATTGATCGAGCCAGAAGTGCTGCAAAAAATGTGGATCTTGCGCAAGTTCTTACACTCGATGGACGAGATAGAAGCGATGGAGTTTATGCTAGGTCGTATGCAATCTAGTAAAAATAACGTTGAATTTTTCGACGCAATGAAGCGATAATTAATTATTGCTTTATCACTTCGCCGTCATTCCCGCGCAGGCGGGAATCCATACAGTGTCAAACATCCTCTCGAATACGAATACTTAAAAAGTAATCATAATATAGAATAGTGACCGTGTATCGTGTAGCCAGATTCTCGCCTACGCGGGAATGACAATAGGCCACAGAAATGACAGCTGTTCTTTCTTATAACATAGATGTTTTAGCGACTATGACTTATCGTAGTTAATCCTACTTAATGGCTTTAAAACCAATATCGTCACGGTAGTAAACATCTTTCCAGCTAATAGCATTGACCCCTAAGTAAGCATTTTGCTGCGCAGTTTTAATATCCTTACCAAGAGAAGTTACGCAGAGTACCCGACCCCCAGAAGTAGAAATGACGTCATTGTTTAAAGTGGTTCCTGCATGGAATACTTTTGTATGGCTAGCACTAATATCGTCGATACCACTAATAGTCTCGCCTTTGGCGTAATTAAATGGGTAGCCTCCCGCTGCCATCACGACACCTAAGGCTGTTTGCGAATTCCAACTGAGAGTCTGTTGCTCTAATTGGTTGCGTGCAGCATCCCAACATAATAGCGATAAATCGCTTTGTAAGCGCATTAATATAGGTTGAGTTTCTGGGTCACCAAAGCGGCAATTGAATTCTAGTACTTTTGGTTCTCCTTCAGCAGTAATCATTAAGCCTGCATATAAGAAACCCTGGTATGGGTGTCCTGCATCGATAAAACCTTGCACCGTGGGTTGAATGACGCCAGAAATAATTCTTGCGTGTAATGCATCAGTGACTAATGGAGCTGGAGAGTATGCACCCATGCCGCCGGTATTAGGTCCTAAGTCACCATTGTCGCGCGCCTTATGGTCCTGTGAACTAGCTAATGGGATCACAGTAGCGTGATCAACTAAACAAATGAAACTTACTTCTTCGCCGTGAATAAACTCTTCAATGACAATCTTTTTACCAGCCTGACCATGCGCACCATCGGTTAACATCGAGATGACGGCGTCGATAGCTTCCTGTTTATTCTGAGCAATGACAACGCCTTTGCCTGCAGCCAGGCCATCGGCTTTGATAACAATAGGAAAAGATTGCTCTGCTAAGTAATTGGTCGCTAGTGTTACGTCTGTAAATTCTTGGTAGCTTGCAGTTGGAATGTTGCAGCTCTGCATGAATTCCTTGGCGAAACTTTTTGACCCTTCTAACTGAGCATTGAATTGCTTAGGCCCAAAAATAGTTAAGCCCTGTGCAGTGAATTGATCAACAATCCCAGCAACTAAAAGCGCTTCAGGGCCAACTATGGTTAAGTCAATTTTTTTATCTTTTGCAAACGTAATTAGTGCGGCGATATCATCACTGGAGATGGCTACATTCTCAATGCCATCTTCCAATGCTGTGCCGGCATTGCCAGGTGCGACATAAACTTTTTCTGTGTGAGTCGATTGAATGAGTTTCCATGCCAATGCATGCTCTCTGCCGCCACTGCCAATGACTAAAATATTTTTCATAACTTTCTCTTACTTAACTAAATCGTGGTAATACGAATAATAATGCTAACGGTAACGTGATAATTGCCAACAAATTGCCGACTAATACTATAGCAGAAACTTTTGTCGGTTCTTGCTGATAACGTTTTGCAAATAGAAAATTCATTACTGCCGGTGGTAGTGCGCCGAATAAAATTAATGCACCTATTTGAGTTTTTTCTAATGGTACAAAAGTCGTGATAATCAATGCTAAAGCAACACCGATAGCGGGCGTGAGGATGGCAACTAGTAAGCCTAGCTTCCAAAAATCAAAATTCGCTTTTGTTAGCTGCACGCCAAGTGAGAACAACATTAAAGGGACTGCAATGCTGCCTAGCATATGGATGGGCAGAATAATAAAACTGGCCAGTTGAATATTTTGTGATTGTAAAAGTAGCGCGAGAATTGCGGCGAGAATTGCTGGTGAGGTAAGACTGCGAATCCATTTTGCGTTCTGGTCAAGCATGTATGAGCCTAAACCAAAGTGAGTGATATTGCCGACTAAAAAAAGAATTAAGCCTGCGGCTAATCCTTTGGGGCCTAAAGCAAGGCTCATTAACGGCAGCCCTATATTGCCGGCATTATGAAACATCATGGGTGGTGCTAGGGTACGGTATTCAATTTTAAATAAGCGCGCAAAGGGAATGACAATGACAGCAGTGAATAACACTAAGCCTAATCCGCTTAGTCCTAGTAAGGCGAACTCTTTAAATTTGAATTGTTGCTGAAGTAATGATGAAAATACTAATGCTGGAATAAATACATGTAAGTTTATGTCATTGACGGAGTCGAGCTCGGGGTGCTTACGTAGACCTATAAAGATACCTACGCTGACAATAGCAATTAACGGGAACATGATTTGCCCAATTTGAATTGCTATGGACATATGCTTTGTTAAAAAATACTCAGAGGAGTGTGTTTAGTGAAAAAGCCTTTTAATGACGGAAGTGACGAATGCCGGTAAAGACCATGGCCATGTCATGTTCATCAGCAGCGGCAATGATTTCTGCATCATTACGTGAGCCACCTGGCTGAATCACCGCTGTGATACCTGCTTGATTAGCGGCATCTAAACCGTCTCTGAATGGGAAGAATGCATCTGAAGCCATGACAGAACCCTCGACCGCTAAATTTTCATCGCTGGCTTTAATCCCTGCGATTTTCGCAGAATACACTCGGCTCATTTGGCCGGCGCCAATGCCAATCGATCGTTCGTCACGTACATAAACGATGGCATTAGACTTCACAAACTTAGCGATTTTCCAAGCGAATAATAAATCTCTAATTTCTTGTTCGCTAGGTTGGCGTTTAGTGACAATTTTTAAGTCAGCAGCTTCCACCACTGCATTGTCTTGATCTTGAACTAAAATGCCGCCACTCACTTTGCGTAAATCAAAGCCACTATTAGTTGAATTTGTATTTGTGCAATCAAGCACGCGTGTATTTGGTTTAGTACTGAGAATGTCAGCAACACCTGAGTCTATGCCGGGTGCAATAATAACTTCGACAAACTGTTGATCTAGAATTTGTTTTGCAGTGTTTGCATCTAGTGGCCGATTAAAAGCGATAATGCCACCAAAAGCAGAAGTTGGATCAGTGGTATATGCTTTCTGGTATGCGTCAGTAATCGACTCTGCCACCGCAACACCGCAAGGATTGGCATGCTTAACAATCACGCAAGCCGGCGCAGAAAACTGTTTTACACACTGTAATGCAGCATCGGTGTCAGCGATGTTATTAAATGATAGTTCCTTGCCTTGAATAAATTTAGCAGCAGCCACAGAACCTTCGCTTGGATTGCGTTCGGCATAAAAGCTGGCGTTTTGATGAGGGTTTTCACCATATCGCATTGTTTGCTTCTTGTTGAAGGTTAAATGCAATGTTTCTGGGAAGGTGATTTCATTTTGCTGACCGAGATAATTTGCGATCATGCCATCGTATTCAGCAGTATGGCTAAATGCTTTGCGCGCAAGATTGAAACGTGTTTCATGCGTCAGACATCCGTCATTGGCTTTAAGGTCTGCCAGTAACTGAGGATAATCGGCAGGATCAACGACTACACCAACACGCGCGTGATTCTTTGCAGCCGCGCGTAACATGGCTGGACCACCGATATCAATGTTCTCAATAGCGAGATCTAAAGTGCAATCTGGCTTAGCAATTGTTTGAGCAAAGGGATAAAGATTCACAACGACTAAGTCGATTGTATCAATTCCATGTTCTTGCATAACAGCTTCATCAATCCCAGCACGCCCAAGGATGCCACCATGAATCTTTGGATGTAGCGTTTTAACACGACCACCCATAATTTCAGGGAACTGTGTGTGTTCACTGACATCAGTCACAGGGATACCCGCTGCACTAAGTTGTGCAGCGGTACCATCAGTAGAGAGGATATGTATGCCTGCTTGATGTAACTCAGAGGCAAACTGTTCTAGACCAGACTTATTGGAAACGCTTATTAAGACACGTTGAATTCGTCGGCTAGTGTCTAACGGCATACGACTAACGGACGTCGTAGTGCTTTAGCTTCTTGCGTAATGTGCCACGGTTTAAGCCAAGACATTTTGCAGCCTTAGTTTGGTTGCCGCCACAGTAATTCATGACAGATTCTAATAAGGGTTTTTCTACTTCTTCTATTACCATACGGTACAAGTCATCTGGCGCATGTCCATCTAACTTACTGAAGTAACTGTGCAATGAATCTGCGACAGATTCTCTGAGCGTTTGAGTAGGAGTTACAGGGTGTAGCTCCGAAACATTAAGGTTTGTAACTGGGTTATTCATGCAACGTTCTCCATTTTTAATTCTGCGTCTTGCAAATAACTGCGTACCATATTGAACTGAACATCTGTCTCGGCTACAGAGAACACCTTCTGTTTGAATTGTTTTGAGCCGAGCATATTATCTAAGTACCAGCCAATATGTTTACGCGCAATGCGCACTCCCTGTTGTTTTCCATACAGAGAATACAATTCTTCTAAGTGATTCAATACAATAGTACGCATCTCCGCTTGGGGCGGATTTTCTAATTTTTCATTGAATTTTAGATAGTGGTCTATTTGGCGAAAAAGCCACGGCTGACCCTGTGCCGCGCGTCCGATCATAATCGCATCTGCGTTAGTAATTGCCAAGACCTTTTTTGCTTTTTCTGGAGAATTTATGTCTCCGTTAGCAACCACAGGGATATCGATTGATTTTTTTATGTTGCAAATTGTTTTATATTCTGCTTGACCAAGGAAGCGACAAGCGCGAGTTCTGCCGTGAACGGTCAACATTTGTATTCCACAACCTTCTGCAATTTTAGCAATCTGTACACCGTTACGATTTTCAACATCACTGCCAGTGCGAATTTTCAATGTCACCGGGACATCGACGGCATTGACCACGGCGGTAAGAATTCTTTTCACTAAGTCTTCGTCTGCAAGTAATGCAGAGCCTGCTAGTACCTTACATACCTTTTTAGCTGGACAGCCCATATTGATATCGATGATGTCAGCGCCCTGTTCGACATTAAATACAGCTGCCTGTGCAAGCTGCTGAGGATCGGAGCCAACAATTTGTACAACACGAGGTGTTGGCTCATCCATATGCTGACGTCGAAGCTTTGATTTATTGGTATGCCACAGCTTGCTATCAGCGCTAATCATCTCTGTCACAGAGTAGCCTGCGCCTAATTGACGACACAATTTACGAAACACTAAATCAGTGACTCCTGCCATAGGGGCGAGGAACAAGTTATTAGATAAGGTGTATGGACCAATTTGCATAATTGTTCTTAATTGGGGCAAGTGAGCCTATAAAAAATCAAAATCATAACTGACAACTTCTTCGCCAACATCATGCACCTCGAGCTTGATCGATAGCGGCAAACCCGGCGCCATTAGCTGATTAGATGCCAATTTGTCTTTCAAATAGTGATTAGCGGCAAATTGTCTCGCAGCAATCACATCACCGGCAATATTTAAAAATCGTAATTGAATCAACGGGTAAGGCTGAGGGAATTCAGCTCTATTAATAATAGTCACCGTGACCATCAATGCCTGTTTTTCTGTTGGGTGAGTATAAATACTTCGGTTAAGTACTTCTATCCTATATAAGTGCACGTGGCGTTTCAATAGTGCAAGTGAGCCAGGCGCAAAGCTTAGAATGATACTGTTGTGGAATAAGGTCGATTTTGACTGCGGCAATAATCTGTAGTGACAGTGCTGCAATTAGTGCGATGCAGGCAAACCCAGCTAGCCATTTTAGAGGATGAATATTGACGCTTTCATTATCTAGATTGGAAACATCATCAGCAATTATTTTTGGTACAGAGGTTTGTTCAATGTCTTCCTGCGTATCGTCAACTTGTTCTTCGATGTCATCTATTTCGTCTTCTTCAGTGCTTTTGTCAGCATTATCAAAGGCTGATGGCAGGGTGATTTTTGGCGGTTCTGGTATATGCGGGTGAGTGCCATGTAGCTCTCTATCTAAAAATTCCAGATCAATCGCAGAGGCTTCCTCTTCGCCAAGTTCAACATCGACGGTTTCATACATGTCTTCATTGGGTTGGTCGAACAGATATAGTCGAGCATCAAATACATGCTCATACATACCACAGTGAACCATGCCAGCAGCGATTTCTAACTGTTGGTTAGTAATACTAAAGGCAGCACGGCAGCTTGGGCAACGAGTGAACATAAAGTCAGTTTACCAGCTCATGCTCAGATTCGCGTAAACGAAATACACGCCCACTCTTCGCGCTGATAGGCCTGATCACAGCGGAAATATTGTGAGTAATGTTGGCAAATTGAATTGGTTTGGGAGTGTAAAATTCCAGATACGACCAGCGTGCCACGGGGTTTTAGGTGCTTTAGAAACACGTCGCGCAGTTCTATTAGTGGTGCAGCAAGGATGTTGGCAATAATAATATCGCTGGTGATATTTGCTAAGCAATTGCTGTCACCAACCGTAAAGTTACCCTTATCCAATTGATTGCGATCAATGTTGTCGTGAGTGGCGGTGACTGCCTGCGGATCAATATCGATAGCATGTACATGCGCAGCGCCTAAACGCGAAGCAGCTAATGCAAGAATGCCGCTGCCACAACCAAAATCAATTACTGTCAAATCTTTTAATGTTGCGTCTCCCAACCAGCTTAAACATAAGCTAGTGGTGGCGTGATGCCCGGTGCCAAAGGCAAGTCCAGGATCTAGTTGTAAGCTAATACCATCAGGGGCAGGATTTTTTTCCCAAGATGGATAAATCCATAACGGGCCGAATTGCATAGCGCTAAATTGCTGTTGGAAATTGGCTTGCCAATCTTGATCTTCAATTTGCGCCAAAATAATTTGTTGGCTAACTGAGGCATCGTTTTCTAATGCCTTGGTAGCGAGCTGAATGGATTGCTCAGTAGTAAAGTGAGCCTGTAAGAAAAGATTGGACCATAATGGGTGATCACCAATGCTGGGTTCTAGTATTGGTTCATCTGCGGCGTCTTCGTAAGAAACACTAACGGCGCCACAAGTAAACAATAACTCCTCAATATGTTCAGCTGCTTGGGGAGTTATCTGTACGCGTAACTGAAGCATGCGTGATTAAAGCTACTTTTGGCTTTCGAGTAGTCGTTCCAAATAATGGATATCTACTTGTCCTTTGCCAAACTCAGCATCTGCCATCAGGCGAAGTTGTAATGGAATATTAGTTTTGATTCCATCAATAATCATTTCTTGTAACGCGCCTTGCATGCGCTTAATCGCGGTGGCGCGATCTTCACCATGGGTGATTAACTTGCCGATCATGGAATCGTAATTAGGTGGAACTGTATAGCCAGAATAAATGTGCGAATCGACGCGAACACCAAAACCACCAGAGCTGTGGTAGCGAGTAATCTTGCCGGGACTGGGTATAAATGTGTCTGAGTCTTCAGCATTTAGGCGACATTCAATGGCATGACCGGTAATTTTTACATCATCTTGAGTGATCGATAATTTTTCACCCGAAGCGATTAGCAGTTGCTGTTTCACAATATCAATACCAGTAATAAATTCTGTTACTGGATGCTCTACTTGCACGCGCGTATTCATTTCAATGAAAAAGAACTCACCATTTTCATATAAAAATTCAAATGTGCCTGCGCCTCGGTAACCAATCAGTTTGCATGCATCTGTGCAACGCGTACCAATGAAGCGACGTTCTTCATCGGTTAAGCCAGGTGCAGGGGCTTCTTCAATGACTTTTTGATGGCGGCGTTGCATAGAACAATCGCGTTCTGCTAAATAAATAGCATTGCCATGAGTATCTGCCAGTACTTGGATTTCAATGTGACGTGGAGTTTCTAAAAACTTCTCCATATACAACGTGCCGTTGTTAAATGCGGCTGTTGCTTCGGCTCTGGTTAGTGCTACTGAATCTGCTAACTCATCATCGCCACGGACTACTCTCATGCCGCGGCCACCACCTCCACCAGCTGCTTTTACAATAACTGGATAGCCAATCTCGTTAGCCAATTTAGAATTGCTAGCGAAGTCATCTGTTAAAGGTTCTGCTGAACCAGGCACGCAAGGAACGCCAGCTTCTTGCATAGCATTTTTTGCTGAAATTTTATCCCCCATACGGCGAATGGTATCGGCGGTTGGCCCGATAAAAACGAAGCCACTGGACTCAACGCGTTCAGCGAAGTCATCGTTTTCAGATAAAAATCCATAGCCAGGGTGAATTGCAGATGCGTCTGTTAATTCTGCAGCACTAATAATGGCGGGAATATTTAAATAACTTTCTGTCGATGGAGGTGGGCCTATACATACAGATTCATCAGCAAGTTTTACGTGTTTTAATTCGCGGTCAACTGTGGAGTGCACCGCAACAGTTTTGATTCCAAGTTCACGGCATGCACGCAATATACGTAGAGCAATTTCACCGCGGTTGGCAATAACAACTTTTTCTAACATGGTTCAGTGTTTCTTCTTTATAAGATATTTTGCAAACAGCAAAATATCTTGTTATTCAGTGACAAATAAATTGCCAGTAAGTTAAGTGGCTGAATTATTCAACAACAAACAATGGTTGGCCAAATTCAACCGGCTGACCATTTTCAGCCAGTATCGCTTTTACAGTGCCGGACTTGTCGCTTTCAATTTGATTAAGCATTTTCATTGCTTCGATAATACAAAGTACGTCACCTTCTTTAACTTGTTTGCCAACTTCAGCGAAAGGCGTTGCTCCAGGTGAAGATGCTTCGTAGAACGTGCCTACCATTGGCGAAGTCACTTGGTGGCCGCTAACAACCGCAGATTCGGTGCTAGTGCTCTCTGCTGGTGCAGCCGCTGCCGCAACTGGCATGGGTGCAGGGGCAGGAGCCGCGGCATATTGCATTGGCATAACGGGTGCGTTGGGATTGTCTCGACTAATGCGTACTGACTCTTCACCTTCTTTGATTTCAATTTCGGCAATGCCGGATTCTTCTAACAACTCAATTAGTTTTTTTACTTTTCGTATATCCATGTGCTTAGTTCTTTTTATTTAGTTAACTGGTTGTGTGCTGCGCTGATGGCAAGTTGGTATCCATAAATACCCATGCCGGAAATAATTCCCACGGCAACATCTGATAAATAAGATATTTGTCGAAATTCTTCACGCGCAAATACATTGGAAATATGTATTTCGATGAAAGGAATATCGACACCCAGAAATGCGTCTCTTAAAGCGATACTCGTATGAGTAAATGCGCCTGGGTTTATAACGATAAATTCAATATTTTCTTGCTTGGCGGCATGCAAGCGATTGATGAGCTCATGCTCAGCATTTGATTGCAGATGTGCCAACTCATGTCCCAGCGACGTAGCATGTGCTGACGCACTTTCCACGACCTGATCTAGAGCGTCATAACCATAGACATCAGGTTCTCTAGCACCCAATAGATTTAAATTGGGGCCATTTAGAAGAAGGATTTTGCTCATTAGCCGGGTGAATTCTTTGTTGGATTGTGTTTTTAGCTCTAGGAAGTATTGTGCCGTAAAAATAACGAGCTGTCTAATATTGAACAAGATAGGCGAATTTAGCAGCAAATTTTCAGAGGTTTGCTACAAGATGACAGTTTGGGCGAGAGTGAAGTTGGCAAAGTGCAGGCTTAATGCGCCTTGCCAATATTAAGATAAATTAGAGTTTAAAAGATGGTATTTAAATGCTCTGCTAATTGCTCAGCCGTTACGCTACCGGTTAATCGACTGCTTCTTAGGTCAGTGCCTTGAGCATCCCAAAAGTACAATACAGGGGGAGCAGACATGTCCAGATGGCGTGCTAATTGTTTATCAGCATCATCTTGAACGGTAATGTCAGCCTGTAAAAACACAACATTTTCTAAAGCAGCGACGACCGCTGGGTGGGGGAATACTTTCTTCTCCATGACCTTGCAGTACGCACACCAATCCGCATAAAAATCCAACATGACGGGTTTGCCAGCAGCCTTGGCGGCAGCTAATTCTTTGTTTAAGTCATCGACTGTCTTGATGCGTTTATGAGCAACATGTTGCTGACTAGCCACTTGATGCCCACTCGAGATGACTCCAGTCAGTGGCTTCAACGTGTCTTTTCCGCCAGCGGCAAGGCCGACTAAGAACATAGCGCCATATATGAGTAGGATTACACCTAACCCTTTCCATAACTTGCTCCAGCCATTGCAGTCGTCCGATAGCGACTTTAAAGCACCTAAGTAAACAGCCACAATAATCAGCAATGCAGCCCACATCAGCATGATGATGGAGGTTGGTATATAAGTCGGGCTAAGACGTTCTAAAAAGCTAATAGCCAAGCCGATCATAATGACACCACCGGTGGCTTTAACGGTATCCATCCATGTGCCTGCTTTAGGTAACAATGCGCCTCCGCCTGAACCCATAATAAGAAGCGGTAAGCCCATGCCTGTGCCGAATATCCATAAATATAAGAATCCAGCCAAAGGATTTTGAGATTGAGCGGCAAACGCGAGCACGGCTAATAACACCGGACCGCCACATGGACCGACAATTAATGCAGACAACACGCCCATTAAGGCAACGCCTAATAGAGAGCCACCTTTCTGTTGGTTACTTTTTTCGTTTAGCTTGCTTTGCAGTGCACTTGGTACTTGGATTTCATAAAAGCCGAACATAGATAATGCTAAGCCAATAAATAACAGTGCTGATGGGATCAATATCCATGGAGTTTGTAGGCTGCCTTGAATCCCTAAGGCTTCGCCAACCAACGCCATGATTGCGCCAAGAATACCAAAGGTTATGGCAATGCCTTGGGTGTAGCTAAGCGACAAACTGAATGCTCTGAATGTGGTTATTTTCTCGCCTTGTCCCATGATCAATGAAGTTAAGATTGGAATCATTGGGTACATGCAAGCAGTGAATGCCACTAGCAGACCGAAACCTAAACTGAGCATAATCGCCACGAGAGGATTAGCATTTTTAAGATTATCTAAAATACTATCCTGTTCATTAACTGGCATTGTCGCGTTGGTGCTGATTGTATTCGCAGCACTCACAGGCTTAGCCATACTCACTGCCGAGTGAGTAGAACTGTCAGGGAGCATCACGGTGATAGTCTTTTTCACAGGTGGGTAGCATAGGCCTGCATGTGCGCAGCCTTGGTATCCAACAATCAGTTCAACCTTGTTAGTATTTGCAGAAATGGACACGCTGACATCTAAGCTATTTTCGTAGATTTCAACATCACCAAAGAATTCATCGTGCTGGTTTTTACCTGTCGGTAAATCTATTTCACCAATCACAACGCTGGGATCACTACTACTAACACTGATACGTTTTCTGTATAGATAGTAGTCATCTGCGACATTCCAGAATAACTTTATTTCGTTGGCGGATTTGCTGGTCGCGGTTAACTGAAATGCCTCGTCTACAGTCAGGAACTCTTCGTCTTGACTGTTATTCCCAAATGGGGTGCCGGCAGCGAATGACTGGCTTGATGCGCTTACTAGTAAAAAGGCGACTAGTAGCATTGCCCAAATGGATTGGTGAATTAACTGGTTTCTTTGATGACCCATGATAAATACTCTTGCGTGCTCTTTGTAATTGGGAAGGCGATTAATTCTGGGGTTTCGTAAGGGTGTTGTTGAAGAATAAACTTACTTAACTGTGTATACCGGGTTTCTACGGTTTTCATTACTAATAGACACTCTTGGTCTTCACACAGTTCATTCTTCCAGCGATAAATAGACGTGACTCCAGGCACTATGTTGCAACAGGCAACCAGCTGTTCTTCGATTATCTGACGGGCGAGCAATTTTCCCTTATCGATGTCAGTGATTGTGGTCATGACTAACAGCATTTTCTGGTTATCTATTGTAGGCATATATTTTTAGATAAATATTTGATTAGCCATTGTAAAGCCGTATAGGCGCCACTATATAGGGGTAATGGTTATAAAAACTAGCAAACTTTAAATGCGAGGCTTTCCAGTCGTTGCAGCATTATTTATTGGCGTCCCGCTGATAGAAATCTATCTGTTCATAGAGCTAGGTGGGTTGATTGGTGCTTTACCGACCGTATTATTGATAATAGTCACCGCATTAATAGGTGTGTCTCTGCTACGCGCGCAGGGATTTAATACAATGGCAAAATTCCAACAGGAAGTTGCCACGGGACAACTGCCTGCTACAACCATGTTAGAAGGCGTGGCATTAATACTTGGCGGTGCATTGTTACTAACGCCAGGATTCCTCACCGATAGCATCGGTTTTCTATGTCTAATTCCATTCACTCGCCAAACTATTATTGCCTGGGCAATCAAGAACATGAAAGTGACCTCAAGGGGATTTAGCAGTACAGGCCCTGCTCGACCACATGACCCTAACGTCATTGAAGGCGAGATTATAGAAAATGATAAAAAGCCCTATGACCAGAACAAGTAACGATTTGTGCCTTGACAACGCTAGGCCGAACCGTATCATTGGCACTCATTCGGCTAGAGTGCTAACAAAATTAGCAACTCTATGAATTTATAAAGAATTTTAAGATTTTTAATTGTCAGGAGATATACGGCATGAAATTAAGACCTTTACACGATCGTGTAGTAATCAAGCGAATGGAAGAAGAACGTACCAGTCCTGGTGGCATCGTCATTCCTGATTCTGCAACTGAGAAGCCTATCAAAGGTGAAGTAGTCGCTGTTGGTAACGGCAAAGCAAACGATAGCGGCAAAGTGCAAGCACTTGATGTCAAAGTAGGCGATACCGTTCTGTTCGGAAAATATTCTGGAACTGAAGTGAAAGTAGACGGTGACGACTTATTAGTGATGCGTGAAGACGACATCATGGCTGTCATCGAAGGCTAAAGTTATTTCTAGTCTGATTGCTAATCAGACATTTGAATTAAATAAAATTTAAGCAAAGGTAAACGTTATGAGTGCAAAAGAAGTCATTTTTGGAGATGAAGCCAGAGCCCGTATGGTCAATGGTGTGAACATCTTAGCTAACGCAGTAAAAGCAACATTAGGGCCAAAAGGTCGCAACGTTGTATTAGATAAATCTTTCGGTGCGCCAACAGTCACTAAAGATGGTGTATCGGTTGCGAAAGAAATTGAATTAGAAGACAAGCTTGAAAACATGGGCGCGCAGATGGTGAAAGAAGTTGCTTCACAAACATCTGATGTAGCTGGTGACGGAACAACAACGGCGACAGTACTTGCACAATCAATTGTGCGTGAAGGTATGAAAGCAGTGGCTGCGGGCATGAACCCAATGGATCTGAAGCGTGGTATCGACAAAGCAGTCACAACGGCAGTTGAAGCATTAAAAACAGCTTCAGTACCATGTTCAGATAACAAGTCTATTGCACAGGTAGGTAGCATCTCTGCAAACTCTGATACATCTATCGGTGACATCATTGCAGAATCAATGGACAAAGTTGGTAAAGAAGGTGTGATTACTGTTGAAGAAGGTAACGCATTAGAGAATGAGTTAGACGTCGTTGAAGGTATGCAGTTTGATCGCGGTTATCTTTCTCCTTACTTTGTAAATAACCAAGACAGCATGACATGTGATATGGATGACCCTTTCATCTTGTTACATGACAAGAAAGTATCAAACATTCGTGATCTTCTTCCTTTGTTAGAGGGCGTTGCAAAAGCAGGTCGTCCTTTAATGATCATTGCAGAAGATGTTGAAGGTGAGGCATTAGCAACATTAGTAGTGAACACTATTCGCGGTATCGTTAAGGTAGCAGCGGTTAAAGCACCTGGTTTTGGTGATCGTCGTAAAGCCATGTTAGAAGACATCGCAATTCTTACTGGCGGTACAGTCATTGCTGAAGAAGTTGGTTTATCTTTAGAAAAAGCAACATTAGAAGATTTAGGTACAGCTAAGCGTATCCAAATCACTAAAGAAAATACAACTATTGTTGATGGTGCGGGTAAAGCAGATGCAATCAAAGCACGTGTTGATCAAATTCGTGCACAGATTGAAGAAGCAACTTCAGACTACGACAAAGAAAAACTTCAAGAGCGTATGGCTAAGTTAGCTGGCGGTGTTGCAGTGATTAAAGTTGGCGCAGCAACAGAAGTTGAAATGAAAGAAAAGAAAGCACGCGTAGAAGATGCATTACATGCAACACGTGCGGCAGTAGAAGAAGGCGTTGTCCCTGGTGGCGGTGTTGCACTTATTCGTGCACGTAAAGCACTTGCTGACTTAACAGGTGATAATGACGACCAAACTGCAGGCGTTAACATCGCACGCCGTGCAATGGAAGAGCCATTACGTCAAATCACAGCTAACGCAGGTGATGAAGCATCTGTTGTTCTTGCCAAAGTTGATGAGGGTGATGGTAACTTCGGTTACAACGCGGCGTCAGGTGAGTACGGCGACATGATTGAAATGGGCATTCTTGATCCTACAAAAGTGACTCGGACAGCGTTACAAAATGCGGGTTCAATTGCTGGATTGATGATTACAACTCAAGCCATGGTGGCAGAACTTCCTAAGGAAGACGGTCCAGCCATGGGCGCGCCAGACATGGGCGGCATGGGTGGTATGGGCGGCATGATGTAAGCATCAGCTACTCAAGGCTCTTTAAAAAAGCCTCACCATTGTGTGGGGCTTTTTTTATGGGTGAATTTAAAGCCAGCAAGCTTAAAAATCTCAGAATTACTCTCGGCAAAGGCAACTTAATGCATTTGATTATTCCCAATTTGGGTATTGTAATACCATTTTTGGGAATATTTGTAGAATGTAATGAATGCTGTTTCAATAGGAGACGCCTTATTTACTAAGACGCAACAAAGCATTTTAGGGCTGTTATACGCAAACTCAAATAAACGCTACTACACCAACGAAATTTTGCGTATCACGAGCATGGGAACTGGCACCATCACCAGAGAGCTTCAAAAGATGGTAGCAGCAGAGTTATTAACCTCAACAAAAGATGGTAACCAAAACTACTACCAAGCGAATAAAGATAATCCGATATTCAATGAGCTGGTTGGTATCGTTCGAAAAACATTTGGCATTGCTGAAGTTATTCAACAGGCGTGCATGCCAATGCAAGAGGATATTGAGTATGCATTTATATATGGCTCAATAGCGAAAGGGGAAGATACTGCTAATAGTGACATCGATTTGCTGATTATTTCAGAACTGACTTTTGCAGAAGTAATGAATAATCTAGCACAAGCGGAACAAACTTTGGCGAGAAAAATTAACCCGTCTATTTATACAAAAAAACAAATTAAAACAAAAATAAAACAAAAAAATTCATTCGTAACGCGAATATTAGATCAACCTAAACTCTGGGTGTTGGGCACTGAAGATGAGCTTAGAAAATTTAGATAACCTAGTTAAAACAAAGCAACTTAAGAAAGAGCCGCCTGATCAAAATGAGTTAGATGGTCTTGTAAAATCAGCAAAAAATAGGCTTGAAGACTCACAAAACCAACAGCTCTCAGAAGAAAGCCGCTTTACACTTGCTTATGGCGCGGCGCATTCCTTAGCATTAGCAGCATTGCGATATTATGGCTATCGCTCAGATAGTCGTTATCTCGTATTCCAATGTTTACAACATACAATAGGGTTAGAAAATGCTAAATGGCGCGTGCTGGATAAATGCCATAAACAAAGAAACCTAGCAGAATACGAGGGTCACTTAGAAATCACGCCTCAACTACTAGGGGAATTAATTAGTATCACAAATGAAGTACAAGACTCAATCTCTAAATTAAAACCAATAAAATAAATAACATGCTAACAGGCGAAATAAGAAACCAAGTTGATCAACTGTGGAATACTTTCTGGTCGGGTGGTATATCCAACCCGCTTTCAGTGATTGAACAAATTACCTATTTGTTATTTGCAAAACGGTTAGATGATTTGCAATTGGCAAAAGAAGCGCAAGCCAATGCAACGGGTAAGAAAATACAAGATCCGCTGTTTAAAACTAATCAAAAAGACTTGCGCTGGTCGCGATTTAAAGACTTTGAGCCAGAGAAAAAGTTTAACTTGTTCAAGGATGAGGTCTTTCCTTTTATTAAAGAACTCAACGGCAAAGCAGGAAGCTCCTATACCAAATTTATGCAGGATGCCGTATTTATGGTGCCTAACCCGGCACTGCTAGATAAAGTTATCAACATGATTGATGACATCCCCATGGAAGATCGCGATACCAAGGGTGATCTCTATGAATACATGCTTTCAAAAATTGCCAGCGCTGGGCAAAATGGGCAATTTAGAACGCCACGCCATATTATTAAAATGATGGTTGAGCTTACCGCCCCCACACCTAAAGACATTATTTGTGATCCTGCCTGTGGCACCTGTGGTTTTTTAGTTTCTGCTGCGGAATATTTAGAAGATCACCGCAAAGAATTGTTCAGAGATAAAAAACTGAAACAACATTTCCATGAAAACATGTTTCATGGCTCAGACTTTGATCCTTCTATGCTGCGCATCGGCGCGATGAACATGACCCTGCATGGCATAGATAATCCACTCATCGAGCAGCGCGATTCACTCAGTGAAGATCATGCGGATAAGCACCGTATTAAATGCGGCTACGCCAGCATGGAACGCAAACCTTTTCACACGCAGCTTATCCCAGCTTCGTTTTGCAAAGAGTGACTCAATAACTGCAAAGGTTAACAGGCCGCCTATAAATACAATAAGGCGTCCCGTATCAAGGTTGAGCTCCATAAATGGTCTCTAATAGATTAATAATTAACACTTGTAGCAGATTATGATGTTTGCAGTCTAGTTGTAAATAATGAACTTGTTGTTCAAACGTTAAACAAGTAGTGAATAAGCACTCAATTTGCTCTGTTTAAAAGAAATTGACTTAAGTTAATAATAACTACACGAGTGAAATGGTTTAATAAATTAAGTTAAAATACTTATATG
>CALJEX010000033.1 GCA_938074525.1 uncultured Gammaproteobacteria bacterium
ACACTCGAAGATAAACTGGTCGGCGAATTCCCGATTTCTAAAGAAAAAATGACAATCGGTCGAAAGCCTGATAATGATATATGTATCAATAACTTAGCAATCAGCAGCTACCATACACAAATAATCACGGTATTAGATAGCTCTTTCCTAGAAGACCTAAATAGCACCAATGGCACTTATGTCAATGCACGCCTAGTGAAGAAACATGCACTAGAAGATGGTGACTTGATCGATGTAGGTAACTACCGAATACGTTATGTGGGTAATGAGCCTGAGCAAGCCACTGACGAAGAAGGTGACGTTCTAGAAAAAACTATCGTGCTATCACCAGGCACTGCTGACTCGGTTGAGGAATTTCTGAAAAAAGAAAATACAGTTATAGAGCCAAGACCAACAAGCACTGTCTCCAATCACCCAGCACCAATTATAGATACACGCGATGAAGGTGAAGTGGAAGTTGAACAACCTGCAGAAACGCAAAAAGAAGCAACACCACAACCCGTCTCGGCTTCAACAGAACCTAAGACAACAACAACCACTTCAGCAGAAGCACCACCAAGTAATGTTGCCGATGAACCTGATCGCCTAGGCAAATTACAGGTCCTTAATGGTAAAAATGCTGGTTTAGTATTAGATCTGAAAAAATCACTGACTACATTTGGCTCGCCAAAGCTTGCAGTGGCTGGAGTAACAAAACGAGCTAGAGGTTACTTCCTTATCCATGTGCAAGGCCAAGAAGGTCAACCGACACTATTAAATGGTGAGCCACTTAAAGACAAGGCAACGCAGTTAGAAGACAACGACATTATTGAAGTTGCCAACATTAAACTTGAGTTCTTTACAGAATAAATAGATTTAATGTAGATGCAGTTTTGGTACTGCAGATAATAACTTCTTAGTGTAATCGTGCTGCGGATTTTGCAGCACATCCAACGCGCTGCCATTCTCGACAATAACGCCCTGATGCATCACTGCGACATCATCTGCCAAGTAACTCACTACAGACATATCGTGGGTAATAAACAGATAACTCATACCTAACTCTGCCTGCAAGTCTTTCAATAAATTCAACACTTGAGCTTGCACTGATACATCCAAAGCACTGGTTGGCTCATCACATATAATCACTTGGGGTTTAACCGCTAATGCACGCGCAATACAAATACGCTGGCGCTGCCCGCCGGAAAATTCATGCGGATATCGATTACCTGCATCTTCAGGCAAACCTACTTGCTGCAACAATTTAGCCACCATCAATCGGCGTTGATCTGCATTATTCTCAATGCCTAAAGACACCATGCCTTCTTCAATAATATCTCCTACTAACATACGAGGATTGAGCGAAGAATAAGGGTCTTGAAATACAATTTGCAATTCACTACGACGCGCACGAAGTACTTCACCATTCATCGCAATTAAATTCTGCCCTTGAAATACGACATCACCCTCAGTCACATTCAGTAATCGTACTATGCCTTTGCCAACAGTTGTTTTACCGCATCCTGACTCTCCCACTAGAGCCAATGTTTTTCCTGGATATAACTTTAGGGAAACATCATTGACTGCTTTCACATGACCAACCACTCTTTTAAATATACCTTTACGAATTGGGAAATGTACTTTCAATCGATCAACATCCAACACAGGGTGATCATTCTCATGCATTTCCAGCGATGAACTCGCACTATCAATGCTTTGCTCACCACTAACAGACAATCGCATGCCTCTCTTGTGAATACTTGGGACGGCATTTAACAGTTGCTGACTATAAACATGTTGAGGCGATGCAAAAAATGCTTCACTAGATGCCGCCTCTACAATTTCTCCATAACGCATTACTGCAACACGATCAGCAATCTGCTGTACCACACCAAGATCATGGGTAATAAATATCAGTCCCATCTTTAACTCTTCTTGCAGTTTTTTAAGCAGCTCCAACACTTGTGCTTGAATAGTCACGTCTAAAGCTGTGGTTGGCTCATCTGCAATTAACACATCAGGGCTCGCAGCCAAAGCAATTGCAATCATAATTCGCTGACGCATACCGCCTGATAACTGGTGCGGATATTCATTCATATTACGCTTGGCATTTGGCAACCCGACTGCATCCAATATGTCTAAACATCGATTGCGCGCAATCGATTTAGATATTTTTTCATGATGCATCATAGATTCGATAATTTGATCGCCAATCTTAATCACTGGATTTAATGATGTCATTGGCTCCTGAAAAATCATCGAAATCTTACTGCCGCGCACCGAACGCATTTCGCGCTCACTATAATTAAGTAAATTTTCGCCTTGCAATAAAATTTCACCTTGAGTAATTTTTGCTGCATCAGGCAGAAGTCTAGCCATAGACAGTGCAGTAATTGATTTACCAGAACCAGACTCACCAACCAAAGCAAATGTCTCACCACTATTTACTTCAAACGAAACTTCTTTTACTGCATGTATGGTTCGATCTGACAATTTTATATCAGTACATAAATGATTTACTTTTAGTAACGTCATAACTTTATTCCGAACCTGAAACGCGAGGGTCTAGAGCATCTCTAACCACATCTGCAAACAGATTGGCAAATAACACTAAGGTGAACATAAAGATAAATGCAGCAGTTAATGACCACCATACTGCGGGATCACGCGCCATTTCTAAACGCGCCTGATTGATCATATTTCCCCAACTATTAGTTGCTGGATCGACGCCAATATTAATATATGAGAGCACCGCCTCAGCTAATACCAAACCACTAAAATCAAGCACCACAGTAATAAGCACAATATGCATAAAATTAGGCATGATATGTCTAGTAAGAATATTCGCCTTCTTCACTCCAAATGCGGTTGCCGCTTGAATATATTCCATTTCACGCAATTTAAATGTTTCAGCACGTAGTAACCGACATAGACCTGTCCAACTAGTTATCCCTAGAATTAAACACAGAAACAATAAACGTAAATCAGCACGTTCAGTTAAGCTATCAAAACCTTCCGCATTATTACTTATATACACTTGCAGCAATAAAACCGACGCCGCAATTAACAGCACATGCGGTATCGAGTTTAGCGTTGTATAAATATATTGAATAACATCATCCACCCAACCGCGGAAAAATCCAGCCATCGCACCCAGAGTAATCGCAACTGGCAACATCACTAAAGTTGTTAATGCGCCAATCAATATCCCTGTGCGTATGCTTTTTATCGCTTGATAGAAAACATCCTGACCTACCTTATCCGTACCAAATAAATGATAGTTTGAGCCAATAAACATTGATACAAATATCGCTATCGTGACCAAACCAGTAGTGATGGCGATAGCTCGCAATGGATAACTTGTTTCACCGCTGATAAATTTTTTAAAGCAGCTAGAAAAATTAGATTGCTGAGATTTTGAATGACGCCATATCATTAACAACCAAAATGCACCCCAACACAATACTGCAAATATTGTCGCCTTTATACTAATCTGTAAAATATCATCCCATTTCTGCGTGTTGGGGTCGTCAAGATATGCGCCGCCATATTTTAAACGCGGATATATTTGTTGCATTGATCCATCATCCTGCTGAACCATTTGTTTAGAAAACAACTGCGTTGCTAATGGCGCTGAAAAAGTCTTCTCAACTTGAGTACGCATCGGCGTCATCAGCACATCTAATACACTTAGTATTTCATTAGAATACTGATATTCAGAATCAGTCACATTGTCTAATTTAGGCCTAAAGTGCATAGAATCAAGCAAAGCTATCGAGTAGTAACAAACCAGAATAACTAATGACACAGCACCTGTAGTTCGCTTAATCACCTTTTCCCATGGACGACGCAGATGCTCTCTTTTTCTTGCCATCATGACAAAAATAATAATGACTGCAGTCAACGCAAAGAAAAGCGCATCAGTGATTAACAGTGTCGGTTGAAATGGCATGATCATTCAATCATTAACTAAGGCGAATTCTAGGATCAACTAACGTATAAGAAATATCCGTCAAGATAAGACCAATAATGTATAGCACTGAACCCAAGTAAACCATTGACCTCACGATCGCGAAGTCTTGGCGATTAATTGCATCTATCGTATAACTACCTAATCCTGGGATACCAAAAAAGTTTTCAGTCAATAGGCTACCCATAAATAGCAGCGGCAATACAACGACCACACCAGTAAGAATAGGAATTAAAGCATTGCGTAACACATGCCTAAATAACACCAGTTGCTCAGAAATGCCTTTTGAACGTGCGGTACGCACATAATCTTTGCCAATCTCTTCCAAAAAGATTGTTCGATACCAGCGTGTACCTGAACCGATACCACCGATGATGCCAATCACAACCGGAAGTATTAAAAATTTAAGTGAATCTAACCCTGTGTCATAACCTGAAATTGGAACCACCTTGAGCAATTTTCCAATCACAAATTGCCCACCAATAATATAAAATAATGTGGAAATTGACATTAAGGCCACGCAAATAATCACCGCCCAATAATCAATATAACTCGCGCGGAAAAATGCTATTAACAAAGCAAAGGTAATTGTAACAAGCAACCCAATAATCAAATGAGGCACGGCAATAGTCAAACTAGGCCACATACGATTACTAATATCGTAACCAATATCACGACCACTATCTGAACTACCAAAATCAAATGCAAATAACTTTATAGATTTCTGATAGAAAATAGTTTCAGTAAATTTAGC
>CALJEX010000034.1 GCA_938074525.1 uncultured Gammaproteobacteria bacterium
AAGCAAAGATCATTGGCGTGTGATTCACATGATACGTCAACTATATTCTGACTCTGGTGTCGTACCAGAACTTCGCACGATCCTAAAAAATTTACGCCAAGACATCGGCAAAGATAATGCAACGCGCAAATATGTATATGCATTATTTCCATACGGCTATGGCCAACAAGGTTGCAAGATTGCTGGCATGCGTAAGCCACTGAAACTATGGCTAGACTTATAACTTCTCATCATCTGCACTAGAACATAACAGCCCTCAAAATAGCGCTGCATTTCACCACTGCGTATTACAAGCACATGGATCAGCGGTTATTAACGACCGATGAACTGCTGCACCTAATTTGACTATCTTCAGTCACATACATAAGTCCGCAGATAATCAATTAATTACAGCGGTTCGTCTTAGTGGCCTATAACCTTAGCTAGTAACTCAATTATTGTGAGCACAATCACAAATGAGTTTTGGGAGCCGACACCATTATCGGTGCGTGATTGACTGACCACATACATTGAAGGTTGTATATTAACTATTGAACAATTTGGTGACACATATTCATTATCACATTCCAAAGATGCATCACTATTTTTATAAATGCGACTATTAACTATGCCATCTGAATAAATTGAAGAGTCGGTTATTGGCTTGTAATCAATGCCGATAGTAATACCAAGTGTATTCTCAATCTCAATCACCCTGTCATTAGTATCAGAATCATTCAACCACGTATTGGATGGTTGATCAGATGTACTCCAATACACAGAATGCACCATGTCTTGTAATCCATCACCATTCAAATCAACAAAACGAACGCCATAATCATGAATTTGATCACCAATCTTAGTTACGATGGCCGCAGGTGGCTCGTACTCAGGCGTGCTAGTAGTCTCCCATCCTGACCCTGTATTCAACCATGCCTTAGAGGGTTGATCCGATGCACTCCAATACACGGAATGCACCATGTCTTGTAATCCATCGCCATTTAGATCAACAAAGCGAACGCCATAATCATAAACTTGATCTCCTATCTTTGTTACAATTGCAGCACGTGGTGCATAACTAAGAGATTCGACCCAACCAGTCCCTGTATTCAACCATGCCTTAGAGGGTTGATCCGACGCATTCCAATACACTGACTGAACAATGTCTTGTAGTCCATCGCCATTCAAATCAACAAAACGAACGCCGTAATCAGATACTTCTCCATTTATATTCACAGCAATTGATGCAGGCAATTTATAATCAAGATTATCTTGCCAAGGAGTAGTGTTAACTGTTGCTGAATTCCAAATAATATTGGTACTTCCAAGGCAATTGCTTTGCCCATCACACATATCTACATTTTCAATTACCGACTGGTTTGAAGTATTAGCTATAGTGTAATTTAAATTATATTCACGAATTTTAGAAAGTGCATTTACCTCGATCTTCACAAGACGATTATTAGCCGCTCTTTTTAATCCTGAAGTATATGATACCCTCGTATCACTCCTGCTTTCGTACTCAAACTCAACCGAGTTATATGGCGTTAAATTTTGATTGGCATTTCCAGTATAGTTAATACTTAATGGATAATTTTCTCCAGTGGTTTCATCTTCAAAATAAGTGATAGTCATATAATTACCCACGCTGTCACTAACTTTATTCAGCAGCCAACATAGGGCATCAGGCTGAGTAGTACCGTCGGCAAACGGTGGATTGACTAATGAATCATTTGGAATGTTTAGGCTGTTACCATACTCCATGATGTCGCCGGATTTAGTCCAGACTTTGAAGTACTGTGGCCCATTGCCGGTAGAACCGTACGATACTATTTTTGAAAATCCATCGAGCTCTGTTCTATACTCAGTGTTTGCAGCACCGTATGTTCCACTAATGGCGATTAATGGTTGCCCATCCAAACAAAAACGATCATTGCTATCGAAATCTACCTCATCAATGAATCCATCTTTAGCTTTAGTTGCGGGACAACGGTGGATGACAGACAAACCGCCTAATGACCAACCCACACCTAACAAACCATTACCGCCTTGGCTGTTGTAGTTTAGAGAGAGTTGCGGTTGCACACCGGCGGTGCCGGGTGGTAATTCGATGGGAATACTGTATTCGGCGGCACCGGTACTGCCGACATTAAATTGGCCTGGGATAGAACCAACTAAAGTATTGCTATACGCGAAGACTAAAAAAGAAAGTGAAAAATAAAATACTAACGTAAAAAATACAAGTTGGCTTTTTTGCTTCATGATAGTTTCCCCTTAGTATTTTATTTTTACAGAAGAGTGTCAGACTTTATTTGTTATTGTCAAATTAATCTAATATGACACTATTATTGATTTACAGTTATATTTTTCATCAATGTTTGATTTATTTTTTACATTCTATTCGCAACTTGTTGTTCTGCCGCTATTAATAGAATCGCTTGATGGTGTTTTTTATTTATGTGCGAATTCTTGATCAGATGGCGTAATGTTTAGCGTGTGCTGGATTCCCGCGTTCATTAGAAATTGCTCCTGCATTTCTAATATTTCCGCCATCCTTGGCGGTCACGCGGGAATGACTATTTACTTGGGAATGATTATTTACTTACAAGTGACTATATTGTTTATGAATAGCTATTTTCTTATGAACAACTGTTTGCTTGCTGAGTAACTATTTAGTTACGGAAATAAAGACGCAGGATAGGTTGATTGATCACAATTAGTGCATCGCATTGCTATATGCGCGACGATAAAGATAATTATGTAATAATGTCTGCTATGCGATTTATTCATTACACATGTATTTTATTGATCAGTTTGTTTGCGGGCGGTTGCGCGACGACAAAAAGCAAATCTTTTGAGTCTAATGAAGTAGCACCTTTCAGCGCGCAAGGTTGGGGCGGGACTGTTTGCAAAGACTTGAATCATGACATCCTTCCTAAGAATGTTGGCTTTCAACAGGCAGTGCAAAATATTCGCTTGTATCAGTCTTGGGCTAGCGGGTTTGTCTCTGGGGTGAATTATGCGGATAACGATGTTTATGATGTCTCCGGCGCGAGCACTCCGGAAGATACATTTATTTGGTTAAAGGATTATTGTGCAGAGCATCCTGATGTTGCGATACCAGTGGCGTTGCATGAGTTGCTTGAAATTTGGAAGTCTGAAGGGAAGATTCTTATTAAGCCCTGAGTAATTGTGGTTTCAATTAACTGTATTAGTAAAGTTAATCATCTGTTGGATTCCCGCCTTCATTAGAAATTACTCCTGCATTTCTAATATTTCCGCCATCCTTGGCGGTCACGCGGGAATGACGAACGACTCTTACTTTAATATTCGTTACGCCATAATAGTTTAAAATGGCTCAGAGTCCTTTTAAACAAGTTTCTTTTTTAGCAACTCGTTTACTTGTGCTGGATTTGCTTTGCCTTTAGTCAGCTTCATTACATTACCCACGAAGAAACCAAACACTTTGTCTTTCCCCGATAAATATTGCTCAACTTGCTTAGGATTTTCAGCAATGACTTTATCGACAATCGCTTCTAGCTCACCCACATCTGAAATTTGCTGCAAGCCTTTTTCTTCGATGACTTGATCCGGTGTTTTGTCATTACTCCACATGTCTTGGAATACTTCTTTGGCAATCTTGCCGGAAATCGTGTTGTCTGCAATACGTGAAATTAACTGCGCAAGTCTTTCAGCGCTGACTGGGCTTTGATCTATTTCGAGGCTGTTAAGATTCAGCGCCCCAGACAATTCACCTGACACCCAGTTGGCTGCCATTTTGGCTTGACCGTTTGCATGACTAACAACTTGTTCGAAATAATCGGCCATTTCTCGTGAGGCACTTAATTGCCCGGCATCTTCTGCACTTAAACCATATTCGCTACAAAAGCGTTTTTCTTTTGCATCGGGCAATTCTGGCAGGCTTTTTTGTAACTGTGCCAATAACTCAGGATCAAGCTTAACGGGCAGTAGATCTGGGTCAGGGAAGTAGCGGTAATCATTGGCTTCTTCTTTGCTGCGCATGGTGCGAGTTGAATCATCATCGGCATCGTATAAGCGTGTTTCTTGCGCGACACGACCACCGCTTTCAATGACATCGATTTGGCGCTCTATTTCATAGTTGATCGCACGTTCTACAAATCTAAATGAGTTAAGGTTTTTTGTTTCGGTACGCGTACCTAGTTCTGTTTCACCCTTGCGTCTTACAGATACGTTAGCATCGCAACGGAATGACCCTTCTTGCATGTTGCCATCACAGATACCCAAGTACTGAACGATGGAATGAATCTTCTTCATGTAAGCAACGGCTTCTTTAGCTGAGCTCATTTCAGGCTCTGAGACAATTTCTATTAACGGTGTGCCTGCTCGATTTAAATCGATACCTGTCATGCCATCAAAATCTTCATGCAAGGATTTGCCTGCATCTTCTTCTAAATGTGCACGTGTAATTCCCACTACTTTTGTGGAACCATCTTCTAAAGCGATTTCTAATTTCCCGTGCTCAACGATAGGAATCGCTAATTGGCTGATTTGATAGCCTTTAGGTAAGTCAGGATAAAAATAATTTTTACGGTCGAACACAGAACCATCATTAATTGTGGCATCAACGGCTAAACCAAACATGGCTGCTTTAGCGACGGCTTCTTTATTCAACACCGGCAGCACACCCGGTAACCCCAAGTCAACCGCACATGCTTGTGTATTTGGTTCTGCACCATAAGCCGTGGCTGCTGCTGAAAATATTTTTGTCTTGGTGTTTAGCTGTGTGTGTATTTCCAGCCCGATAACCACTTCCCATTCCATACTCATCACCTATTCAAACTCTTTTGGCATTTGCAAATGATGATCAGTCTGTTGCTGATACTGATGCCCGAGATTTAATAATGTTTGTTCTTCAAAATAATTACTCACTAACTGCATACCCACTGGCAAGCCTTGCTGGAAACCGACCGGCAATGAAATACCTGGCAAGCCAGCTAAATTGACGCCGATGGTGTAAATATCAGATAGGTACATGGTGATTGGATCATCTGACTTTTCATTTACTTTAAATGCAGTAGTTGGCGTGGTGGGACTTAGTACTGCATCGACTTGGCTAAACGCAGCCCGATAATCATCACTGATTAATCGGCGTATTTTTTGTGCTTTAAGATAATAAGCATCGTAATACCCTGCGGATAATGCATAAGCACCGACCATAATGCGTCGCTTAACTTCTTCACCAAATCCTTCGCTGCGTGAGCGAGAATACATATCTTCTAAATTTTTGGGATTGTCACAGCGATAGCCATAACGAACACCATCGAAACGCGATAAGTTTGATGAACATTCCGCAGGCGCAATTACATAATAAGCGGCGATGGCTAACTTTGCATTAGGCAAGGAGATAGGTTTGATTTCACAACCTAAATCTTTAAGCACATCGCAGGCCTGATGTATTTTTGCAGCAAGCTCTGGAGCCAATCCTTCTTGAAAAAACTCTTCTGGCAGTCCTATTCTCAAACCTTTCACTGATTGGTTTAATCCGGCGACATAATCTGGCACCGGCTGATCAACACTAGTTGAGTCACGTGCATCATGCCCGGCAATAGCCTGCAACATGTACGCACAGTCTTCAGAACTAATACCAAAAGGACCACCTTGATCCAGACTAGACGCATAGGCAATCATGCCAAACCGTGAGACACGGCCGTAAGTAGGTTTTAATCCTGTTATACCGCACAAAGCAGCGGGCTGTCTTATTGAACCACCCGTATCTGTGCCCATGCTAACAGGCGCTAATCGCGCTGCCACTGCAGCGGCAGAGCCGCCTGATGATCCACCGGGGACACGTTCTGTATCCCAAGGATTTTTTACCACACCGTAGTAACTTGATTCAGAAGATGAACCCATCGCAAATTCATCCATGTTTGTTTTCCCTAAAGACACAGCGCCTGCTTGATTTAACTTTGTCACTACAGTGGCATCATAGGGTGCTACAAAATTATCTAACATGCGTGATGCGCAAGTTGTTTTTATACCATCAGTACAAAAGATATCTTTTAGCGCGATAGGAATACCATTTAATATTCCACCTTGCGCACCGCGCGCATCAGCTTGCTTGGCATTCTCTATTGCCTGTTCAGGAGTGAAAGTCACAAACGAATTTAATTGTTCGTCATGCGCTTCGATGCGCTGAACATAATGACCGACTAATTCTTCACTACTAAACTCTTTAGCAGCGAGTGCTTTCGCTTGTTGTGCGACTGTTAACTTATGCATAAATAAAAGATAGGTTGTGTATTGCTAATAATGCGAAATTTATTCGATAACTTTAGGAACGAGATATAAACCGTCTTGAGTTGCCGGCGCAATCTGCTGAAACTTTTCGCGTTGATTAGTTTCTGCGATCTCATCGGCGCGTAACGATTGCATCATGTCTTGTGGATGCGCCATTGGCTCAATATTCTCCACATCGGCCTGATTCATCTGTTCGACAAATTCCAATATGCGAGAAAGATCTTGCTTGTAGCGATCAAGCTCATCTTCATTAATTTGCAATTTTGCCAGTTTGGCAATATCGCGAACATCTTCCGTTGAAAGTGCCATAAATTGCTCCTCGATAAGGTACAGAAAGGTACCATATATAACGTCTTGCCCAAACCCATACCCGCTGTTAGAGTACCGTTTCTATTCCAATGATTATTAAAGACATTTCCCCCACATGTTTGGACGAATTCTAGGATTATTTTCTAACGACCTTTCTATTGATCTCGGCACTGCCAATACACTTATTTATGTGCGAGACAAAGGTATTGTTCTCAACGAACCTTCGGTAGTCGCCATTCGTAACGACCCGAACACCGGCACCCGCTCAATTGAAGCGGTCGGTTCTGGCGCCAAAAGAATGTTAGGTCGTACACCCACGAATATTGAAGCTATCCGCCCGATGAAAGACGGTGTGATTGCTGATTTCACCACGACAGAGCGCATGTTGCAGCATTTTATCCGCGCCGTGCATAAAAATATGATTTTACGCCCTAGCCCACGCGTATTGGTTTGTGTCCCTTGCGGCGCAACCCAAGTGGAAAGACGTGCTATTCGTGAGTCTTCCGATGGTGCCGGCGCTCGAAAAACGTACTTAATTGAAGAACCGATTGCCGCTGCAATTGGCGCAGGCCTGCCGATTGATGAAGCGCGTGGCTCAATGATTCTAGACATTGGTGGCGGTACTTCTGAAGTCGCCGTGTTATCTCTCAATGGCATTGTTTACTCAGCCTCAGTGCGTATCGGTGGTGATAAATTCGACGATGCCATTATCAGCTATGTACGCCGAAATTATGGCGTATTGATTGGTGAGGCCACCGCTGAGCGAGTCAAACAAGAAATCGGAACTGCTTACCCAGGCAAAGATATGCTGGAAATTGAAGTCAAAGGTAGAAACCTTTCCGAAGGCGTCCCTAAGAGTTTCTCTCTCAATAGCAATGAAATTTTAGAAGCCCTGCAAGAACCACTCTATGGAATAGTCAGCGCAGTGAAAACTGCACTTGAGCAAACGCCTCCAGAATTAGGCGCGGATGTCGCAGAACGTGGCATCGTACTCACTGGTGGTGGCGCTTTGCTACGTGACCTTGATCGCTTGATCATGGAAGAAACCGGCATTCCTGTGATTGTTGCAGATGACCCACTGACTTCTGTTGCACGTGGTGGCGGCAAAGTACTCGAAATGCTTGACGAATTTGGCAGCGATTTGTTAACTGGAGACTAAACAGTTAGCCATCCACATTTGATGGTCGGAGGATCACTATAAAACCTCTATTCACATTTGATGCATCTGCATCATCCAGGCTGCTAATTTTGGTGATTGTATCCGTTGTCATTATGACGATAGATCATCGTTACCAGCACTTGCAAGTCGTTCGTTCTTCACTGGCAACGGCCACCTACCCGCTACAGTACTTGGCACACCTGCCTTCCGCCATTAGTGAAATATTCAACGAAAATCTTGCGGCACGTTCTGACTTACTAAATGACAATGAAAGGTTACGCGAACAAGCACTTTTCAACCAAGCAAAGTTACAACGCTTAGCACTACTAGAACAAGAAAACGCGCGCCTGAGACAGCTACTCGGCTCCCCCATTCAGACGTCTCACGAGAAAGTATTGATTGCTGAAATTTTGTCAGTCGACCTGCACCCGTTTAAACAATTGATCACTATAAACAAGGGTAAACGCCAAGGCGTGTTTGACGGCCAACCACTTATTGCCGCAAAAGGCATTATTGGACAAATCGTTGAAGTCTACCCGATGCATTCAACCGCATTACTCATCTCCGATCCCAACCATGCATTACTTGCAGAAAGTAATCGAACAAATTTACGCGCACTACTTGTAGGTAGCGGAAAAACTGATCGTGTCGAATTGAAAAATGTTTCTCTGTCTGCAGATATTCGTGTCGGCGACTTACTACATACGTCAGGCTTAGATGGACGTTACCCACCCAATTACCCGATTGCAGAAGTTACTGTGATTAACAACCGACCTGGCGATGCTTTTCTACACATAGAAGCGCGTCCTTTGGCTGACTTAGACACAATACGCGAAGTATTACTCTTATGGACAAATTCTCCCGAAGATGATGAATTAAACTCAGAAGAAAGTAATAGCAGCCCAGATAACGCCAACGCTGCTGAATCTGATACTGAACAAGAAACACCATAATATGCGCAGAACAACACGAACATATTATGTATTAATTGGCTCATTTGTTATCGCCACCTTACTTACCATTATGCCTATTCCCGTATGGGCAGAACCGTTTCGCCCTGAATGGATATTATTGTTAGTGATCTATTGGAGCATGACGACACCTAGATGGATTGGTGTTGGTTCTGCCTGGGGGCTTGGATTAATGGTGGATGTTTTGCGTGGCGCCTTATTAGCACAACACGCACTGGGCTTTGCACTGACCGCATTTATTAGTATTCGTTTTTATCAACGTGTGCGTAGTTATCCGTTACATCAACAAGCATTATTCATTGCAATGATCTTGCTGCCACACATGAGTGTTTCGTTGTGGGTGTATGGTGTTTTAGGGCAAGACCCTGAGTCCTGGACCTATTGGTCGCCAGCACTAGCCAGCGCCATTGTTTGGCCATGGATTTATATTGTCATGCGAGCGGTGCGTAGAACGACAGATTTAGATTAGATCACCTTGATACTCATGCATCCGCGAATCCTGGAGCAATCATTATCTCAACTTATTCAATGCACGGCTGGATCTCCGATCAAGTCGGAGATGACGCTCTATTATTAGTATGAAATATCAATATTAGTGTGAGACGAGGCATTCAATTACCACTTCTCACTAAATTAGCTACACCGACCATCGTCAACGCAACACCAAGCACTAACCACACACTAAATGGTTCGTCTAATAGATAAATCGCTAACGCGATAGTAAATATTGGCCCTAGCATTCCGACAATACCTGTTTGCGTGGCGCCGATTCTATCTAATGCCTCTGTCATCATAAAACTTGGAATCACTGTGCTTAAAATCACTAGCATCACTAGCCAGAACCATGCGGCATGAGTAATCGATAAGTCCGAGAAATCCAACACTACAACACCATGAAACAGACCAAATACGCAAGAAGAAATCATTGCAATGCAAGTAAACAACTGGGAGCCTAGTTTCCTAATATAGCGTTTACTAAATAACACATAGAATGCAAAGCTTAATGCCGCACCCAACACCATGAGCGTTCCTTCAACCACTCCCTCGCCTGTCAACTTTAGTTCATGCCCCATGACTACATATAAGCCTGCATAGGTAACAATCAAAGAAACAATAATTCGTCGCGTGATATTTTCATTAAAGAAAAAATAACCTAACAGTGCCACCATAAATGGGTAAGTAAATAAACTTAAGCGCTCTAGTTGCGCACTGATTAGCTCCAAACCCATCAAGTCTAGTAACGACGCCAAATAGTAGCCAAAAAACCCCAGCACGAAAATTGTCATTATCGTTTTATAATTTAAATCTAAATCAGATGAATTTTTAGGTAACGACCATATCAACATACCCATATAAATAGGTAACGATAAAACCATACGCATGACCAACACCTGATCTGCATCCATATTTTCCGCATAGAGGAATTTAATGAAAATAGACTTTAACGAAAATAATAATGTGCCAAACCCAGCTAACGCAAAGCCTAGCGATAAATTTTTATCTGGAATAGTTTTCAATTGGACAACTGATGACTGTCATTTACCAACCAGCAGAATATAACTTGGGGTAGATTTCCGTCTTGACCAGAGGCATAAAAGCAACCTCTAATGAAGACGGGAATGACAATACTTATGAGGACTTGCCCGATGGATTAGTATATTGATCATTAAGGTTCTGTACAAAACCATCAGCCGAATCACGCAATTCACTAATTTTATCCATCGCTTTTTGATCCCAACCGGTTAAGCGTCCAAACAATACACTTTTAAACCAGCGTGTATTTTTAAGGAATGCTGCTCGTAAATTTCCATAGTAGCCATCTTCTGCTAAGCCACGCGCATACCATTTCGCAATAGTGCCTCTAATAACAAAATGCACCAATATAAATACTGCGGCAACTGCGACTAACAATACATTAGACATAACGCCACCATAGCTATCTTCTGACATGCCCGGAATAGCAAAGCTAAACCCTTGCCAGTAACCATGAGAAATTGTGTAGGATAAAAAGAAAATAAATAATGGGATTAAAACAATGGCATCCGCAATCAGTACGCGTTTTTTCCATACGCTCACGGCTGTCTGCAATTCAGGGACAATTTCTTTTTCAATGCGGTTAGAGAAATTCTCTAACGCACCGATAATTCTATAAGCACGTTCAACACTCACTTGTGCAATACGTTTTGTGATTTCATGCAAATCAGCATCACGTTTGCGCTTGTATCTCTGCTCTAAACTTGGGTCTTCAATCTTAACCGCTGCTTCTTCATTATATAGGGTATGGAAGCTACCACTGACTAATCCGCCTTGAGCGATGGCGCGTTGCCATGCAGCCACTACGTCTTCCAAGTTATCTTCAGCGGCGGTGGTATCAATTTGATTCAAGATAAACATTATCTTATTCGCATCTTTGCGACGCACTGTGCCGGCAACCAAATGCTCCAGCGTGTCCCTCATCGCACCAGGTTCTGGGTGCCTGGCATCAAAGAACACCAAGACTAAATCGGAAAGATTAATAATATGATCTGTAATTCGTAATGTAGAATCACGTTGCGAATCAGCGTCGAATCCTGGCGAGTCAATGAGGATCTTGCCTCGCATGACATCAGTAGGACAAGTTTTTAATTGCAGGTAAGTATCGATTCTCGAACCTTCACCTTCCGCCACTTTATCAATTGCTTCACTCATTTGATAAAATGGAAAGCGTGGATCTGCATCTAAAGCTATTCCTGGTAATACGCGTACGGTGTCATCGCTACTAAAGCAAAGCACGGTGAATTTATCATCGACTGCTTGATTACCCGTTTTCTGAATCGTGTCTCCTACATATTGGTTAATAAAACTCGATTTACCGGCCGAGAATGTTCCCAATATTGAAATAAGCGGCCACCATGAGATTTCTGTCGTATATGAATCACGTGCGTCCAACACTCCAAGCCCCAAACCCACTTCATCCAGCTCAATAAATTTATCAACAACAGACACCAATAACGGGCTCTCTTGCTCTAAATGTTTTTGTAGACTTTTTATTCGATCAGTTGTGATTTTATCTTGCATGGCAGTACGACTATTTGGTTAACTTTTTCATTTTCTTTAATTGCTCAGCAAACTCAACGCAGGGATCTTGATTGCGTTCGCTAGGCGTGAAGTAAATATAATCAAATTGCTGGCTTAAATCAGCATCACCCATATATTCTTCTATATTCAATTTGCCAGGATCAACATTAACAAATGCGATACTGACAGATTGTTTATCTAAGCGCTGCAAGTGTACAGGCACACCGATATCTTTGCGAACATGAACTGCGCCCGCAATGAGAGCCACTTTATGAGTATTCCCCATATTGGCCAACGATAATGCAAATGACGCATCTTTAGCCATCTGAACACGCAGCAATGGCTTTGTATGCTCTAGCGGCAAGTAACCGCAATGAGCATCAAAAATCAGTTGTTTAATGGAAGCTTGCATATCGTCTGTAAGGGAATCACAAAACTCTAGTGCTACGCCTTGTCGTGAAACTCGACATTTTTCACCCGAAGAGATTTCGTCTATCTGCACACGAGTGAGATTCGCACCCACCATCGGCAGTTGATATTTGATCTGCACTTCTAAAATGGGCTTATATAATTCCCATTCCCATTGCCCAGCGATTTCTTCCAGCTTTTCATGCAGGCTTGCTAATGACTGCTGGGATGAATACTCAGCCTGTAACTCGGCCCAGTCATCATAGGCCAACATTTCAAATACTAGTGCTGAAGGCTGCTCTAAAGAAAGCCATTTCTCTATGATCTTAGCTTGACCAATATGGTGATCGGGGTTGGTATGTGTTTCACCTAATAATATGAATTGCTCATGTTGAATATTTTTATCCAACTGTTGAGGTGAAATCCACGATTTATCTTTAATCGAGTAAACTTTTCCCACAAAGGGGTGGTCTCGATAGTATAGTGATTGCCAGTCGGCAGACACTGAGGATACCGCGCAACAAGTGGCAGTCATAAGTAACAGCAAAAGCCGAATATAATCACGCAACCATGTTTGTTTCATTACTATTACTCAAATAAAATTATTACTCAGAATGCCCCCCAACGTCATCACTACCATTACCGATTTAGAATCATTTGTAGAGCAGATCTCTCCTGCTCCTTGGCTGGCCATGGATACAGAGTTCATGCGCGAATCTACTTATTACCCAATCCTATGTTTAATTCAGATTGCGACCGATGAAGTCAGCGCATGTATCGACGTGCTTAGCTTAGACCATATTGATCCATTACTGGAGCTACTTCGAAAAGAATCTCAGCTTAAAATTTTTCATTCCTGTCGCCAAGACTTAGAAGTATTGTATGCCGAATATCAGCTGATCCCAAAACCACTGTTTGATACTCAAGTCGCTGCCAGTATTTTAGGATTAGATGAACAAATTAGTTACGCTGAGCTAGTCGCACAAAAGTCGTCTGTTCATTTAGCCAAAACTGAAAGCCGCACCGATTGGAAAAAACGACCTCTGTCCGCAGCCCAAATTGACTACGCTTTAGATGATGTGATTCATCTCGGACCTTTATATAGCAAATTAGAATCTGATTTAGACACGGAAAATAGAACTCCCTGGTTAGCCGAAGAATGTGAAAAGTTATTACTCTCATCCAATTATTTTGTTGACCCTGAAAATGCCTGGATGCAAGTCAAAGGGATTGGCAAGTTGAGTGCAAAGCAATTTTACTATGTGCGTAGAATCGCTCACTGGCGTGAACAATCTGCACAAACCAAGAATTTACCTAGACGATGGATATTGCCAGACCCCGCGATTCTTGAAGCCTGCCAGCTAAAAGACTTCAGCGGCGAATCTATCTCCCAGTGCCTGAAACAACACGCACCTAAATCGATGCGCCATTCAAATGATATTAGCAAAATTTTACAACAATCTATTCCCACTAATATCATCGAGGATTTACAAGAACCCGCTGATAACAGACTCAGCAAAGAACAAAAAGCATTAATTAAGAGGCTTATGGAATTTTCTCGCCATCGTGCTGAACAGATCAACACTTCTGCGTCTTTATTAGCGAATCGAAAGTCATTGGTGGATTTGGTACTAGGGAAACAAAGTAGAGTTGAGTCAGGCTGGAGAAAATCTCAAATTGGCGACGAACTCGCGACTATCGTTGACTCAGAACCTTCGGAATAAAGCTTTACTCCCTGTCAGAGATAGCAAATAAACTTTGCCAGTGAGTTACACTTATCCGAATAATTAGCAAAAAGTAATCACTCACTATAAATAGTCATGGAAACATCAGAAATAAAAAAGTTAATTGAAGACGGCATCACTAACGCAGAAGCTATTGTCACAGGTGATGGTGGTAAATATGAAGCAACGGTAATCAGCCCAGCATTTGAGGGCCTCAGCATGCTCAAGGAACATCAGTTGGTCTATAAAACAGTGAATGCCCAGATTGCCAGCGGCGAGCTGCATGCATTAACAATTAAAGCGTATACCCCAGAAGAATGGGAACAGAACAAATCTTAAGAAATAAACGCACTTAGCAGTATTCCGCTAAGTGCGTTTAGTGTTACTTACTAGGAAGATCTAGGGTTTCTAAACCATCTAAGCTAGCATAATATGCAGCTAAATCCTTCATATCTTGCTCATTAAGCGCAGCAACTATTCCGCTCATAATCGGGTTATTTCGCGATCCAGACTTATAGTCTGTCAGTGCAACATATAAGTAATCTTCATATTGACCCGCAATATTTGGGAATGTTGCCACAGCACTCATTCCTGCTTCCCCGTGACAAGCCACGCAAGTTTGTGATTTTTCTTTGCCTGCAGCAGCGTTACCACCACCGGCTATAGCACTAGCAGCAAACACAACTTGTACCAATAAAATAAGAATCAAGCGTTTCATCTAATTTCCTTTTAATTCTAACTAATATAACTGTTGGTGGTTATTATTTAAGCGATGCTAAGTAAGCCGCGATATCTTCGATATCCTGATCACTTAAGTTAGTTGCTTGAGCTCGCATAGTCTTATGAGAACGTTCGCCTGAACGATAAGCCTTAAGCGCTGCCGCCAAATAATCAGCATGTTGGCCACCTAATTTTGGTACCTTATAAGTAGGGTAAACGTTGGTATAGCTAACTACACCATGACAGCCAAGGCAAGTTTCCCCTCTAGCTTCTCCACGCGCTACATCGCCTGCAGCAAATGTGTGAGAACTGATTACCAATAAGCTGAATAAAGTAATTCGTCGTACATGTGAAATCATCAGTGATCTTTCCTATTTGAATATCCATACAATGGTGCCCACCGGGCGGGCGCTAGTATACATTAAATGAGCAAAATCGTATGCCACTTCAATACTTTTCGCTACACTATTTGATATCGGTCAAGTTGACGATTACTAGCTCTATGACCGACCAAACGTAGAAATGCATAGTTTAAAAAACATCCAAATAACTGCTTTGCGCTCACTTTTTGACCGTTACCAATTAAATCTAGAAGAAGTGGATATGAGCAATGACATTCCCTATAGCTTTTGGGGGGCTCCAGAAGCTGGCCGCTTCCAATCAACACTCTTCGCCAGAGAAGACACTCCCATTCATTCACTACTTCATGAAGCTTGCCATTTTATCTGCATGACGCCTGAGCAACGCAATAATGACTCTCATGATGCCGGCGGCTCAGCTCTGATCGAAAATGCATGCTGCTTTCTACAGCTCGTATTATCGGATTATATCCCCAACTTCAATCAAGCCATTCATATGCATGATATGGATACTTGGGGTTACAACTTCCGCCTTGGATCGGTGGCGCGCTGGTTTTACGCCGATAGTGATGATGCCAGCCAATGGCTAATCTCCCATAAAATTATTGATAATCAATTCCAACCTACCTGGCAACTACGCTCACAAGCGTGAATTGCTAACCCGACAACGACAAAGACTGCTAAAATTTAGCTAGTGACATGTCTAGATACTTAATAATTATTTTTACACCCTCAATAAACATATGAAAATTGAAACTATTGCAATCCATGGCGGCTATTCACCTGAACCCACTACTAAGGCAGTGGCAGTGCCTATCTATCAAACCACTTCATATTCGTTTGATGATACTCAGCATGGCGCCGATCTTTTTGATTTAAAAGTCGAAGGCAATATTTATACGCGCATTATGAATCCAACCTCTTCTGTGTTGGAAAAACGCGTCACTGAAATGGAAGGCGGGGTTGGCGCATTAGCATTAGCCTCTGGCATGTCAGCGATTACCTACGCCATTTTTGCAATTGCACAGCAGGGAGACAATATTGTCTCTGCTTCATCACTTTATGGCGGTACCTATAATTTATTTGCGCATACGCTGCCACGCCTAGGCATAGAAGTTCGCTTTGCTGATCAACATGATATTGCCGGTATGGAAGCACTCATCGATGATAATACTAAAGCTGTATTTGCAGAAACAATTGGCAACCCTGCAGGCAATGTTTTAGACATTAGCGCAGTCGCAGAGATGGCGCATAGTCATGGTGTCCCGCTAATCGTAGACAATACTGTACCTTCACCCTATCTATGCCGACCTTTTGAACACGGCGCAGACATTGTTATTCACGCATTAACAAAATACATGGGCGGGCATGGCACCACTATCGGTGGCATAGTGGTGGATTCTGGTAAATTTCCTTGGGCCAAACATGCTAAACGTTTCCCTATGCTGAATGAACCTGACCCTTCTTATCATGGTGTGGTGTATACCGAAGCAATGGGTGATGCTGCGTTTATTGGTCGCGTACGCGTCGTTCCATTACGCAATATGGGGGCTGCCATTTCTCCATTTAATAGCTTCCAAATTTTGCAGGGCATAGAAACACTTGCAGTGCGCATGGACAGACATTGCGAGAATGCCATCACTGTCGCCAAGTATTTACAAGATCACGATCAAGTTAGCTGGGTACGTTATGCAGGCTTGGAAAATCATCTAGATAAACCGTTAGCTGATAAATATATGGGTGGGCGCGCTTCAGCAATTTTGAGCTTCGGCATTAAAGGTGGTGCAGAAGCTGGAGCAAAATTCATAGATGCGCTTAACTTAATTGTAAGACTGGTCAATATTGGCGACGCAAAATCATTAGCTTGTCACCCAGCCAGCACAACGCATAGACAATTATCTCCAGAAGAAATGAAGACTGCCGGGGTTAGTGAAGATCTAGTCCGCTTATCAATAGGCATTGAACACATCGACGACATTATGGCTGATTTACAACAAGCGCTTGATAAGGCTAATTAGCTAGACTCTTTGCTCGTGAAGAAAAATCATGCAGCCCTATATTGGAAAAGGAATATTCAGTAACGGTCATACTAATAGCATCTTAGCTGGCTCACCCGCTCGCAAGCTGGTAGCGATGCGTAAAAGTAAAAATTTTCGCAAATTGGCTAAGCAAAAGATAATCCCCGCCGGCCACGGAATCCGCTTATCGGCACAGCACAATCAGCAAGATCAAACAAACGCACCTGTTGTAGTCCTATTACATGGTTGGCTAGGCTGTTCAGATTCTCTATACCTAATCACTTTAGGCGATTTTTTATTTAAGCAAGGCTTTACTGTTGTGCGTTTAAATTTACGCGACCATGGTAATTCGCATCATCTTAATGAAAAAATATTTCACTCCTGTCGCATACAAGAAGTAATTAATGCATGCGTTCATATACAACATGAATTCAACCAAGACATTTCGCTAATAGGCTTCTCACTCGGAGCTAATTTTGCACTGCGCATAAATTCTTTTACCACTAAAGAACAACTGGGCTTAAACAGCACGATTGCATTCTGCCCAGTGATTGATCCTAGCCACACCTTACACGCGCTAGAAAATTCTTTGATGGTATATAGAAACTATTTCATGCAACGTTGGAAAAGTTCTTTTTACCAAAAAGCTGAAGCATTCCCACATTTGTTTTCGAAACAAACTTTCAACAAATGTAAAAACCTAACACAGGCGACCGAAAACCTAGCAACACAATATGCAGGATTTAAAGATTTAAATTCCTACTTAAATGGCTATTCAATCGCAGGCGAGCGACTCAGCACCTTGCAATCAGCCGCACACATCGTTCTCGCTAAAGATGACCCTATTATTCCCTGGCAAGACCAATCTAAGTTAGCTAACAATCAGTTTGCAAATATTCTTATCACAGAACATGGTGGTCACTGTGGATTTTTAGAACCCAATCTGTCTTGCCCATGGATAGAAAAATTTTCGTTGGCGCATTTAAGTTCATAGCTAACCAACTAATGCCATCACAGAAACCATGATGGCAATTAGTGCTTTTAGCAATCAGTAAGTGAACGACAAACCAGCTACCATGTTACGCCCAGGCAACGTGACTCGATCTTTTTGAAAAGAGGTATGCACCCTAGCATCCTCGTCAAACAGGTTCTCGGCCTTGAGAAACAAACTGACATCTGTATCTCCTATATAAACATCTCTCGAAAGACGCGCATTAAACATCAAAAACCCATCTGTATCAGTTTCCAGTTGAGCAGATTTAGTTTGATCAAACATTTGTGTCATATCAACATTAGCATTCCATTGCTTGTATGTTGTATCAATACCAACACCGATTCTTGAAGGTGTAATACGAGGAATATTTCCAACACTACTATCATCGAATTTTGCACGAACATAGTCGCCAAACACGCGCGCATCTAGCGTAACGGATTCACTTTCATAGGCACGCATAGTTGCTTCTGCTTCTACACCATAGAATTCCGCATCTTCATTCGCGTATTCACCCAAGAGCAGCTCACCATCCAATTCAAACATTCCTTCCTCATCGACGCGATCAGCAATACCATCATTATTTTCGTCTAGCAAAGATAAATAAATATAGTCGCTGATGTGATTATAAAACGTGTTCACTTGCCATGAACTATGCTTGTTATTTCTGCCTAGCCCAATTTCCAGGTTATAAGAAGTTTCCTTATCTATATCTTCATCCCCTCGCTCAAAAGTTAACGTCGCTAAATGTGGACCAGGTAGATGAATTAGTGAATCACCCCACAAATATATTTTTAGCATGATTGTGCAAGTTTGAGGAGAACATTTTAAACGGATACAAAAATACTAACAATAAATACCGACATAATGAGGATGGATACTGGCATGCATTTGATAGATAATGAGTCGATTGATCAGAATCAAAATGAAAGCAATACCGTAGGAAAAGGAATCAGCGAAATGAATAATCCATACATAGGCAAAGAACGACGCCTAGCTGAAAGACGTGTTGAAGCCAGCGAGCGCCGTGAATTGGTTCGTTATGAAATCAATAAAGCGCCACGCCGAACAGGCCAAGACCGACGCAAGATTAACGGTTGGGCAGAATTCTCAGAATACAAACTTATGTAACAGCTGTTTAGTAATACACGAGACCGAGCTTATTTAGCTAGACCTTGTGTACCACTCTAAACACATTCTGTTTGGTTTGTTTCTCCTGACGTAAATTTTCTTCTACTGCCAAGGAATATTGGCTAATCTCAACCGCCGGCTCAATACTGCGCGCTGCAATGGCAGAGTGATAAAGCACCGGCCCAATCTGCGCCACTATGGCATCTAAGTTAGCAATGTCAGTATGATTTTCTGTCATATCCTCATGAACAATTAATACACCCTTATTATCCAAATGAGACCAAGCGTCTTGTAATAACTGCTTATATTGATCAGCCCCCACCTTGGAGTACACACTGCTCACTACAATCACATTATGAGAACCTTCAAAGTCAATCTCGCCAATACTGGCATAACTCATTTGATGTTGATCTTGCGTATGAGCAGAAAAATAGCGAGAAATGCTATTCGCTATATCATTATCAACCTCACCAATATGCCAACTGTGCGCACTCTGCACGTTAACCAAGGAAGACAAGATCACATCATTTGCCAACATTCCATAATCAGCTCCCACATGTAACATTGCGCTTTGCTGTTTTTTCCCTAGGTATTGGCTGATAATTCTTTCTGTAACTGCACTGGCAGCATATTCATCCCATATTGTTTTACATAGAGGAATAAAAGCTTGCTTGATATGAGTATTAATATCGCCACCAGTAGTACCTGCCTGCAAGCTTGCTAACAAAAGATTGCTACGCTCTTTAAAAAACCACTCAATACTACTCGGCATAGGTTCAGGCCATTTTCTACCAACTCGAATAGACATTACGCCATCATTCTCGGCAGTGATATTACTAAACCCGGTCCATCGCTCGCGGCTTAAGAATATATTTTCAAGAAAACTACGCGACCAAAAATCTTTCTCTGCTGCTTGTCCTTCGGGGTACACCGGCACAATAATTGAGCCACCTGGCTTCAGGTTTTTCAACAATTCTAAAATAAAAGAAGCACCCCAATGGTTGGCAAACATAGACACACTAATGCCAATATATATGCGATCTACAGCTTCGGGTAACAACGGATAGAAAAAATTACCCACCTTGCCATCTGCAAAATCCATCTCAATATGCTGGCTAAAAGGCGTCATGCTATAAATCGATCGATCGGGGCGCACTTGATTATTCTTGTCGCGCTCTCCAGAAAAATAATATTCGAGATCTTCCTCTATATATTGTTCACCGAGATGTAAAACCACCTGACTCATGCAGCGTATCCTGAATTGTTTAATTGTATATATGGGAGGCGGTGTACATTAGCAAAAACGCTGGGCGAACTAAACCCACGTGTGGAACATGTTTAATCAAATAACTTCGGTTTTAGCGTGATGCTGAAAAAACTGCGCCAGAGCGATTCACTTTAGCTTTTTGAGAAATGCCAGATCGAGGCTTTTCTATATAAGGTTTTTGATGCGCTTTCTTTGGATGATGTCCGTTATATTTATTATGGTAGTGATGCGATTTGTAACGTGGATAGTATGCAGGCACATAATAACGGCGTTCTGGCTCATTAGCCTGTACATAAATAATCTCAGGGACTTGCTTGTTAGCGGCTCTCGCTTGGGCAGCTTGTTGTTTCTCAGCCTGTTGCTGAGAACGATGTTCTTGCAATCGCTTTAATTGATTTTGGATTGAATAATAATCATCTTGCGAATTAGGCACTTGGTAATCTTCAGTAAATTCAAATGCAACATGATCAATATCCTCACTAGGCAATGTTTCGCCATAATGCGTCATGCCTTGAGCATCAACCCACTTATAGAGCTGTTGTGCTTGCGCCTCAAAGACACACACACTCATCACCAATGACAAAACAACTATGGTATTTAGTTTCATAATCAACACTCTCTGCAGGGCTTTATGCATATCTAACCGCTATTATACAGTAGACCTGGGTACCATTGGGTAAACTTACAGAAACCTCATCGTCTATACGTTTTTTCATTAATGCGCACGCAAGTGGCGAGTCCATACTGATATATTCTGGCGCATCATCAAACTCATCAGGACCGACAATACGGTACTCAGATTGCTTTCCCTGCTCATCCTCAACCGTCACCCAAGCACCAAAATAAACGCATTCAGTGTCATCCGGCACACTGTCAACAACGGTGATATCACCTAAGCGTTTTTGCAAATATCGTACGCGATAGTCAATTTCACGCAGTTGCTTTTTGCCGTAGATATATTCAGCATTCTCTGAACGGTCTCCTTGCGCAGCAGCTTCCTGCACTGAACGTGTGATCTTGGGACGCTTTACTGTCCATAAATAATCATGTTCTTTTTGAAGTCGGTCTTTACCCGCAGCTGTGATGTATTTTGACTTTGGTGGAGCAGGAGGACGATATCGACCCATAACTTCATCTACTCGTGTTTAGTCCAACCATTAATATCCTCAGGCGCACTATGTTCATCCAGCTGATCCCATACCACATACCCAGTACGCTTATTGTAGACAGAGCGGGCAGCATCTTCAGGAGATTCAAAGGTTAATGTTGGCATTCCATCCACCCATAAATCCCACAATCCTTGAGGTTCTTGATGTATCTCAAATTTAGCGACATCAGTATCTAATGTGTATTCCATTATTAGCACTTTCGTGAGAGGTTTATATACTAATAATATGCGGTCTTAAGGGGCAATATACAATGAGCAAAGCAAAATTTGTTTTTCATGGTTTATACCCAGACGTTGTCGATACCAGCGGCACACCTAAAGAGATCGCCAAAATACTGTTTGATGTCGAGTTTGATCAACAATTTCATTCTCATTTAATGGCTGATATTGAACTGATAAAAGAAGATGGTGAATTTGAAGTCCGCAGCCAACTTCCCTTCAACTGCAAACAATTTGTATCAGCAGCGGTACAGTATTACCAATATGCGCTAGGTCCCCAAGCAGCTCAGATTAGTCATAGCGGCCCTAAGGGGGCAAGCATCGCAACAAATAATGTGATCCGCGCACAATGGCATACGGAATTAGATGCAGAAAATTATTGATCCCAAACCAAACAACTCCACTGTCATTCCCGTGCAGACGGGAATCTAACTAATGCTGGAAATTGCTATAAGCTATTTTTCATTACTATTGTTTTATTTATATGACATGTCTGGTTTATTTTCAAATAAGTTGAGCGCTGCTAGATTCCCGTCTGCACGGGAATGACGGTGGATTTCAGAGATTACTTACTACTTCATATAGCTGATGCTCACTTTGTATATACTTTCGTTCAAACGGCGTAAATGCAGTATCAACATCTAGCTCTAATTCATTCGCCACCACCTGCTTCGAACAACTCAACTCTAAGGCTTGCATGAATTCTTGCGCGTAAACTTTCCAATTAGTACGCATTATCAATAGGCCACCTAGTGACACCATGGTTGGAAAAATTGGATGCCCATGCCATCGACGTTGTAAATGTCCTGGTTTTGGCCATGGATTAGGATAAAACAAATAATGTCTTTCAATATTCCATTTTGCTTGCTTAATTAAACGCCATAAATGCACACAGTCAGTTTGCATGAATAATAAATTATCAGGCTGATCGCCGTTAGCATGGCTGCGTCTTAATCGCTCAATGGATTTATCTACACCAATAACCTTATTCTTTGGAAATTTTTCAGCCAAACGATAGCTACTTTCACCTGTTCCACAACCACTATCTAATATCACCTTATCTGATGACACAAATTGATTGGCGATTTCAAATGCATTTACTGCATGCATAGGTATAGAATCTTGGAATTCAGAATTTTGATATTTCAGCACCAACTTAGCCAAATTTTTATGCGGCGAAGTTTGACTGCTAACGATTAATGGTGATTTAGCGATACCCATAACTTGACACTATAAATTAAATGAAAGCACCTATTGCAAAAAAGATATCCCATGAAATCACTATGCACGGTGACACAAGAAACGATCAATACGCCTGGTTACGTGACCCCAATTGGCAACAAGTCATGCGTGACCCTAGTTTATTACGAGAAGATATACGTGACTATTTAGAACAAGAGAATGCATTCACTAAAGATTGGATGCAAGACACTGAGCAATTACAAGCTTCTCTTTTCGAAGAAATGAAAGCACGTATCAAAGAAGACGACTCATCAGTCCCTAGCAAAGATGGTATTTATCATTATTATGATCGTTACATTACCGGCGCAGAACATTCATTATATTGTCGTTACCAAAATCCTGGTGAAGAAGAGATACTGCTCGATGCAGACGCACTTTCTAAACAATATGATTACTTCGATATTGGCGAATGTGAACATAGTCCTAACCATCGCTATCTCGCTTATTGCATAGACACTAAGGGTTCAGAGTTTTACACCTTATATATCCTTGACTTAAGCAACGGAAAGTATCTGGCAGAAACGATAGAAAATATTCAAGGCAACTTTGTGTGGGCCATGGATAGCGAAACGCTTTTTTATACCACCCTAGACTCTAATCATCGTCCTGACAAAGTATTTCGTCATACTTTAAACACCTCGCCGCAACAAGACGAATTGGTTTACCAAGAACATGACTCTGGATTCTTTGTCGGCCTAGATCGTACTGAATCTAATCGCTTTATTTTAATTTCGGTTCACGACCATACCACCAGTGAACTTCACTATTTAGACGCTTATCAACCGAAACAAACTTTCACTCTATTTGAAGCACGTTGCACTGACATTGAATACTCTATCACCGACCATAGCGATACTTGGTACATCACTACCAATGCAGATGATTGCGCAGACTACAAAATAATGTGTACACCTTTAGAGCACACACAACGCAAGCATTGGAAAGACTATTATTTACCCGATAAAGGAACATTATTAAGAGGCATCTATATGTTCCAAGCATACTTAGTCCGTTATGAACGCAGCCAAGGTCTACCAAAAATTATTGTTGCGCCTTTAGATACCAATACAGCGGAATATGCCATTGAGTTTGACGAAGAAGCTTATGAATTAGGCATAGATCCAGGACTGGAATTTGATACAACCCTAGTGCGCTTCTCGTATACATCAATGACGACACCTAGTCAGGTGTTTGATTTCGACATGCAACAACGCACACGTGAACTGCGTAAAGAGCAAGAGGTACCCTCTGGGCATGACTCTAAAGATTATGTCACCAAACGTATTTTTGCTCGTGCACAAGATGGCACTAGCATTCCTATCTCATTACTTTATAAACATGACACCCCTATTGATGGCAGCGCACCCTTACTTCTTTATGGTTACGGATCTTATGGCAGCAGCATGCCAGCGAGTTTTTCTACTAGCAGATTCAGTTTAGTCAATCGTGGTTACGTATATGCGATTGCACATATACGTGGCGGCATGGAATTAGGTTACGCTTGGTACACCGATGGCAAACTTAAAAACAAGAAGAATACTTTCACTGACTTTATCGCAGCTGGACAATATTTAGCGGAAAACAAATACACCTCTAAAGGAAACATAACCGCACATGGAGGTTCGGCGGGCGGCATGTTAATCGGTGCCGTGATAAATCTTCAACCCGATTTATTTCACTCTGCCATTGCAGACGTACCTTTTGTCGATGTGCTAAATACCATGTGCGATGACAGCCTACCTTTAACGCCACCAGAGTGGCCAGAGTGGGGAAACCCTATCACCCAGGCTGAGGATTACCATTACATCAAAAGCTATTCCCCTTATGACAACGTTCAAGCTCAGTCTTACCCACATCTGCTAATTACTGCGGGCCTAACAGACCCTCGCGTGACATATTGGGAACCTGCCAAATGGGCGGCAAAATTACGCGAGCAAAAGCCCAATAAAAATGTGGTGTTATTAAAAACTAATATGGATGCAGGGCATGCTGGGGCATCTGGCAGATTTGATAGCCTCAAAGAGGTCGCATTGATGTACGCATTTGTATTAAAACTACGCAAATAGATGTTTTTTTCTTCTTTTCGCTCAGAGAAAAATTGCCCGAATCTAGAGCAACACAATAACTTACTGTTTTATATATACTTTATTGGTTTTATCTATTTTAGACTAAGGACGCTATTTGAGAAATTTATACTAGACAAGAGCCGTTAGATGTCTAAAATGACCAGTCTTTTTTAGCGAACACTAATATAACTATAATTCGCAGAAGTCCAAGGAACGAAAGGGAATCTAAATGACGAATGAAAACCTCATCAAACGTGATGAAGACACAGGCTACATAATTGCCTGGAAGCATAAGTACGACTTTCAAACTGGCATGTTCGACGAGCAAATGACTTATGGCGAAGCATGTAAGAAATGCGAAGAGTTGATCGCAAGCGATTCAGAAAAAACTTTTTGGCCTCATAAAGTCAAACCAGCACCTGAGTGGCATATTCTTTATAGTTAATCTAGTTACGGAGACAGCCTTTCAATAGTCCAGTCTCCGTTAGCCTCTCTGCTATATTTTAGCCGGTCATGTAGTCGATTTGGTCTACCCTGCCAGAATTCAATGGCAGCAGGCACCACACGATAGCCCCCCCAAAAACCAGGCCTAGGAATCACTACTAAGTCTTTATACTGCTGCTCTACTGCCTCGACTTGCTCACGTAGCTCTTTATAAGTGTCCATAACAGAGCTTTGCTTTGAGGCTATGGCTCCAATCTGACTGCCTCGAGGACGAGATTGGAAATAACCATCACTTTCTTCATCGCTCACTTTCTCCACTTTTCCCTCGATACGCACTTGCCGCTCTAGCGAACCCCACCAGAAACACAAAGCAACCTCAGAACAACTATCCATATCCTGTGCTTTGCGACTGTCGTAATTGGTATAAAAAACAAACCCACGCTCATCAACACTTTTAAGCAACACCATGCGTGATGACAAGCCATCTTGTTGAGAATAAGTGGCCAGATTCATTGCTGTCGGTTCAGGCATGTCAGTATTAATCGCTTGATCCAACCATTGTTTAAATTGTTCCATTGGATTTTTATCAAGCTCTGACATAATTAACTTCCCTACTTTATAATCTTTTCTTTGTTCTGAAATGTTATCTTTATTATTCACAAGTTTTCTCAAGCTAACGCATGGGCTCTATAACAGTTACTTTAGCAATTAACACACAAGAATTTGCGCGACTATATCGAGGTCAAGCACGTGAGGTTATTTGCACTGCAAAAGATGGACGCACAGTTCAGTTTCCTGCCAATGTACTCAGACAATTCCTAACCCACAACGGAATATATGGCGAGTTCGAAATATTTTTTCCCAACGACAATCGATTCTCTAAAATTGAAAAACTAAAGTAATCAAGGAACTGCCCTGTTCTTTGCACTAAAGACTATCACTTATTGATGTTACACACCTGGTTTTTCTTATATCGCCAATCAGCAAAGCGCTTGTAGAAAAAATCCAATAAAGTAATCAGCTTGAATTTAGTCACAATAAAACCAAGCACTCTGTAATACTTCAACGAATTCCAAATCAGAGCAAAGGCGGCTGCGCCCGTGACAATAGTTCCATCACTATGCACCGCATGAATCCGCCTTAACAGGGTTTCCTTGCTGAACCCATAATGCTGAATATCATCCCATGACGAATTGATACCCAGCCAATTAATATCATGCAGGGTCTTTAGTTTTTTATAGTGTTCGATTTCAGCATCACACAATGGGCATGCATCATCATAAAATACTATATGCGGATTGGCACTCAATTGATATTCCCTTAACTTTATAAATTCAGCGTAACGCGTAAGCCAGAATTTCTCTCTACTAGTTGAATACTCGCGTTATGCAATTTCAATACAGCATTAACTAAACTCAAGCCCAAGCCAGCGCCCTGCTGTGACTGTTGGCTAGGGTCGCGATAAAATCGCTCAAATACTTTATGCTTATATTTTAAGGGTATTCCCGGGCCATTGTCATCAATATGTACTTTACATCCGTGTTCGTGTCGCACCATTTCAATGTGAATTTCACCGCCTTCAGGAGTGAACTTAATTGCATTATCTAATAGATTAGCGACCACCTGAAACATCAGGTCTCTATCTCCAGTGTAAGAGGCATTAATAGTTTTGGTAGTGATGTGCTGATTTTTCTCATGAGCAAGTGGATCGTACAAACCCACCGCATCTTCAATCAATTTCTGCAAATCAAATGCAACAAATTTAAGTGTTTGCCTACCTGATTCAATACTAGAAAGACTCAGCAAGGAATTAAATGTTTTAAGCAAACCATCCACCTCTGTCACAAGCTGCTCATCCTTTTGAGCATCCAACTTATTCCTTAAGCGAGCTAAAGGTGTACGCAGATCATGCGCGATAGTCTCGGTAATATGTTGCACCCCAGACATCAGCTTTTCTATTTTGTCTAACATATTATTCAGTACTTGCGACAAGAAACTCAGATCATCCCAACGCGAATCTACTTTTAAGCGCTTAGTTAAATCTCCTGTTGACATAATTTCATCTGCGGTATCAGCAATACGATTAATGCGCGTGACAACAAAAATACTAATAAGATAACCAGCAATGACCAGCAGCAGTAATGGCAATACACCTGCGACGACCAACATCACTACAATACCCTTTGAATCCGAGCTATCGGGTTGCGAATAAAAATATAATGCGGCACTTAAACATACCGTTGAAAATAACAACAACAGCAAAAAAAGATTAGCCGCCTTAAAGCTAGAGCTTTTCTTATATTCTCTAGCAATCTTCAATGATATATCCTGAACCACGTTTAGTTTTAATTAAGTACTGCGGATCATCTTTATCAATTTTTTGCCTAAGTCGACTGACATGAACATCAATCACATTAGTTTGCGGGTCAAAATGATAATCCCAAACATATTCCAGCAACATAGTACGAGTAACTACTTGGCCCTTATTACGCAGCAAGTATTCCAATAATCTAAATTCAGTGGCTTGCAAGGGAATTTCTTTGCTGCCTCGACATGCTTCTCGTTTAAGTAAATTTAACTCCACATCACGCGCATGAAGCACTGTTTCGGATTCGGTTGTGTGTTGATTCCTACGATATAATGCCTCTATTCGCGCACTCAGTTCTGAAAATGCGAATGGTTTAACCAGATAATCATCCCCACCTGATCGCAGACCTTTCACTCGATCATCGACTTCTCCTAGAGCACTAAAAATAAGTATCGGCGTTAAGTTACCAGCACCACGCAATGTCTTTGTAATCGTCAAGCCGTCAACCTCCGGCAACATACGATCAATCAACATCACATCATACTGCTCCGTGGTGGCCAAAAATAATCCATCTTTACCATTCACTGATACATCAACAACGTGTCCATCTTCCGTCAGACCTTTTTGCAGGTAGTCCAATAGCTCTTGGTCATCTTCGATACATAATATACGCATAATAGTTAATCAGTTTATAGCAAGCTCATAGTTTATTCGATATTACTCATACTAATTAATACTCCTATAACCCTATATCAACACAACATTAAATATATTTAATGTTGTGTTCACACGCTATTTAACTTCGCCATGACAGTATATTCGCAGATTCACATATAGTGACTAGAAATGAAAAAATTCAGTTTATTGTTATTAGCTTGCCTAGTTAGCTATACCAGCAATGGTATTGCTGAGACAGCAGCAGCCAACGTGCTACCTAAAATAATTTCAAATAAATGGAATGTAGTTGAAAAAGTAGGCGACACCAGATTCAAAAAATTTGGGCTGCATATTTACGATGCTTCGCTCTGGTCACTCAAAGACAATAAATCTCCAGGAAATTCAACTAGCGCGACCGTTTTGTCGATTGTTTACGCACGCAACATTAAAGCGCATCGACTACTGTCCAGTACACATAAAGAATGGAAACAACTCGGATTTGCACAACAGCACCCATTAGATGCATGGTTAGATTCATTAGAAAAAATGTGGCCCGATATCAGCAAAGGCGATTTTTTGGTTTTTGTTAATAACGACGATGGTAGCAACGCATTTTATACTGACACCGAAATTCTTGGCAGCATTAATGACTCGGCATTTGGTCCAGCATTCTTAGATATTTGGCTTAGCAGCAATGCCACTTATCAAAAACACAGAAAGGAGTTACTCGGTGAAAGCAATTAACTTACGGCTAATTTTACTAGCCGTAGCCCTAAGCTTCTCGTTATCAGCCTGCAGTACATCATTGAAGGAATATGAGAACACTGGGCCAGAATTTGATTTACAACAATTCTTTACAGGGGAATTAAAAGGCTGGGGCTTAGTTAAAGACTGGCAAGGCAAAGTCACTCAGCGATTTAGCGTAGACCTTAATGGTCAGTGGCAACAAAACAAAGGCACTCTTTATGAACTATTCACCTACTCTGACGGTAGAACTCAAGAACGCATCTGGGAATTAGAAAAACTCGCCAACGGCAGCAGTATCGGTCGAGCGAATGACGTCATCGGAGATGCAAAAGGTCAGCAAGTTGGCTTTGCATTCAATTGGTCTTACCAGCTGTTAATAGATACAAAAGACGGCCCAATAGAAGTTGGCCTGAATGACTGGATTTACCAAATAGACAACGATGCGGTTGTTAGCGAAGCGCAAATCAAAAAATTCGGATTCAATGTGGGAGAAGTTTTAGTGTTTATCGTTAAACAGGATCAACAAATATGAATGACGCACTTATCACAAATTTCGTCGACAACATGAACTCACTATCAAATGGCAATATTAGTGAGGTATTAGAAAAAGTCTATACCAATGAAATTGAGTTCATCGACCCGGTTAAAGGCATTCATGGCTTAGATGATCTTACAAACTACTTCGCAGGCTTATACAAAAGCGTTGATCACTGTCACTTCACCATAAGCAACTACGTTCCACATGGTAGCCAACATTCTATCGAATGGGAGATGAAGTTGAAGCATCAAAAATTAGCAAAAAACAAAGAAATCACCTTAGAAGGCGCTTCGTTTATACGCTTTGAAGATGACAAAGTCTGCTATCACCGAGACTATTATGATCTTGGTGCATTGATATACGAAAGAATACCTATCTTAGGTTCAGCAGTAAGAAAGGTGCGCAATGCTTTCCAATAAAGTCATCAATTATTTCGACGACAAGGTGATTTGGATTACTGGCGCTTCATCCGGTATTGGCCGTGCACTCACTATTAGTTTATCCAGCATAGATTGCGATATTTATATCTCATCACGCTCACAAGACAAGTTACAGGAAACAAAATCATTATGTGAAAATCAAAGCAATATTCACATCTTAGATGGCGACTTAACCGACAAGGCATGCAATCAATCTATTAGCGACAGCATTAAAAATAAAAGCGGGCATTTAGATATTGCAATTTTAAATGCAGGCACATGTGAATATGTAGATATCGATCAATTCGACAGCGCACTTTTCCAGCGTTTAATCAATAGCAACTATATGAGCATCATTTACGGCATTGAAGCCACACTGCCTTTGCTCAAACAATCCAATCATGCACATTTAGTTGGCATGAGCAGCACTGCTGCTTATTTAGGTCTACCTCGCTCAGAAGCCTACGGTGCGAGCAAAGCGGCAATACTCAATTTATTTAGAGCATTAAAAGTCAGCATGGCTCCTTACAACATTGAAGTATCAACAATATGCCCAGGATTCGTTAAAACAGAACTAACCGATAAAAACGATTTCCCTATGCCTTGTTTAATCAGTTCTCAGCAAGCCTCTGAAGAAATTCTAAAAGGCATTGCCAATAAAAAACACGAGATTCATTTCCCTAAAAGATTTAGCTACGCATTAAAGGCTATCTCATTATTACCGGATTTCATTCAATTCCGACTATTAAGCAAAATGGTACAGAAATCATGAAAATAGCCATCATAGGTTCAGGCATCTCTGGCTTAACGATAGCGCATCATTTGCACCGCGAACATGATATCCGCGTGTTTGAAAAAAACTCATATGCGGGCGGCCACTCAAATACAATTGATGTTAAGGAAGACGACCGAAGCATTGCCATTGATACTGGTTTCATCGTGCTGAATGACTGGACTTATCCTAATTTTGAAGCGTTATTAAAATCATTAAACGTTGAAGTTGAAAATTCTGAAATGAGTTTTTCAGCCAAATGTGAACATAGTAAATTTGAATGGTGCGGAAAAGGCATTCAGGGTCTCGCCTTAAATAAGAATAACTGGTATCACGCTAAATCTTACCAAATATTATTTGATTTTTTACGCTTTAACAAACTAGCCAAAAAACTGATCGTTCAAAATCAATCTGATCTGACATTAGGAGAATTTCTACATCAGAACAACTTCAGCCAAGTATTTTTAAAATATTATATTTTACCCATGGGTGCAGCGATATGGTCTTCCTCAACTGAGGATATCTATCATTATCCAGCTCATAGCTTCTTGGCTTTTTTCAACAACCATGGATTACTTAATATAAAAAACAGACCCCAATGGAAAACAGTGGTTGGTGGCTCTAGGCAATATGTGAATAAACTAATTCAACCATTCCGCGAAAAAATAGCATTGGAATCGACCATTACACATATTGAACGCAGAAATGAAAAAATCATCATTCACAATCAGAACATGCCCTCAGAAGCATTTGATCATTTGGTCTTTGCTTGTCACAGCGATCAAGCACTAGCGTTACTTACACACCCTTCTAGCGCTGAAAAACAAACTTTAGAAAAAATCAGATATCAGTACAACGAAGCTGTATTACATACTGATGATTCTCTCATGCCGAGCAACAAGCAGGCGTGGTCTTCTTGGAACTACCTGCTACCAAAACAACAAAGTTCCAACGCCAAGGTCACTTACTACATGAATCGATTGCAACCTCTGCAAACAAAAAAAGATTACTTTGTTACTTTGAATTTAACCGATCGAATCAACCCTGAAAAAATTATTAGGAAGATCGGCTATCAACACCCCGTATTTGACAAGCCCGCAATAGAAGCACAAAAAAATTTAAAGCGACTCAACGGCAAGCATAACACTTGGTTCTGCGGTGCTTATTGGAGAAATGGCTTTCATGAAGATGGTGTGTGGAGCGCACTAACCACCCTTGAACAATTCAACCAAGAGGCTAGCAAAGCTGATGACAAACAGTTGTATTTACAAAGGGCAAGTTAATCATCGCCGCTTTGAGCCACACGCTCATAGTTTTACATATTCATTGTTTATGATGTATGTGGATCTGGATGAGCTGCCTATTCTATTTAACAAACATTTTGCCCTGTCACACAACAAGCCTGGCCTAGCTGCTTTTTATAGAAAAGATCACCACGGCAACGAATCAACATCATTAGCAGATTCAATTCGAATGCTAGTCAAGCAAAGGACCGGAGACACCATAGAAGGTTCGATTCGCTTACTCACACACTTTAGATATTTTGGGTATGTGTTTAACCCAATCAGTTTATATTTTTGTTATGACAAAAAAAATGTGGGCGTCACTCACGTTGTCGCCGAAGTAACTAATACGCCCTGGAAACAGCAACATTGCTATGTCTTACCTGGCCACACTGATGGAAACATTTTTACCACATCCGAACACCACAAAGACTTTCATGTATCACCCTTCATGAATATGGATATGAATTATCGATGGCATATTCAAATACCTCAAGAAAGCCTTAACGTAAGAATAGAAAATATAAAAGATCAATCAAAGCTGTTTGACGCATCAATTAATCTTAAAAAATTAGAGCTGACATCAAACAATCTAACAAAAACTTTATTGAATTTCCCTTTAATGACCATGAAAGTTGTTAGCGCAATCCACTTTCAAGCGCTCAAGCTCTGGCTTAAAGGGGTTAAGTATGTACCTCACCCAAAAAATAATTAGGTAGAACAATGTCTATTATTCCAAATCAAAATAAAAACATACAAGAGAACTATCAGGGTAACTGGCTTGATTATATTGCCATGTCCACATTACTGAAGAAGCTAGACAATATTAAAACTGGCCTATTACAAGTCTATGCCAACGGCATGCTTTACGAATTCGGCAACACTGATGCAAAAAGCGACATTCATGCCGTGATTCGCGTACAAGACATGAGAGCATTTAGAGCCATCATCACTGGCGGCGAACCTGCTGCAGGGAAGACTTATATTGATGGCTGGTGGACATCAGATGACCTAATTGAAGTGTTACGTATATTTACAGTTAATAGAAATGCATTATTTGGATTCAAGCATGGCGTTGCATCATTAGCAAAAACTATAAATCGTTTCTCAAACAACATTCTTAGAAACACACTAAAAGGCTCAAAGCGAAATATTAAAGCCCATTATGATATAGGCAATGAATTATACGAGCTGTTCCTTGATGAAAACATGATGTATTCCTCTGCTTACTTCCGTCACGAAGATGAAGATCTAGCCAGCGCATCCGAGTACAAACTTAAACTCATCTGCGAAAAATTAGACTTACAACCTTCTGACAAGGTCATTGAAATTGGCACAGGTTGGGGAGGATTCGCTATATACGCAGCTCAAAATTATGGCTGTCACGTGACGACAACTACTATTTCAGACCAACAATTTGAACATGCAAAAGCTAAGGTACAAGCATTACATTTAACTGAACGCATTAATGTGATCAAACAAGATTACCGCGCCCTATCTGGCACTTATGACAAATTAGTTTCTATTGAAATGATTGAGTCCGTCGGCCATCAATACATGGATGGTTATTTCAGTATATGCAACAAATTACTCAAGCCTTCAGGCGCAATGTTAATTCAATCCATTACTATGTCAGATTATCTGTTTAAAAATTACATCAACTCAACAGATTTTATTAGAAAATACGTATTCCCTGGAGGCTGCTTAACCAGCATGACTTCCATGATGTCATCGGTAACCAAGCACACAGATCTGACTCTTTATCATAGCGAAAGCTTTGCTTCTAGCTATGCGAAAACGCTTAAAATATGGCATCAAAATTTTTACAAAAACAAAGATAAAGTCATTGAGCTTGGTTATTCGACGACGTTTATAAGACTTTGGGAATATTACATGAAGTATTGCCAAGCAGGATTTGAAAATAGAGTGATAGATGTTCATCACCTAGTGTTAAAGAAGCCTGATAATCGCTTTAATCATCTATCGGCTTAATATAATGAAGCTATCCTCTAATATGGCTTTTTTAATATTTAATTTTCTTGGCTTGCAAATCACTTGGGCTGCATGTGCATATGGTGCAACACATTCAATGCCAATGTTAGGCGTAATTGTGGGGCTAATTTATATTGCTTTACACATGCTGCTGACAAAAACGCGAAATCAAGACTTATTAATATTATTAGCAGTTAGTGCAATAGGAATAAGCATCGACCACACAAACAGCTATTTAGGCTTAATATCATTTATAGATAACGATACTACGTTTCCAATGATTCCACTTTGGCTAGTCACTTTATGGATGGTATTTTCATTAATGCTGCCACATAGCTTAAATTGGTTAGGCAAAAATACTATGCTTGCTTTTTTTCTAGGCGGGCTTGGTGGCGCTAGCAGTTACTGGTTAGGGCATAAGCTTGGCGCTATAAGCTTATCTGAACCATTGCTACTAAGTATTGTAATTCTATTTATTGAATGGGCAGTTATCTGTTGCGCTTCATACATTATATTAAACTTTATAAGACACAAGC
>CALJEX010000035.1 GCA_938074525.1 uncultured Gammaproteobacteria bacterium
GCCTCTAATTCGCGCCTGTATGTTTTCTTCAGTGTTATCTTTTTTTGTCGATTCAAATAATGGTTGTAAAGATGTTTCAAACGCGTCAACCAAACTATCTATCTCGATCACCGAGTACTTCACTCCGAGATTGGCTGCTAATTGCCTAGCATCCTCTAAGCTCATTTTTGATGTGTACTTAGAAGGCATCATTACCGCATGGACTCTATCTGCACCCAAGGCATCGACTGCCAGAGCAAGCACCAACGCCGAATCTATTCCACCTGAAAGACCAATTAATCCCCCATTAAACCCGTTTTTACTGACATACTCTTTTAGACCGAACACCAGCACATCATAAACAGAGGCAAGATTACTTTTTATAGGACTTATTGATTCCAGCGAAGTTAAGTCATCCGTGCCTTTATCATACTCAATCAAATACAGGCCTTGTCCGCATTCAGCGGCTCTAAATAAAATGTTTTGCCCACGATCTATCGCAAATGAACCACCATCAAATACTAACTCGTCTTGTCCACCTACTTGATTGACATAAATCACTGGCAAATTATTTTCTTGCGCTCGCATAGCCACCTGAGATTCTCTTTGCGCTTGTTTCACAACATGGTATGGACTTGCGTTAATATTTATGACTACTTGCGCACCAGCCTGTTTAGTTAAGCGCATTGGCTCAATATTCCAAATATCTTCACATACTGTTATCCCAACTGCGACGCCATTTATATCGACCACACAAGGGCTATCACCCGAAAAAAAATATCTCTTCTCGTCAAATACATCATAATTTGGAAGAGCCATTTTGTAGTATTTGGCAATAATCTGCGTATCTTGAATAACAATGGCAGCATTATATTGCTTTTGATTTTCCACCCAAGGGACACCTAAGATCACAGAAACACCCGCCGTTTCTTTTTGTATTTTAGACAATGCTAATTTAACTCGTCTCAATACATTAGACCTATATAACAAGTCCTCAGGTGGGTAACCAATCAATGCAAGCTCAGTAAATACAATACAGCCGGCATTAAATCGAGACTTTGCTTCATGAATACGACTTATGATTATTTTGCAATTACCTTCAATATCACCCACTAAAAAATTGAGCTGATTAATTACAACCTTTAGATTTGAATTGAACAAGAAAACTCCATCTGTTTATCGACACACTTAAACTACAGTAAATGATATGATTGTAAAACCTTGCTAAAATAACGTCCTGTTTATCATACCTACATGCTTTATGACTATTTCAGGCTCCAAGAATCAGCATGTTCGCCGTAAAGACGACCAGAAAGAATCGTTACAGTCTCGATCCTTACAACTGCTTAATCTCTACCGATTAATTATTGCGAGTTTATTATTTAGTTTTAATTTTATTTCCATTAGCTTTATTGGACGCATAGAACCAAGCCAATTATTTTTCTTCTTAAGTGCATTTTACCTTATCTATTCATTTTCTGCTCTCATAGTCAGCGTCAATAAATTATTAAAACTCAGCACCCAAGTCCACATAAATATTCTATTCGATGTCATTGTTATCTCTCTATTTACACTAAATGCTGGAGGAATTGATAGCGGTTGGGGCACATTAATATTAGCGCCCATCGCGGGTGCTTCTTTATTACTACCCGGAAAAACTGCTTTATTATTCGCTTCATATGGAACCGTTGGATTGATATTACAAGAGGTATACGGTGACTTTACGGATGCCATCAGCAACACCTCTTACACTCAGTCTGGCATATTAGGAATAGCCTTATTTGCCACCGCATTTCTTGCAATCTCACTCGCAAAACGTGTCACTGAAAGTACTACTCTAGCTGAGAAGCGTGGAATAGATTTAGCCAACCTTTCACAACTAAATAATCATTTAATTAATCGGATAGAATCTGGAATCATTGTTGTTGATGAAGACAATTCAATCAAGCTGATGAACCGAGCTGCTGCACAATTGCTAGGGATACGACAGAGCACACATAACATACAACTAGGCGACACATCCCGTGAGTTATTAGAACTTCATAGCAACTGGCAAAAAAAAGATCCGACCTTGGGCGAACAAGATTTCTTTGAAATAGAAAGAAAAAACCTTTCGTCCTTACGCGCACGCATTACTTGGGTACGAATGACTTTAACCATATTATTTACTCATAACGAGGAGTTACAAATGAAAAAAGTACAACAGGGTTTTACCTTGATCGAATTAATGATCGTCGTTGCAATTATCGGTATTCTTGCAGCTGTCGCTTTACCTGCATATCAAGATTACACAAACCGTGCAAAAATGTCTGAAGTGATTGGCTTTGCAGCAGCAGCTAAAACGGCTGTCTCAGAATGCCTAATATCATCGGGCGATCCTACAGATTGCGATACGAATGCAGAGGTTGGCCTCGATACTGCTACCAATATTTCAAGTGATTATGTCTCTCAACTGGCAGTTACTACAGGCGGACAAATTCGAGTTACCGTAACAGGAACAGGCGTTACAGGTCTTGATACTTCTGTCCTTGCATACACACCAGCTGCTGGTGCAAATGGAATATCATGGACATGCGGCACACCAACCGCGGCTAACTACAAGTACTTACCACAAAATTGTCGTAATGCATCGTCTTAATGATATAACTTAACGTTAAGCAAACACGTTTAAATGAGGACCTCAGGAATTGAGGTCCTCATTTATAATAAAACATGTCAACCAGTTTTTTTATATCTTCTCAAGCACAAAAAAGCAGTTACCCCAAAGACGCAAAAAAAATTAGCATTCTAAGTTTTCGTTAATTCTTTAGGCATAGTACATAGTGCTTCCATGTCGATTAACGCTTTCTACCCAATAAGTAGCCCAAATCGTAAGATGTAGCCTAGCAACAAAAATTAGTAGCTTGATTTTTCTTGATTGAGAAATGCAACATGTATGTCTATAAACAGAACTTAAGAACTTACTGGCTATATGCGCTAATCATTCTCGCCTCCTGGACCTTGTTAGGTTCAGAGTTTCTATCTCATCACTTCAATATGATTGAGTATAATTTTAGGCGACTAATATTACTTCTCTATCTTTCTGTCTTGCCACTGGTAATTATATTTTCTGATATTTCGGTCCCCAACAACAAAATTTATTTAGCGAGCATCACGTTATTGCTAGGAATAGGCTGCATTTCCTGTTTGCTTTCAGACGACATCAATAAATCATTCGCAGGATTCTGGCTAATCATAAGTCTCATAATGACTGCAACAATATTTCATAACTATGAAATACATAAAACAGCATTCATTATCGTCTTGTGTTTATTCACACTTGGTGTTCTCTATTACAATTATATTTTTTACATCAACCTCATACTTGATTATTCGGAAAATAAACTAGATTTTGAAAATGCTTATCCATACCATGGTTATAGCAATCCACGATATTTCAATCAATTGCAAACATGGTGCCTACCTTTTTTAGTACTTGCGTACTTATCTGTTTCTCAATCCACTCAAATCACACACAAATTAAAATCATACCTAAAACCACTCATATTTTTTTCAACAGCAACCTATATATCTTTGATTTTTATCACCGAAGCAAGAGGAACTTTAGTAGCATATATGCTATCAATTCCATTACTTTGGTTCTATTTAGGCAGGAAATTTAATGCGTTCGGGGCAAAGTTTTTACTTCTGTGGATCGCAAGTATTGCATTATACTTGGTTATCTCTGGGTTAATCCCATTACTTCTAGAAATTAATCTTGTAGGATCCGGAACGGTCGGCAACACTGGAATAGTCAGTCACTCTGATAATGGGCGCTTACATTTATGGAGGGTAACGATAGATTCAATTGCACAGAATCCAATATTTGGAATCGGGCCCATAATGTTTGGCTCTTCCTCCGGGTTGTTTGGCCATCCCCATAACAGCATTTTATGGTTTGCCGTTGAATGGGGAATAATCGGTGCACTTATCTTTACAAGTGTATCTGCTTATCTTCTGTTTACTTACCTCAAAAGCGTCAAACAAGTTGATATAGGAAATCTTAATCTTACTCTGACAAGTCATACACTATCTCTTTCTCTTGTTTCGGCAATTATTCACAGCTTCGTTAGCGGCGTTTACTTGATGCCTGCAAGCCAAATCCTCGGCTTACTAGTGATAATTTTATCGTTATCTAACTATTCTATGATACGGTCCAGTACATGTAGCTCCACCCAATTAAATTTACAGCCGATACATATTACCAAACCCTTCAAATTAGCGATTGTAAGCTTATTAATTCTATTACTTGTTCCAACATATCGCTACATTGATCGTACAGACTGGGGAATTACTATTGACACATCTGCATTTTGGATTCCAGGATTTTGGATACAAAGCATGCTTTGAAACATGAGTAAAATACCACCCTCGTTTATTGTTGTAATATTGAAACAACCTATTCTTATATGTTTATCGTCATCAATTGTACAAATACCAAGAGTTTCTGTGCACAAAATGATAGTGTTAACTAACTGTAAATTAGGTAGTTTTATCGGCATATTCGATACTTTTTATCGCCAAGTTTGGTACGATTAAACTCTCCTAAGATTCTAAATATAACATTAGCGAGTCGTAATAAAAAATTGTGGCAACTCCAGCATCCTCAGTAAGAATAGGTGGACTAGCACTTCGCTTAATCAATGATGGTCTCATCTCAGAAGAAGACGCTTCGAAAGCGCAGCAAAAAGCGCGTGAGGACCAAATTTCGCTCGCAAGTTACTTAGTTAAAAATGACTACGTTCGTGCTAGCGCACTTGCAAATTGTGCATCAATGGAGTTTGGTATCCCTTTGTTAGATTTAGATGTATTGGATCTAGACTCAATTCCTATCAGCCTAGTTCCAGAAAAACTCATTCGCCAGCACCACGCATTACCCATTCAAAAACGCGGTAACCGCTTATTTGTTGCTATATCTGACCCTATGAACTTGGTTGCACTAGATGAATTCAAGTTCAACACTGGAATATCTACTGAGCCAGTATTAGTAGAAGAAGATAAGTTAGGTAAGATATTAGAAAAAGCTTTAGAAATGGGTGACACATCAATGTCTATGGACGGCCTATTAGATGATGACCTCGATAACCTCGAATTTTCTGACACTGAAGATACCCCCACTGACGACGGGGCAGAATCTGATATTGATGACACACCGATTGTGCGTTTTGTACACAAAGTGTTATTAGATGCCATTAATAAAAAAGCTTCTGATATTCATTTTGAGCCTTATGAACGAACATTTCGTGTTCGCTTTAGAATAGACGGAATATTAGAAGAAATAGCTAGTCCACCTATAACTCTTGGTCCTAGGATTAGTGCTCGATTGAAAGTGATGTCCAGATTAGATATTTCAGAAAGACGCGTTCCTCAAGATGGGCGCATCAAGATGCAGCTTTCCAAAAAACGCGCCATCGATTTTCGAGTAAACACATGTCCAACACTGTTTGGGGAGAAAATAGTATTGCGTATACTTGACCCTAGCAGTGCAATGCTCGGAATTGATGTTCTAGGATATGAAGAAGAGCAAAAACAGCTATATTTAGACGCTTTAGCAAAACCTTATGGCATGATCTTAGTCACAGGTCCTACCGGGTCAGGTAAAATTGTATCTCTTTACACTGGTCTGAATATTTTAAACACTCCCGATAGAAATATTTCTACCGCAGAAGATCCCGCTGAAATAAATATGCCAGGAGTCAATCAAGTCAATGTAAAACCAAAAGTAGGACTAACATTTGCCTCAGCATTAAGGGCATTCTTACGCCAAGACCCTGACGTTATTATGGTAGGTGAGATTCGAGATCTTGAAACAGCCGAGATTGCTATCAAGGCTGCACAAACTGGTCACTTAGTACTATCAACACTACATACCAATGACGCTCCCCAGACATTGACGCGCCTAGCCAATATGGGCGTTCCTCCTTTCAATATTGCATCTGCAGTTTCCTTAATCATAGCCCAACGTCTTGCTAGGAAGCTTTGCGACCATTGCAAGATAGTCGACGATATCCCTGAAGAAGCTCTGTTAGAGGAAGGATTCAAGAAGAGTGATCTGAAAAATCTGACCATTTATAAGGCAATAGGTTGTGATCAGTGTACTAACGGTTATAAAGGTCGTGTGGGTATTTATCAAGTTATGCCTGTTTCAGAAGCTATGGGACGCATTATTATGGAAGGCGGTAACTCTTTACAGCTAGCCGATCAGGCAACCAAAGAGGGAGTGCCTGACCTTCGCCTATCAGGCCTTAAAAAGGTCACCGATGGTGTAATTAGCCTCGAAGAAGTAAACCGAGTAACTAAGGATTAAGCTATGGCGACAGCAACAACTAACGCAACCACTTTTTTATGGGAAGGTTTAGACCGCAAGGGTTCTAAAATCAAAGGAGAATCACAAGCTTCGAGTGAGATACTTCTAAAGGCTGACTTAAGACGCCAAGGAATAAACCCACTAAAAGTAAAAAAGAAGACTAAATCTTTATTCGGTAGCAAAGGTAAAAAAATAATCCCTAAGGATATAGCAATTTTCGCCCGACAGCTCGCTACCATGATGACTGCTGGCGTACCATTAGTACAATCTTTTGAGATTATCGGCAGAGGTCATGAAAACCCTAAAATGCAAGAGTTAGTGTTAAGCATAAAATCTGATGTGGAAGGTGGTACTAGCCTTGCAGATTCATTAGAGAAAAAACCTAATTTCTTTGATCCATTATTTTGCAACCTTGTTGGTGCAGGAAAACAATCTGGTGCCCTTGAAGCTCTACTAGACAAGATTGCTACCTATAAAGAAAAAACAGAAGAATTAAAGGCCAAAGTTAAAAAAGCATTATTTTATCCAATAGCAGTACTAGTTGTTGCATTTATTGTAATGATTATTTTGTTGATATTTGTTGTTCCTCAATTCCAGAGTATATTTGAAGGGTTTGGAGCTGACTTACCTGCATTTACCCAAATGGTCGTAAACCTCTCAGACTTCGTCCAAAAATACTGGTGGGCTGTGTTTATTGGTATTGGCGCAATAATATTTGGATTCAACACTGCTAAAAAACGTTCTCCAGCAATGCGCAGACAGCTAGACATCCTTTCCTTAAAAATACCAATTATTGGGGGTATTTTAGAAAAATCTGCAATTGCAAGATTTTCTAGGACTCTAGCAACAATGTTTGCGGCAGGCGTACCATTAGTAGAAGCTATGGAATCTGTTGCTGGAGCAACTGGAAATGCCTTATTTTATGAGGCAACTATGAAAATGAAAGATGATGTTTCAACAGGAACTCAACTTCAGCAAAGCATGAAACAAACAGGCATATTCCCTAACATGATGGTGCAAATGGTATCAATAGGAGAAGAGTCTGGCTCTTTAGATGAAATGCTCAGCAAGGTCGCAGACTTTTATGAGGCTGAAGTTGATAACCTAGTAGATGGATTAAGTAGCTTGCTAGAACCATTAATTATGGCAGTTTTAGGTGTGCTAGTAGGCGGACTTGTAATTGCTATGTACTTACCAATCTTTAAGATGGGTGCTGTTGTATAGCAACAATACAAGTCAATCTGTGCAAATTTTATATCTTTTTAATTCAAACCCAACTTTTCTAATTGGCTGCAGTATTGCGCTTGGTCTTTTGATTGGCAGTTTCTTAAACGTAGTAATAACCAGACTTCCGGTCATGCTTGAAAGAGGCTGGAAAAGTGAATGCCAACAATTACTTGAATTAGACAATCCGACTACGACCAAATTCAACCTAGTCACACCCCGTTCACAATGCCCATCTTGCAAACATATTATCAGCAGCCTAGAAAACGTCCCCGTTGTAAGCTATTTAATCCAAAAAGGTAAATGCCGTCACTGCGGTATCTCAATCTCTGCACAATACCCACTAGTCGAATTATTTACGGCCGCACTTACAGGTTTTATTGCATTTAAATTTGGTTTTAGTTGGCAAGCTTTATTCGCCATGATTTTAGCGTGGAGTTTAGTCACCCTTGCGATGATAGATTTCAAAACCACGCTATTGCCAGACAACATCACTCTTCCTATGCTATGGCTAGGAATCATTACTAATTACTTCAATTTGTTTTGTTCGCTTGAAGATAGTGTGTTGGGCGCCATTTTTGGATACTTATCACTATGGTTGGTTTTCCAAACATTCAAACTTATCACTGGCAAAGAAGGTATGGGCTACGGTGATTTCAAATTGCTCGCATTACTTGGTGCATGGCTAGGCTGGCAGTATTTGATCGCCATCATATTAATATCATCTGTCGTTGGCAGCGTTATAGGTATCACTTTAATCGTGACAAAAGTCTTGGGACGAGATGTGCCAACTCCATTTGGCCCCTACTTAGCACTGGGCGGTATTATTTGTTTATTATGGGGTCCTGAAGTTAAATCTATCCTTGGCGCATTTTAAAGTCTGTCATCACATGTTACGCATAGGTCTTACAGGTGGTATTGGTTCTGGCAAGTCCACTATCAGCGACCAATTTCACCGCACATACAATATTCCAGTGATAGATGCCGACGAAATTAGTCGCGAATTACTATCACCATCTGGCAAAGCCTATGATGAAACCATCAATTTATTTGGCTCTGAATGTGTTCTTCAGTCAAAAAATATCGATCGGCAATTTATACGTGAAAAAATATTTGCTGACGACAGTCTGCGCGTGTCGTTAGAGAAAATTATTCACCCTAAAGTACAAACAGAAATCAAATCCCAAGTTGAATTACTCAATTCAAAATATTGCTTAATCGTGATACCGCTATTGATTGAGTCAAATATGCAGTCGATAGTGGATCGAATCTTAGTAATAGACACGAGCAGGCAAAATCAGCTTGATCGTGTATCTTCTAGAGATCAATGTTCTAAAGACCACGTAGAAGATATTGTAAATGCACAAATAGACTCAAATGAACGACTCAAATACGCGCAT
>CALJEX010000036.1 GCA_938074525.1 uncultured Gammaproteobacteria bacterium
CGTATACCAGCGCGTCCACTCAATGCTTGAGTGTTGTCACAATGATAAGAAGGAATCATTTTATTCAGCTTATGCAAATTTTCTTCATGCTCAGACTGTCGAATCTCTGTTGATGTGTCCGCCGTAATAAATGTAGCGCCAACCACGTAATGAGAATTGATGGTCGGTGTCATATATGCATCGGCGCATATAATTTTGTTAGGCTGAATATTGCATTCCTGCTCAGGGATTAAAGAAATCTGCCCACGCTTAGGATGTAACTGGCACCAGTGCGTTTGTGAAAACTGATTGGCAGCCATGGCGTTAGCAATAACAACGGTATCTGCAGAACAAACTTGCTGTTTGTCTTGATTGTAAGCAAGCCATTGTGAATCATGTTTTTCTATAGAGTGGATTTCAGTGTTTGCTAAAAAGTTAATATTGCGGGAATATTGTTCTATTAATGCAGAACATAGCTGTGTGGGTGATAGCCAGCCGGCTAAGGGTAAATACCAACCATCTCTGGCGACAGAGCAATTAGCTAATTCACTAGCAAGTTGTTGGTTAACCGGCTGGAGTAATGCCTCGGGTATTTTTTCTTGCGTTGCAATTAATTGCATTCGTTTCCATTGAGCGTCGTCTCTGGGTATCTGAATGGCACCACATTGATGCCAATTGAAGTTGTCTGAATGATGTTGTAAATGATTTAAGTAGCGTAGTGAATATAAAAAACCTAACAGCGTCAGTTGTGATTGTGTGTCATGGTCCACACTCAGTCGCGGCATTAATATCGCGTTTACATTGCCAGAAGCTTCACTCGCAAGCTCAGCATTTTTATCTATCATAGTCACTTGCCAGCCACGCTTGGCTAATGCGGCACTCATCGCAGTACCTGTCATCCCTGCGCCAATCACAAGCGCATGTTTATTTTCGGTTTTAGCGGAATGACTTATTAGCCAGCTTTTATCTTTTAATGAGTAGGGCTGCGTACTTGGTTTTTTTGCGAGTGTGCCGATCAGCATTTCTCGCTTCTTGCCGTAACCTGGTTTTTTTTCAATATCAAAGCCAGCACTAGAAAATGATTTTCTAACGTCACTGGCAGCGCTGTAAGTCGATAGAGTGCACTCGTCGCGTGTGAGTTTAGCTATTTGCTTAGCAATGTCGTCAGTCCATAGTGCTTTATTTTTGTTCGGTGAAAAGCCATCTAGATACCAAGCATCAGCTGCAAAATCACATTGTTTAAGAGCATCTAGCGCTTCGTTAAAAATTAGTGTGAGCGTCATATTATGTTGGCTAAATTCAATGCGATGAAAACCTTCAACAGGAAGCGGATAGAGTTTCAGTAAATGCTCCGTCAGTGCTGATGAAATATTTAATTGCTTGTAGCATTGAGCAAGGTCTGCCGGTAGCACCGGATATTTTTCAATACTGATGTAATGTAAGTGTTGGTCTGGTGTGCTGTTTTTCTGCCAGGCATCGAAGGTAGTGACGAAGTTAATACCAAACCCAAATCCTAGTTCAGCGATGGTAAAATTCTTATGCTTCCAGCGTTGAGTGATGTTAGTGCTGTCTAAAAATACATACTGACTTTCTTCCAGTGGGTTGGCGAGAGAGAAATATGGGTCGCCAAATAACTCAGAGCAGGGAATTCCATCACTATTGAAGTTTAGTTGTGGCGTCTGAACTGTTAGCATGTCACTTTTACTGAAAGCATATATAAAAATAAAATGAGTATACTCGTATTTGATATCGAGTCCGTCCCAGACTTTGAGGCCGGAAGGAAAATCCATAAATTAACTGACGATCTTTCTGATAAAGATGTGGTGAAAGCCATGCAACATCTTCAATTTCAGAAATCCGGTTCAGAATTTATGCCGCTGCATTTGCAAAAAATCGTGGCGATATCGGTATTATTTGAAAACAGAGATCAGCTTAAAGTGTGGTCACTGGGTAATAAAGACTCTGATGAAAAGGAAATCATTCAACGTTTCTATGAAGGCGTTGAGCAGCATACACCCACCTTAGTCAGCTGGAATGGTGGTGGCTTTGATTTACCAGTACTAAATTACCGCTCTCTAGTGCATGGCGTACAAGCGCCACGTTACTGGGAAACGGGTGATGACGATACCTCATTTCGTTATAACAACTACATCAGTCGTTTCCACTCACGTCATACTGACTTAATGGATGTGCTAGCTAACTACCAACCTAGAGCCGGCGCTAAGTTAGATCAAATCGCGACCATGTTGGGTTTCCCGGGTAAATTTGGAATGGATGGGAGTCAAGTATGGGATAAGTTTCAAGAGGGTGGGATCGACGAAATTCGCAATTACTGCGAAACCGATGTGCTTAATACCTATCTAGTCTATCTACAATTCGAAATGATTCGCGGCCGATGTAGTCGTGGCTTGTTGGAACAGAAACTAGAGCGAGTGAAAAATCTATTGCGCGAATCAGGCGAAGATCACTTAGAAGAATTTTTGCAAGTATGGGAAGCAGGGGAATAGTAAAGAGGCGTCGATTTTTCTAATTTATTCTTACTTCGCCATTTTCGTGCAGGTGGGAATCCAGTCGATGAATTAACTTGAGCGAAAATCAATTAATTGCTAGTGAATAGTGAAGCGTAGTATGTATTATTATCGCTAATCGTATTTTCAATCTGTAAGACCATTTAAGCTGCGAACCCTATTCATTCTTTTAAAGATTTTGGTGGGATTTTTAAAATAGTATTCTTCTACTTCGACATTTATTCCATCGGAAACAGAGAATACGTTTTGCATAGCAACTAGCCTGCCATTGCCTTCAAATGCGATGTAGCAATCATCAGGCTGCTTGACAACTTTGATGGCTGAGATAGACGGTAAGTATTCAGATAGGTTGTCTCTTGTGAGAGTTTTCTTTTTTAGTAATGTATCTTTGGTTTGTTTAAGTGCAATGACACGATTCTCAGTAGATTTAATTGCATTTTCGTGATCAATGGCATGAATTTGTTTGAGCGAAAACAAAGGAACAATGACAAAATCAGAATAAGTTCTCTTGCGATGTATATCTAAAATAGTTTTTGCTAACAGCGCATCTTTAGACTCAAGGTCTGCTAATTCAGATCTTTTTTCGATCAGGTAAGTGATGAATTTGCTAATTTTTTGAAACACGAGTTGTTTGTTTGAGTCTGGCCCTGCTAATTTTGTCTTAAATACATATGAACGTCATTTTGTGACAAAAAG
>CALJEX010000037.1 GCA_938074525.1 uncultured Gammaproteobacteria bacterium
AGCTATCTTATAACGTTGCTGATTAGCAATGTATCTTCAATTTTTCCATAGGCTCATTAGCTTGTCCAGCCATAATGGTCTACCAATTTGTCTACCCAGAAAGCATCACATGGGGCGGGGGTGGGTAAAAAATTTATTTAATTACTATAGTACCTGCGCATATACATAAAAGCTGGATTTAAAAAGTTAGTCTACAAGCTTAATTTCAATTTCTTGTTCTTCTTTGTCACCACCAAATGACCACTTAGCAAATATTGAACCAAATGAACCAGCCTCTCCAAGGCAGGAATTGAAAACATCTTTATACGCTAACTCTGCTGCAAACATTGTTGGTTTGGTTCTTGGCACAATCAATTCGTCATGTACTGGAATCACTGGCAGCTCCATGTGATTGAATAGCTCTATTACAGCCAACATCATTCGACCATCAATTGATTGCAATCGTGTTCCAATATCTGAGCAGATTGCATCTTTCAATTGAGGATGGTGTTGTCTGAAGCTCTCGATATACTCATGACATTGCTGCTTTGGTTTGTCTCCTTCAAATACCTTTTCTCCTTCTCTTTTTGCCTTGCCTTTATAAGATTTTATTTGTAATTCACCATCCTCATCATGCTGATAATAAGTATTCATCAATGACCTTGCAGCAGCATCCTCTGTCTTTGCATTGAATAGCGTATTAACAAGTTTTTTGTGTATTGCTCTGGGGATGTCTGGATAATCTGGCATAGTGTAGGCATCTTCTCCACGAGCTTGAGCAAACAGTCCTCTTTCCTCACCATCTCTTTTATGCATAAATCTCAGAATAAGTTGAGGATGGAGTTGACTTATATCTAGCGAACAAACAGGCAAATTATCTATTGTAATGCCCAGTCTCTCTTCCTTTGGGTAGTTCTGTATCAATGCATAGAGGCGTCCTCCTTGCGTCATACTATGTTTAAATTTACGCACAAAGAAGAGGTGAGAGAGAGGAACAGGCTTGCCATCTGGGAGTCTTAGATTTGATGCTTGAAGTATTTGATAATGCTTCTCTAGGACATCATAAGTTGCCTGAAAGTCCTCAGAGGATTGATAGTCTTTGGGGATGTCTTGCAACACATCATCAGCGTTCTTAAGCTCGATTCTTGGCGATTCTAAATCAGGTAAAATATCTTCATGTTTTAAGTTAGATAACAGCTGATAGAAGGTCTCGGTGGTTCTATAAACTGAGTTAAAGCCTTGCCCAGTTTTAGATAATTGGGGTGGTATGGCTTTCTTGTAGAGCTCTATCCACCCCAAATTCATTGCTTGGTTAAAGAGTGCTAGTACTCTTCTGGTCATCCAAACTTGCTTCCTTTTTCCTTGAGAACCTTGCTCAAAGTAAGCTTTCATAGTTGTAAATTTAAATAGAGCTTGCTCATGCAACCAGAGCGAAGCTATAAGCTTTCTGGGATGTACTCAAAATTCATTCCATATAAGCCCGCTATGAACCCCAACGGCACAAACAACACTGTGACGATGGTTAGAATTTTTACTACTTTATTTACACGGTGCGATGTAACAGATATATAAGCATTCATGAGGTCGGTACATAATGCTTGATACATTTTAGCTAAACTAAGAGCACGTTCTACTTGCTCATAAACATCAGTAAATTCATGAACAAACTTCTCATCGGATGTGAAATATTTTAATCCTCTTTTTGAAACCTGTTCCATATATTCTAAATTACGAGCTATTTTTCTAAGGCTTGTATTAAAAGATATAAGCTCTGGTAGATAAGTATCTTTCTCATCCTTATCCAAGGCATCTTCAATGCTTTCTAACCGACTTTCAATACTAATTATATTTTCTACAAATTGATCAGCAATACCTCTAAACAATCGATACAACAATCTGCGCACTGACATGTTTTCTGTTTGTTTATATTTAGAGCAGTTGTCCCATACGTTATTTAACACCTCCACATCACTTAAATGCCGTGTAATTATAAATCTCTCACCTAAGAACAATGAAACTTGTGAAAAAAAGATATTGCCATCTGATTTAGACAGCTCTATTGAACGTAGCAAGACAAACGCACTATTATCAAATTCTTCAAATTTAGGAGGATGCCTTTCTCGAATACTGTCTTTTAAAACCAAGTCATTTAATTTAAACTGGCTTTTAATATATTGACTGTCAACATCCTCACCACCTTCTACATCTAACCACAGTATTAAATCATCGTTTGATCGCCACTCTTCAATTAAATTATCATTTATATCTTGAACGGTTGGTTGTTGATTTGATTTAAATAATAGTGCTTTCAATAATTTTCCCTACTTTTTGATAATCGTATTTCGTGCTTCTGTATCAATATCTATAATTATGAATTTTCTTCTTCTAATCTTGATGGTGGTATGGCCTCAATCTCGAATAAGCGATCCCCTTCAATATTACTCTCGTGAGACGCAATCTCATTTTCTACAATGCCTGCTTTTTCAAATCTAGCAATGTGAAACAATGCTTCACCTTCATTCACTAGTGGCAGGTTGTTAACACAAATTACAATTCCATCGGAACTGGCAGACAGCACTACTTCTTCAGATGAAAATGGAGCAGAGACGACACCCAACGTATCTCCTTGTTTTACTCGTGCTCCTAATTTACATAGTGGCCGAAACATTCCATCTAATGGCGCTCGAAACCAGCTGCTAGACCGAGCAATATAAGGTTCAGCTCTAACTGTCGTAATGCGCTTCGATGGGAGCATGCCTAATGTTCGCATCACACTAACAATGCCGCGAACGCCTGTCACAATGCATTGTTCTGATAACCGTAGTGCTTCGCCTGCTTCATAGGTAATCACTGGAATACGTAACTTACCCGCTTCGTAACGCAAACTATTTTCAATTAGATTGGAATTTATAATGACAGGAATTGAGAAGCCCTTCGCAAGCTGATTAACACCAGGCTCTTCTAAAGCGGCGCGTATTTGAGGAAGGTTATCTCGATTAATAGCAGCAGTGTGCAGATCAATAATGTGTGTGCAGTGCTGAACGATTTCATTAAAAAATTTATATGCCACACGTGATGCAATTGATCCTTTTTCACTGCCAGGGAAACAACGATTTAAATCACGACGATCAGGAAGATAACGTGACTGATGAATGAAACCAAACAAGTTAACTACCGGCACTAACACGAGGGTGCCATGCAACTTATCAATCCCACGAAAACTACGTACTCGTCGAATAATTTCAACACCATTTAATTCGTCACCATGAATCGCAGCGCAGACCAAAAGCACAGGCCCAGTATAGCGGCCATGGATGACTTCTATTGGCATGTTCAGTGGCGTATGCGTGAATAAATTTGCCGTAGGAAGATCGAACTGTATGCGTTCACCAGGTTGAATGACGCGTCCTGCAATTTCGAATGGCTTCTTATTCAGAGTTTTACTTAGGGCCAACTTAGATTGTCCCCACTCTATTATTGAATAATGGTTTAAACATCTTTATCAGTTTCGTGTGGTTCGTTTAACTCGTCAGTTTGTAAATCCATGACTTCAGGTCTTCGGCGTCTTCGTGTTTTAGCCGGTATCATGTCTTTCATTGATGCTAATTTACCAAAACACAATAATTTATCATCGGCCTCAATCACTCGATCAGTTCGAGGGTTAGGGATGACTTTGGACCCTCTATATAAAGTCAGTACATTGATATCTTTATCATCAACCATGACATCTTTTATGGTACTACCTACAATTTTTGACCCTTCAGGCACATAAATTTCACTGACGCCATAACCTTTGCTGACCGTCAATCTTTGACGTATATCTATTTCTGGAAAATCAACTTGAGCTGAAATGTAGTCGATGACAGCACCAGCAACATCTAAGTCCGTGGAAGTCTCTATACCTTCAAGCCCAGGTGAGGAATTAACTTCCATAATCTGCGGTCCGTTCTTTCCTTCGAGCATATCAACACCGGCTACCTGTAAACCTAATATTTGTGCAGCACGTACTGCCGTTTCTCTATACTCCTCATCAAGTTCTACGCTTTCAGCAATTCCGCCACGATGTACATTGCTGCGAAATTCTTGTCCTTGAGCGACACGTCGCATGGCAGCAACAACACGGTCACCCACTACAAATGCGCGTATGTCTTTGCCTTTACTTTCAGCTACAAATTTTTGGACTAACACATTCTGCTTTTGGCTCTGCAAAAGTTCGATAATTGATTCTGCGGCATTCATGGATTCTGCTAGCAGCACGCCAATACCCTGTGTTCCTTCAATCAGTTTGATAACGACAGGAGCGCCGCCGACTCGTTCAATCGCGGGAACCACATCTTTTTTATCTCTAACAAAAGTTGTCCGAGGAATACCAATATGGTGACGGCTTAATATCTGCAAGCTGCGGAGTTTATCGCGTGAATTTGTTATGCCATGAGCAGTGTTAGCACAGAATACATCCATCTCCTGAAACTGTCGCACTACAGCCGTCCCATAATAGGTGATCGATGCGCCAATTCTTGGCAACACGGCATCATATTCACTCAACACTTTTTGTCGATAATATAAATCAGGAATTCCTTGTTGAAGATCAATGGCAAACTTAAGTGTGTTGAGCACTTTAACTTCATGCCCACGTTGCAACGCAGCCTCTTTAAGTCGACGTGTACTGTATGAGTTTGGCCCGCATGAAAGAATTGCTAATTTGATAGCTGTCTCCTAAATAGTCGCGTATGTGAAATCAGTTTATTTCGTATAGGTATACTCTTCAATCATGCAACTAACAATACAATTAATTTTCTTGCAGATAGTATTTTAGCCCGTACAATCAAGTGACTTTGATGGGGTTTTACAATCAACACAACATGATCAAATGTGAATACATTGAACGATAATTTGAGCAACATAATAACTTTCGGTTGGAGAGAATGGGTGAAATTACCTGAGCTGGAATTGCCGGCTATTAAGGCAAAGGTAGACACAGGCGCTCGAACATCAGCATTACATGCATTTGAACTACGCCCAATATTAGAAAATGGAATTCAGCGTATTGAATTCAGCATTCATCCAATTCAACGTGATATTGAGACAGTGCAAATATGCAAGGCTGATGTCGTGGATAAGCGCAGTGTCACTGATTCCGGTGGGCATCAAGAGGAGCGATGGGTCATTAAGACCCCAATGACTATTGGTGACCATACCTGGCCAATCGAAGTCACACTAACCGCACGAGATAATATGAAATTTCGTATGCTACTTGGACGTAACGCTTTAAAAGGCCGCGCACTTGTGGATTCTTCTGCTTCCTATTTGGTGGGTAAAAAAACTCGAAAAAGTAAAAAGCCTATTATCAAATAGATCACTTATATAGTTCGTACAGATATAATATAAACGTCCACTTTAGGTTGTTAGTAGTCACTCAATCTATTACTCAAGCCCCAAATGATAGTCTCCAGTTTATAGCGCTTCTTGCTTAGAAAAAAAGCTCAAATTTAATATTAAATTTGCCTCCTTACTGCACTCATTAATAGATATATCCAACCATGCTTATTTAAGTGAAAAATCGCGAAAATTACATCATGAGTGATCTGAAAATGTGCGATAAAATTAAGACTAGTGTCCTACAAACTATATTAGAAACCGCCTGCAAAGGCACTTCAGTTACGACTAGAGAACTTCTTAAAGAGCTAACAATTGATGATCTGGCTGACATAAGAAATGGGGATATGACCACTGATGATATAGTTAGCTTAGTTCTGGAGCTGGCAGATAATAAAGACAATATAAAGTTATATAGAGTTAAAGTTAAAAATACAGAATCTAATAATTCACCCAGTGGTATATTTTAGTATTAAAAAGATGTGTCACAGTTGAGGATACATTTAGAAACGGTCTATTAGTAAATATCAAAAAAGTATACGAGCTAGCTTTTTTCCTGAAATACCAAATAGATTAGGAGCAGAAAAAATGAAACATACTTTCCAAGTTGAAAATATAAGATGTGGCGGGTGTGAAAACACCATCCAAAAAAAGTTAAAAGAAATAAAAGGAGTTGAAGAGATACAAGTGAATGTTGAAGAGAAGATAGTCACTGTCACAACCAATCCAACGAGTGTCGGTGAGATTCATAACCTTATCAGTGAAAAGCTCACTAGTTTAGGTTATCCAGAAGCCGGTAAAAGAGGATCAAATAATCTCAAAGCCAAAGCAACATCTGTCGTCAGCTGCGCGATAGGAAAAGTCTCAAATACAAACTAAGGATGTTGAATGGCTACACTCAACTGTAAGTAAGCAAACATTCATTGTTCTCTTGTTGGTGGATATATGGTGGATAATTACCAATCCACTTTGTACTTGAAGAAAGAATTTTGTAAGTTACTGTTTTGATGGTGGCCAGAGACGGAATCGAACCGCCGACACGAGGATTTTCAATCCTCTGCTCTACCAACTGAGCTATCTGGCCAGATGTTGAAATGAATTAAGATCCATCCTTGGCGCGATAATTAAATCGCTGATCCTTAGTTATATATTGAAACTCATATTCGTTTTAAATCAGGAATTTAGAATTATTCGCTGATAGAAAGGGCGACATTAAACCGGGTCCGAGCTAATGAGTCAACCTTACTCTTTAGGAGCAACAAACTCTTTTGGAATGTCAGAACCACCTTCAAATAAGAATTTTTCCATTTCTTCTTCGAGGAATTTACGATTCTTAGGGTCAACTGGGGTCAATCGGTACTCATTTATTAACATCGTTTGGTGCCCAACCCAGGACTCCCATCCTTCTTTAGATATATTTTCGTAGATTCGTTTACCCAAATCTCCAGGATAAGGAGCAAAATCTAGCCCTTCACCTTCTTTACCTGTTTTAACGCATTGCACCATTCTAGCCACGGTGTCTCCTTAAATTGCTAATTGTTTAATCAATTGATTCACAGGTGCTGCCAAACCCACTTGTGATGAGCCGTGTTTATACCAGACCCATTCATCTGCTTCCATTACCCAGTGTATAGGGGTGCTGTATTTAACTGAAACAGGCGTGATCTGTAATCGAAAATGACTGAACGTATGTGTCAGTTGATCTAATTTTTGATGACTTTCTGGTATCTGCTGAAATGTCCTTGAACACCAATCCAACGCACTCTCTTCACTCTCAAATTCAGGAAAACTCCACAGCCCACCCCATATTCCTTGGTTGGGTCGGCGTTGCATCAGTAAGCCTGTTTGTTCGCTTGTGATGGCTAACATGACTGTCTTACGCGTAGGAATTTGTTTTTTCGGTTTTGAGTGGGGCAATTCATTTTGCATACCTTTTTCTAACGCAAGGCAGTCCATACTTACTGGGCATAACTCACATTGGGGTTTAGACCTTTTACATAACGTTGCACCCAAATCCATCATCGCTTGGGTATAATCTGCACAATCCGCTTCTGGAGTTAACTGTTCAGCAATCGCCCACAATTTTTTTTCATTAACTGAAGTTCCTGGCCAACCCTCTAAGGCTTGATGTCTCGCTAACACTCTCTTTACGTTGCCATCAAGAATCGTATGCTTTTGGTTAAAACTTAGCGATAAAATTGCACCTGCGGTTGATCGACCAATACCCGGAAGCGTTATTACTTCTTCGATGTCTGTTGGAAATTCACCCTGATAACTATCGCAAATCAATTGCGCCGCTTTATGTAGATTACGCGCACGCGCGTAATAACCCAAACCAGACCAATAATGTAACACTTCATCTTGCTTCGCATGGGCGAGCGCTTCTATGGTCGGAAATGCTTGCATGAATTTTTGGAAGTATGGGATGACTGTATCAACCTGTGTTTGTTGCAGCATAATTTCGGATACCCATACACGATAAGCCGTACGCTGCTGCTGCCATGGTAACTGCTTGCGTCCATAATCGGCCGCCCACAATAAGACACGTTGAGAAAATGATAATTTAGCTTGCATTAGATGCTAGTAAAAAATTAATCTTGTTTGCAGTGTGCTGAAGTTGAGATCGGATCTGCTTTTTAAGTGCGTATGGTCCTACGAATGGCGGCAACCAAAAATCTGGCTGCATAGAAGCAGTGTAATTTACGATAGTTTTATTTCCATCTAGGGTAAATGTCCAATGTGTATTGCCTGATTTGAAATCACTCATCGATGGCACAATAACCGTTGTAATATTTAAATGCTTATCAACGCTCACATCTTCTACGCGACGAATTTTTTTACAAAAAAACAACATGCAGCCTTCTGTAATTAATTCGACCCGGTCGATATCAGGAGAATCAGATGGCAGTAGCCGACTAGACTTAATCAAAGGATTCAACTCGGAGAGTTGGTTATAGTTGGTGATAATCGTAAACACAGAATGAGGCGGCGCATTGGCAGCAAACCTCATACTAAAGCGATAAACATTGTTCTCATCGCGCTGCACATCAACCGTTACCGGCTGCGTCTCTGCATTGGCATGTGCTGCAGATACTAGTAGCAGTAACAGCAGCGCACGCACAAAGCGCTCCATTAGAACAGCTTAATGCCTTTTAATTTATCACCTAGCTTATCTTTAACTTTATCGTTAATTTTTTCTTTTATCTCTTCTTTCTTCTCTTCTACCACTTCTTTTTGCTTTTCACTCAATGCTGCTTTGAAATCGACACCATATTTAGGCTTCTCAAATGGTCCTTTGATGGTAATTGGAATGGCTGCTTTACCTAGCTCTTCAGACAAGCCAATTGCCATTACATAATCCAAACTTGACTCACCTATATCAATATCGCCTTTGCCGTTAACGTAGATTAAAGGCGTGATTAATTTAAGATCATTATTTTTAGCAACACCATTTTGAATATTAAATGTGCCCGCTAATGAATCAAACACTAACTCTTCACCTGCCGGCTTAGGTTGTCTACCCTTTAAGAAAGCAATAACCTTTTCTACGTTTTGTGCAAGCTTCTCACTTTGTAGTGCGCCTTCGGCGGCTTTAAAACTTGCCTTACCATTAAGACGTTTGGTTAATGTTGATGGACGATCGCCAGATGTTGCGACATTAAACGCCATTTGTGTTTTACCACGAATAATTGATTTCCCATCTTCAGATAAGTCTGCCATTAATCCTTCAACCGCTAAGTTTTTTAAATCACTACTAGCTGAATACTTTGGTGTTTTGCCACTGACGTTTAAACCAGCACTTCCTGTATACGCACCTTGATACAAATTCATCGTTAATGGATTGAGGTTAATCACTCCGCCTTTACCATCAATCTTGGCACTAATATCAGTCATGGTTAAACCAGACGCTAATAACTTATCCACCTTTAAGGAGCCATCAATTTTTAATGAGCGTAGCATATCAACCGGTAATTCAATTTTTGCGTCTGAATCTGTTTGCGCGCTTGAATCTGCACTAGACGCAGAAGCTGAACTATCACTAGCCGGGATTAATTTTGCCAAATCAATTTCATTAGAATGTAATGCAAATTTTATATTTGGCTTAGAAAATGATTTAACACTTAAGCTTCCATCAAGTGCGACATCGGCAAGACTGATGTCTATCGGATCTAGTTTTAATGACTCACTGTTGAGGTTGGCTTCAACATCACTGTTAACCTTCAAGTCCAACACACTATTTGGCAACGTGTCACCTTTAGCGTTTACCGCTAACACAAGATCCGTCAGCTGATAAACCGCTGTGTCAATATTCAAACGCGCGTTGGTATTTAAATCCACGTCTGCACTTAAAGCAGGGTTAGTTTGAGTAAGACCAAGTTGAACAGATATTTTTGACGGCTTACCGCTGCCAACAGAACCGGTTTTTAATTCTATTGGATTTAAAGTGATTTTATTTCCTGCTTGACGATCATCGTAAATCACCTGTGAATCTGTGATATGAATTCCCGCCACTTCTAAGCCAATACTTGAGCTATCACTTGATGTTGTCGCGTCACTGCTAGCACTACTTGAATTACCCGAAAGGTCATCCCAGTTTGTTTTGCCGTTCCTATTTTTTTGCAGGTTAACTCTTAAGCCTTTTAGCTCAATAGTATCGGCTTGCACTTTCATTTTTAACAAACTTAACAAGTCAACACTGACACCGACTTTATCTACACTTGCAAATGGCTCATCACCAAAGCCCTTGGCGTTACTAAATTCCGCTTGACCAAGTTTTACCCCAAGCTTAGGGAAGAATGAAAATCCAATATCGCCTTCTAATTTTAAATCGCGCCCGGTAGCATCTTTCACTGCGGCAACAATGCTTTCCTTATGATCATTTGGATCGACTGTCGCTACTAATATCGCTGCTCCAACAACGAACACGACTATTAGTAAAACTAACGCGATGACTAGATATTTAACTATTTTCGTTGTGATTGCTCCTCAACCCTATATTTTTATTTTTTTGCACTGCTTAATCTCTTGTCCAGGTCCCTGACTTTCCACCTTGTTTTTCTACTAACTGAATCCCGGACATAGTCATGCCTCGATCAACAGCTTTACACATATCATAAATTGTCAGTAAAGCAATTTGCACAGCGGTCAACGCTTCCATCTCGACACCAGTAGGCCCAGTGGTTTTAACAGCGACTGTACAATGCACTTGGTTTGTTTCTGGCTCACAGGTGAAGTTCACTTTGACTGATGACAATTGCAGCGGGTGACACAAAGGCACTAAATCGGCCGTTTTCTTTGCCGCCATAATTCCTGCGATTCTGGCAATGCCAAGTACATCGCCTTTTTTATGTCCACCCTGTTGAATCAATGTTAGCGTATCGGTATGCATCACAATGCAGCCTTCCGCGACCGCAATACGTTGAGTAAGAGGCTTTTCCCCCACATCTACCATGTGAGCTTCACCCTCCGTGTTAAAATGTGTCAGCTGAGTCATTATTATATTTACGTTGGTAGTATTTATGCTCGATGATACACCAACTCACTGTTTAGAATTATTTCCAATATGACAATTAATGTACGATTTTTTGCCAGTTTGCGCGAGCAGCTTGGCGCCGGTGAAGCAGAGCTAAATTTTCAACCGGATTTAACCGTTGAGGATGTGTGGAATTTAAGCACTAATCAGCGTAACGTGCCGGCTAACATCCTGGTTGCGGTCAATCAGGAATATGTCAGCTTCAATGACAGCGTCGAAGACGGGGACGAGGTGGCCTTTTTCCCTCCTGTCACTGGAGGGTAAGGACTATTTATCTAATCAAGATAAATAGTCCTCGATTACCTCGTTGAACATTGAGTAACAAGCCACGCGATTCAATTTTTATCGCTTGCTGCATTTCTTTAAAGTTTGTCACTGGGCGTTTATTTACAGACAGAATAATATCGCCACTACGCAAACCTACGTTTCCTGCTGGACTTCCTGGCTCTAGTTTTGAAATCAATATCACTGGGATCGCTTCGCCGTTACGATGCTCGACTTCAGTCAAGGTTAATTCCGCACCCGCTAACTTATTAGATATTTTTTTGCCGGCGATTGATTTTGATTTCTTTTCTGCAATAGTCGCGATTAGGCGTTTTTCCTTGCCGCCACGTATAACATCAATTTCGATTTTCGTGCCCACACGAATTAGGCCAATCATATTGCGTACATCTGCTGAGTCATCAACGGAATCACCATTCACAGAGACAATCACATCACCCGCACGCATTCCTGCTTTTTCAGCAGCAGAATCAACTTCTACTCTTGCAACGACAACACCTCTACGTTGTTCGATATCAAATGCTTCTGCTAATTCAGGCGTTAAATCTTGTGCAGTAAACCCTAAACGACCTCGCTTCACTTCACCATGTTCAATTAGTTGGGAGATAATTTGCTGCGCCATATTCACTGGAATCGCAAAACCAATACCAACGCTGCCACCATTGGGGCCAACAATTGCGGTATTAATACCTATCAGTTCGCCACGTAAATTAACTAATGCCCCACCGGAGTTACCAGGATTAATCGATGCATCGGTTTGAATAAAGTCTTCATAAGATTCAATTCCCAGACCACTTCGTCCAAGCGCACTAACAATCCCTGACGTGACTGTTTGACCTAAACCAAATGGATTACCAATTGCGACGACAAAGTCACCCACGCGTAATTTGTTTGAGTTAGCTGTTTTTATTTCTGTTAAATTTTTTGCTTCAACTTGAATAATGGCAACATCGGCACCCGGGTCTCTACCTACAATAGTCGCTTCTAGCTTTCGCCCATCACTTAAGGTCACGACTATGTCGTCGGCTTTTTCGATCACATGGTTATTCGTGACGATGTAACCTTCTTTAGCATCAAGAATCACACCTGAACCTAGTCCAGTGCGTTTACGCTCACGCCTTTGTTGAGGCACATCAAAAAATCGTCTAAAGAACGGATCGTTATACAATGGGCTTTGCTGAACAACCGTACCCGATGTGGCAATATTGACAACACTAGGCGTTACTTTCTCTAGCATAGGCGCTAAGGTAGGTAGCGCTTCACCATCGATACTCACTGGCAAACCTGCCACAGCAATGTTATACATGCCTGTTAATCCAATCCATAGCGCCAGACAAGTCAGTAATAATTTTTTTATTTTTTTATTCATACTTTATTACGTTATTTTTATTGTCTATAGAAACTTATGAGTTAAAAAATAATGTTCAGTTCCGTACTGAGTTGTTATTTTGCTCGCGGATCAAATGAAAACTTGGATTTCATTTGCTGGTAAAACTCTTTTTGCTCATCGTTATCCGCAACAGGTGTTGCTATCACTAAATTCACATACAGATCTCCTGCAGGAGTTCCTGGCAAGCCCTTTCCAGTTAAACGCATCTTGCGGCCACTTTTCGAATTGGCAGGTATTTTAATCTCTACCTGACCATCTAGAGTAGTGACAGGAATTTTTTCACCCAATGCGGCTTCCCATGGCGCAATGTTCACATTCATATATACGTCTTTACCTTTAAGCTCCAACTCAGCGTCGTTAACCACGTTGACTTCTAAATACAGATCGCCATTGGCTCCACCATTCATCCCTGGACCACCCTGGCCACTAAGACGAATTTTTTTACCTGTTGTGATGCCCTTGGGTATTTTAACCTGCAATGACTTACCACCTGCTAACCGAATCGTTCTACTTGCACCATTAAACGCATCGCGTATCGACACATCAATTTTTGCGCTTTGATCCTGTCCTGCTTGTCTAAATGCATGTTGACCACCGCCTGCTGACTGTGAGAATCCTGATCCAAACATGCTTTCAAAAAAATCACTAAAGCCACTAGCACTATTAAACCCACCTGCATGACCACCAAACCCAGCACTCCCCCACTCTGGTGGCGGATTGAAGTCTTGCCCGGCTTTCCAATTAGCACCCAACTGATCATACGATTGGCGTTTTTGCTCATCTTTAAGCACTTCATAAGCTTCGCCCAGTTCTTTGAAACGCTTTTCAGCATCGGGCTCCTTACTCACGTCCGGATGATATTTACGTGCAAGACGACGGTAGGACTTTTTAATGTCCGCTTCGCTTGCATCTCGCTCTACACCAAGAATTTTATAGTAGTCTTTATATTCCATACTTTTTAAATTTCTCAACCAAAGGCGCCGCGAATTAACGCGGCGCCTTTATTCCTTTAAGCATCAGCCGCTAGATAACTAGCAGCACGTGATTACCGTACTTCTATTTTCTTCTGTGCTTTTTCCTGTTTAGGCACACGCACTTCTAGTACTCCTTGTTCACTTTTTGCAGTAATGGCATCGGCATCAATATTTTCTGGCATACGGAAAGTTCTTTGGAATCTACCGTAAGATCTTTCAATACGTTGATAACCATCTTGATCACTTTCGACACTTTCACTACGCTCACCTTTCAGCGTTAACGCGCCTTCTTCAAATGTAATTTCAATATCTTTACGATCAATACCTGGAAGATCTGCTTTCAGCACATATTGGTCTTGTTGTTCGATGACATCAACTGTTGGCACCCAAGGTGAATCTGCTTCGGGCTGACCATTTGCTGCTGACAACCAGTTTTCCATATCATTGAATTCACGCCAAAGGCTGATTGGTTTTACATTCATTCTTGCTAACATAATCATCTCCAAATTTATTGCTTAATTGATATGTTGGGCCATCAATTTAACAATTCAAGCCCTGCCTACTTGCTTTAAATATGGTGACGATAATATTTATTTCAAGGCATAAAACCAATACAGAACAAACTTATTTATTCTCAAAGCGACCTGCGTCACGATTCTTTTTAACCTCATCCGCATTAAATAACTGCCCATTCATAGCAATATAAATACCTGGTGACAAAATACTTGCTGCCGCGGTTGCAAAGCCAACATTGTAAGTTGCATCGCTGTCTTTAAACCTTGCTGGCTGCATTGCACCCACTAGCACTATTGTTTTACCTACCACTTCTGTTAATGCCTGTGCAGTTTCTACCATAGTGTCAGTACCATGAGTGATCACAATTTTATTACACGTCTGCTCGTTTACCTTAGCCACTATATGTTCTCGATCTTCGCTAGTAATTTCCAAGCTATCTTTCTTAAGTATACTTTCGATCTCATAAGAAAAATTAACCCCTGCCTGTTTCAAAATCCATTCAACTTGTGGCTCACCAATCTGATAATCACTTAATGCGTCGTAATAAATTTTATCGAAGGTACCACCCGTACATAATATTTTTAAATCCATACTCAAATCTTCCTAACACTATTATCGAATTATTATTCTATGTTTTGTACTTGTTCGCGCATTTGTTCAATATTCACTTTCATATCAACTGCGGCTTGCGTAGTTATAATATCTGCGGATTTTGAGCTGAGCGTATTTGCTTCTCTATTCAGCTCCTGCATAAGAAAATCCAAGCGTCGCCCAACGGGTTTATCGCTCGCTAACACGTCATCTAGTTCTGTTAAATGACTATCTAAACGATCCAACTCTTCATCAACATCTAATTTCTGTGCAATCATCACTAGCTCTTGTTCAAAACGATTAGTGTCCATATCTACTTTCATCTCTTCTATGCGCGCCATTAGTTTTATTCTAATCGCGGACAAAACTTCAGGACGACGTTCGCGCACAATGCCAACCAACTGCTGCAGCGCACTACCGCGTTGCGCAATCAATTCACGCATGCGGTCACCTTCCATTTCTCGGTTTTCAATTAACGACCTAATTGCTTTATCAAATAATTGCTTCGCTGTTTTAGTCAGTTCCGCTTGATCTATTTGTGCCTGCTCAGTCACTCCCGGCCAACTGAGTAACTCAATCGCATTAGGTGCAGCGATATCTGGGGCTTTATCACGCAAGGCTTGTGTTTGCTCCAACAACCTATCTAACAGTGTTTCATTAATACTCAAGTTAACATCTGAAGCCGCTGTGGTTTTTAAACGAAAAGTGCAGTCTACTTTTCCCCGATTCAATAACTTCTGTACTTGCTTGCGCAAATCAAATTCAGATGATCTCAGCACTTCAGGCAAGCGAAAGCCGACTTCTAGATAACGGTGATTCACTGAACGCACCTCCCAGACAAAACTGCCTATTGGATGATTCTCATCGACACGCGCAAACGCGGTCATACTTTTAAGCATGTTATCTCCTTAATAATTCTTTCGAGTCCCGTTAAATCTCGTATAATGCGCGCCTTCGACAATATGGAGAAATTTATGCGACCTAGTGGCCGTACCCCAGAACAACTGCGTGACATTAAATTCACACGCAACTATACCAAGCATGCAGAAGGATCAGTACTGGTTGAGTTTGGTGATACTAAAGTATTATGCAACGCTTCTATTGAGCCTAGAGTCCCCCCTTGGATGCGCGATCAAGGCAAAGGTTGGATCACTGCAGAATATGGCATGTTGCCACGTTCTACCGGCTCACGCATGCGCCGCGAAGCTACTTCTGGTAAGCAAGGCGGTCGCACACAAGAAATCCAACGCCTTATTGGTCGTTCTCTACGTGCAGCTGTGGACCTTCGCCTATTAGGCGAAAATACAGTTACTGTTGATTGTGATGTTATCCAGGCCGATGGCGGCACTCGTACTGCTTCGATTAGTGGAGGATTCGTTGCTCTTTATGATGCTATTCAATCACTGGTTGATGCGGGCGCGATCAAACAAAACCCTGTGCAATGGTTCGTAGCGTCTGTTTCTGTCGGCATATTTGAGCAAAAACCAGTATTGGATCTTGATTACGCTGAAGATTCTAATGCAGATACCGACATGAATATTGTCATGACTGAGCAGGAAAAATTCATAGAAGTGCAAGGCACTGCTGAAGGTCATTGCTTTGATGATCAAGAATTACAGCAAATGCTAGCGCTTGGTAAAGCTGGCATTAATTCTATTATTGAAAAACAAAAACAGTGCCTTGCATGAGTGCAAATCGACAAAAAATTGTTTTAGCTAGTAGTAACCAAGGCAAGTTACGCGAAATCCAAGCTATTTTTCAGGACTTGCCCTATGAACTTGTCCCACAGGTAGAGTGGAATGTCAGTGATGCCGATGAAACTGGCTTAACATTTGTTGAAAATGCATTAATTAAAGCGCGTCACGCTGCTGAGCATACTGGCTTAATGGCGATGGCAGATGATTCCGGCATCGAAGTAGATTATCTTCAAGGTGCGCCTGGCATTTACTCTGCACGTTATGCAGGTCAGCCGTGTGACAATCAAGCCAATAACAATAAGTTATTGGCTGCCTTAAAAGACGTACCGAAAGAAAAAAGAACGGCGCGTTTTCAATGCGTGATTGTGCTAATGCGTCACGCCAAAGACCCTACTCCACTGATATGTAGCGGCACATGGGAAGGCATAATCGTTGAACATGAAACCGGTGCCAATGGCTTCGGTTATGACCCGCTATTTTTTGTTCCTTCGCACGATTGTACTTCTGCAGAATTATCTCCTGAAATTAAAAACAGCCTTAGTCATCGTGGTCAAGCACTGCGCGAACTTGCGCAAAAATTTCCTGCATTCTCAAGCTCTATGTGATTCATGAAATCCGCTGACACTATGCAGCAACAACCCGTAAGCATTTACATTCATTTGCCCTGGTGTCTACACAAATGCGCCTATTGCGACTTTAATTCTCATGCAACTAAAGCCAATCAGTTTCCAGAACAGTTATATACACAGCAGTTAATAGCCGATCTCGCTCAAGCTGCTCCTCTTATTAGTGGTCGTGACGTGCAGTCCATATTTATTGGTGGTGGCACGCCCAGCTTATTTTCTCCTGAGTCCATTGAAAAAATATTATCTGCCTGCACAACCCTAACCAGGTTACTGCCCAAGTGTGAAATTACTCTGGAAACTAATCCTGGAACATTTGAATATCAAAAATTTGCAGAATTTTTATCGGCGGGGATTAATCGTATTTCAGTAGGTGCTCAAAGTTTTAATAACATACACCTTACTGCGCTGGGACGTATTCATGATGCTAACGAAGCAATCAACGCACTGGAAACCGCTCACAAGATTGGCTTTAAGAACATTAATGTCGATTTGATGTTTGGCTTACCCAATCAATCCATTGAAGAAGCCTTAACGGATATTGAAACTGCGTGTCATCAACAGGTAAATCATATTTCCTATTACCAGCTTACTCTTGAACCCAATACCGTATTCCATCGCTTCCCACCCAAGTTACCTGATGAAGACATTAACTGGGAAATTCAAACCAATGGCTTGCAGGCATTAGAAAATGCTGGCTATCAGCGTTATGAAGTCTCAGCTTATGCACAAGCTAATTCGCAGTGTGTGCATAATACTAATTACTGGCGTTATGGTGATTACCTTGGTGTTGGTGCAGGTGCCCATAGTAAAATCACCACAAGAAAAGGAATACTGCGTAATCAACGCACTAGGCAACCTGACAGCTATATTCAGGCGGTGATTAATCAGTCCCACATACTGCAAGAGCATTTCGTGGCTAACGATCAATTGACCTTTGAATTTATGCTGAACAATCTTCGCTTAGTAGATGGATTCACTATCGATACATTTACTAGGACCACTGGACTACACTGGTCGCAAGTAGAACAACAAGTCAATGATCAAATAAGTGAAGGTTTGATGGAAAAAATCAATCATCAGTATCGTGCCAGCCCTCATGGCTACCAATATCTAGACGAACTAATACAGAGATTTTTGCCCAACTAATTATGCTACTAGAAAGTACCACTGCCTCATGTCCTTACTGTGGAGAACTGATTGAGTTCTTATTTGAGCCTCTAGACGCTGATCAACAATATTATGAGGACTGTCAGGTCTGTTGCCAGCCAATTTTAATAAAATTAACCTCTAATCTAGAGGGGGAAATTCCGCTATTTCGTTGTTTTCAGGCGGATGAATCGTGCTAATTTTGTGCAAATTATTAGAAAAATGCTGCGTGTTATGCACAGCAGAAATAAATAACCGTAAAATGTATATACAGTGTGTAAAATAAACCATCCCTTAACTGATGATATATAATTTATCTTATATATATCAAATAGTTATAATCATGAACAAATTTTAGACGATCTAACAAATTATTATTGAAACTCGGGAAATAGACTTAATTTGAATATTTACACACAATTTTATCCACAGATTTTGTGGATAACTCACGAACTCTAAACTGGACAACCACTTAGCGCAAATACTCAATAAATACATTAACTGTAGGGGCTATATTTGGTGAATCAAATGCTTGCCAGAAATAGTAAGAATAGATTATAGTTCGCCCTCAATTTTCTAGGCCAGTACAGATGAAACCCGAGATTCACCCAGAATATAAAACTGTTGTAATTACCTGTAGTTGTGGAAACTCATTCGAGACTAAATCAACTTACAGCAATGATTCAATGAGCATCGACGTGTGTGCAAAATGCCACCCGTTCTACACTGGTAAGCAGAAAATTCTAGATACCGCCGGACAAGTTGATAAGTTCCGTCGTCGTTACGGGAAAAAATAGGCTTCTAGCCTCACCTCTCCCAAACGCATTCACTATATATGCAGTTCTGGCCGGAACTGCTTGCGGATTATGTCGTCCAATAATTAATTATCAGACTGTTTTTTAACTAGTTACTGGTACAATTATTCAAATTTCTTTGCAGGTACAACGATGAGACCCATCATGAATAAAGTTTACGCCCTATTACTCGTTATCTTCGCAGCATACCTCAGTGGTTGTGCCGCTAATCCCGTCACAGGCAAACAAGACTTTGTTTTAATGTCTGAAGAACAAGAAATTAATTTAGGTCGTAAAGCTCACAAGCAAATCCTTCAACAGTATTCGGTTTACGATGATCCGGCACTTCAAGAATATGTTAGTAACTTAGTTGAAGAGTTATCTGCCAAAAGTCATCGAGACCAACTGCTATTTCATGCCACAGTCCTTGATAGCCCACAGGTAAACGCTTTCGCTTTACCAGGTGGTTATGTGTATATCACTCGAGGAATTATGGCCTATATGAATTCTGAGGCTGAATTGGCAGGCGTACTAGGCCATGAAATAGGACATGTCACGGCTAGACATGGAGTTCGACAACAAAGCTCAGCACAAGTCGCTGGAATATTAGCCACAGCGGTTGCTATTGCCACGGGCTCAAGAGAAATCGCCGATGCCACTAATATTGCAGGAACTGCTTTAATTCGAGGCTATGGCAGAGAACATGAGTTAGAAGCTGATCGCTTAGGCGCTGAATACCTAGCAAAGCTTGGCTATGACCCTGAAGAAATGATTAATGTTGTTGGCATTCTTGCATCTCAAGAGCAGTTTGATAAACAAATCGCTGAAGAAGAGGGTCGTGAACCTCGCGCTTACCATGGCACATTTTCAACTCACCCTTCAAACGATCGGCGCTTACAAGAAGTTATACGCGCGGCAAATAAATTTCGCTCTAAAAACAATCGCGACAATGATGGTAAATTCTTAGAATTAACTCATGGAATGACCTTAGGCGCTAGCGAAAAAGATGGTGTCTTGCGTGGCAATAAGTTTTATCACAAGGATCTAGATATCACGCTTACTTTTCCCAAAGGTTGGAAAGTTGATAACTTACCTGATCGTTTGATTGCAGCAAACAAAACTAAAGATGCAGTCATGCAAATCACTTTGCGCGATCTAAATAAACGCCAATCTCCAAAAGAATTTATAGAGAGCGAGTTTGGAAACAAGCTACGTAGCGAACAAGAGGTAGTGACAGAATCTTTTAAGGGCTACACTGCCATCACTAAAACAAAAACACCTTTCGGTAATCAAGATACTCGTATTGCAGCCGTATTCAAAGGCAAGCAAGTGTATCAATTCTTAGCCGCTGCTAAAGACCCAAACTTACTTAAGAAACATGACAAAGATTTTCTCGCCACGGTCAATAGCCTGCGACAATTAAAAACTAGCGAGCACTCACTTGCTGAATCTCGCAAAATTAAATTAATTACTGCAAAAAAAGGCGACACCTTTGCAAAATTGGCTAAAAATTCTCCTCTATCTTCACATCCCGAAGAACAGCTACGTTTACTCAATGACATGTATCCTGAAGGCGAACCTATCCCTGGCCAACCTATTAAGATCGTCGAGTAATAAAAGCCCGGCACTGCATCCGCCAGTCAAGTATGATGCTGAATGTTAACGCTAACATTCAGCATTCACGTTTCTACTATCTTTTGAATTATGCCCAAGACGACTGCTTACTTAATTGATTCTAGTATTTACATTTTCCGCGCATGGTTCACGCTACCTGATTCATTAACAAACACTAATGGTGAACCAGTCAACGCAGTATATGGCTTTATCGACTTTGTCGCTGGTCTACTAGAAGAGACCAAACCTACACACCTTTCTTTCGCATTTGATCAGAGCCTTACCAGCTCATTTCGAAACACTATTTATCCGCCTTACAAAGCCAATAGAGATCCGGCACCGGATGAATTAAAGCGTCAATTTGAATACTGTCGACGCTTTGTAGAAGCGATTGGATACTCTCTATTAAGCAGCGATCGTTACGAAGCAGATGATTTACTTGGCACGGCCGCCACACGTGCGCGCGCGGATGGGCATGACGTCATCATTCTCAGCGCTGATAAAGATTTAGCTCAGCTAATAGAAGAAAACGATGTGTTGTGGGATTACGCAAGAGACAGAAGATTTACACCGAAAAAAATCAAAGAACATTTTGGTGTGCGTCCTGACCAGATCGCTGATCAATTAGCAATAGCGGGAGACAAGGTAGATAACATCCCTGGTGTACCTGGCATCGGCATGACCACCGCAGCCAGACTACTCACAAAATTTGAAACCATAGAAAATCTTCTAGAAAATATTCCAGCGATCAGTGACATGAAAATTCGTGGTGCCAAGCGAATACAAGGTTTAGTTGATGAACACCAAGAAATGATTTTACTATGTAAAAAATTAACTGAAATTAAGTGTGATGCAGAAACATTACATGGCGACTATGAGCTTGAACGAGGCCAATGCGACTACGCCGACCTCGATGAATTATTTAATGAAATAGGCTTTGGAAATATTCGTCGCGAAAAATGGAAAAGGCTCGCCGCAAAATAAATTCGTTATTGCTCAGCACCTACTTCTTTTGCACGCCGTTGTGACAGCAAATTTTCTTGTTGTTGCTGGTTAACATCAAACTCGGCAAGCGAAGCACTCCAGCCTTGCATATGATTTATTGCTAACTGATAAATAGCTTCAATATGATCTTCATTATCATTTAATGCGGGAATGTACTGAAACTCCTCACCGCCTGCATCTAAAAATATTTCTCTATTAAGCATATCAATTTCTTCTAAGGTCTCAACACAGTCTGCCGCAAAGCCAGGACAAAATACATCGACTGATTTAATACTTTCTTTTGCCATCGCTTCCAATGTTTTGTCAGTATATGGCTGTAGCCATTCTTCACGCCCAAAACGCGATTGAAATGTTAACTTCCATTGATTTTCATTTAGCTGCAATTTCTCTGCAATTAATCTTGCCGTCTTGTAGCACTGACAATGATATGGATCGCCCGCTAACAAATATCTTTTGGGTAAGCCGTGAAATGAAAATAACAAAACCTGACTTTGCTTATGCGTAGCCCAATAGTGTTTAATCTGATTAGCACATGCGCTGATATATTTTTCATCATCAGGGTATTGATTAATGAATCGCAATTCAGGCATCCAGCGTAGCTTAGAAAAAGTATTGGCTATCGCATCAAATGTTGAACCGGTGGTCGATCCTGAATATTGAGGATACAAAGGTAACACTACTAAGCGCGTGACATTTTTGTCTTGCATTTTAAGCAACGCAGACTCAATTGAAGGCGTGCCGTAACGCATCGCAAAATCAACCTCAATATGCTCAAGATTGTTTGCTGTGAATTTTTTCTTCAACGCAGCCAATTGCGATTTAGTATGCGCCATAAGAGGAGACCCCTCTTTTGTCCAGATTTTTGCGTAGGTTGCAGCACTACGGCGCGGCCGTATTCTTAAAATAACCAAGTTCAATACTAACCACCATAAGGGACGCGGAAATTCTACAACACGTGGATCCCAGAGAAATTCTCCAAGATATTTACGCAGTGCTGAAGGCGTTGCTGCTTCGGGGGTGCCTAGATTGGTAATTAAAACACCCAGTTTTTCCGAACTGGCGTGGTTATAGTCAGATTTGCCCAAATACTTCATGTTTTATTAAGTTTTGTATGCCGATTGCAACAAGCATACAACGACTAGTGCAATTACGAAAACTTTCGCAATCTTTCGTGTAGAGGACTTGTACGAGGGAAATGGGCCAAAAGAAATTTCATCTGATCTGCCATCACTTTGCGCCCTTGCAAATAGATATATTCAGCATGCGTTGGCACAAATGGCACAGCAAGCAATTGCATTCCCGCACGCTCTGGCGTGTAGTTTGCCTTTTGATTATTGCAGCGCTTACATGCTGTCACTACATTTCTCCAGGTATCTTCTCCTCCTTGGCTTATCGGCGTGACATGATCACGCGACAAATCACGACGACCAAAACGTTCGCCACAATACATGCATAGGTGTGCATCGCGTTTAAAAAGAGTTTGATTATTTAACGGAGGAACATAACTATCATGCAATGACTTATTGCTACCATAGGTTGCAATAATTGAATTCACTTCAATACAACTATGCGTACCAGTGTTTGCGTTAACGCCGCCATGTACCACATACAGTACTTCACCGCATGAGTAAGCAACTTGTTCGGTATAATACAATTTCGTGGCATCCTGGTAATTAATCCATTCCAGGGGCATGCCAGATACATCTGTACGTAATACTTGTTGCCAAAATGACTGCAAAATTCTTACTCCATGCTAGTAAGTCGAGTGCTACTCTAATGATAGTAGACTCATCTGGCAAGCCTTATACAGCGATAATAGATATGAAGTTTTTATTAACCTTACAATTATTCAATCCACTAGTGTGAATTTTTAGATTTTTCTTGCCAACGCTTACGCAGTTCTTCTTGTTCTTCTGGGGGTAACTCTTTATACCACTTGTACTTCTGTTTGATTTTAGCGCGTTCTTCAGGAGGCAAGGATTGGAATTTTTTACGTCGTTCTTGTACAGCCTTTTTCTCTTCAGGAGACATGTTAGCCCAGCGTTGCAACCTATTTTGAATTTTATTTCTTTTATATTCAGGCAACGTATCCCACTGCTTAGTGAATTCATTCAAGCGCTTTTGGCGCTTAGCAGGTAGCTCACTCCAGTCATTTTTTATCGGTGCTAATATAGTTTGTTGCTCAGCTGTTAAATCCTCCCATGCAATAACATCACTCGCAGTCACTGTTAACGAGAAAAAACTAATTACCAAGCAAAGAATAATCTGCTTGAGTTTACATAAGCGCATTAACTATTTACTTCCTGCTCTGACAGCCACACATAAAAATCATATTGCTCATACAATTCAATACCAGCTTCAGTTTCAAAAAGAAAACTATCTACATTACTCATCATGTCTACATCATCTAACATATACTCAGGTGAACTGATAAATAGAAATGCCGCAAACGCTGATATACTCGCAAAACTTGCTACGCTCGCCCATATCGATTTGCGCTGATACCAAGGAATAGCGACATCATTGGATTGTAAAACTTTAGCGCGTGCCATTTGCAACTGATAACGTGTATCCGCATCGATATCTTCTACGGACTGGTCTAACACCGACTTTATTTGCTTTACTAATTTATCTTGCTCAAGTTTATCTTGTTCAGACTGTTTCATGATGCATCTTCTAATAGGTTCTGTAACGACTGTAACGCGCGCGACAAATGTGTTTTAACACTTCCACTTGAGCACTTCATGATGCTAGCTGTTTCATTCACGCTAAAACCTTCCCACACACGCAACAAAAATGTTTGTCGTTGCCGCAGAGATAATTGACTTAATGCTAATTGAATACTGTGCATGCTTATCTCGCCTTGAAAATTTTCTTCTGGTGTCGCTTGTGTGCTGGTGACTTGAGATTCCAACCAATCTTCACCATTCTCCTGCTCAGGTTTAGAGAAATGGAATTTCGCTCTTACAGCGCCCCAGCGATGCCAATCTTTAATCTTATTTTGTAATATTCGGTAAAACAATGGTCGCCATTCTGCACTAGGTTTATGCATATATTTTTTCATTAGCGATTCCATAGCATCCTGGACTAAATCCAGAGCATCACCTGAGTGGCGTGTTTCTATCATCACCATACGAAATGCCCGCTGCTCTACTTCGCGGTAGAAATCGGCTAGTTCCTGGCGCTGATCTTGTGTAACCTTCAGTACGATTTCCTCATGACACTGCTCTAAGTACATTAGTGTTTTACTCATTAGATCGACTTATTCATACAACGAACGTTCACTGAGATTGGTTGACTATCGCTAGATGAACGGTACTTATAACAAGCATATGAGCATCTCTTAAAGAGGTTTATTCACAACTAACGTTAAAGTTATATGAATTTTGCTATTGGTTCACCAATTGTGCATAAATTACTATAAGTGTACGATTTTTAAACGAGAAAATTTGATCGTAATTTATACAATCTAAAAATAGTTGGCTTTAAGCGTCGTTTTTCGCGCTTTATTACGACCCTTTTCCACATATTTATCCACAGCTTCTGTGGATAGTTTGACGAACGGTAATCACAACATATTTTGATAATCTTTATTAAGTAACGCGCATACAATTATGACAACAAAGAAGTTTGCTCAAGTCGGAATTGATTCTCCGTTGCGAAGATTATTTGATTATCGTATTCCGGATGCTATGCCAGAGTTAAAGCCTGGTTATCGCGTGATAATTCCTTTTGGCAAACGTTCGTTGCTAGGCATTGTAGTGAAATTGATCGATACGCCTAGTATTGATACTAGCCGTTTAAAAATCATTCAGGCAACGCTTGATGACTGCGCTATTTTTGATGCTGAATCGTTTTCACTGATTCGTTGGGCGGCACGCTATTATCAATTTCCGCTCGGCTCGGCCTTATTTAGTGCACTGCCTCCAGCATTACGCAAAACCAAACAAGATGGCGACAACGACTCAATTGAGTTCAGGTGGCTCGCTACCACTAACACTTCGAGTGAAATGCTAAAACGAGCTCCTAAACAGGCTGCTATCTATACCTGGATAAAGCAACACGCTGATGGGGTAACACCGAAACAACTAAGAGACCAATTCTCCAGTTGTAGTGCAATCATTAAAACGCTAGCGCAGCGTGAAATGATTCAACAGGTTGAAATTATTCAACCAACACATGTGACACAAACACCTATAGCCAATTCTCTACAGCTGACTGAAGATCAAGCTAACGTCAGCCAAAGCATTCTTGCCAGCTTAAGCCAGTTCACTGTACATTTATTGGAAGGCGTGACTGGCAGTGGCAAAACTGAAGTGTATTTCAGCATCATTACTGAAGTGCTTAAATCAGCTCAGGCGCAAGTCCTTATTCTAGTCCCAGAGATCGGACTCACACCTCAGTTATATAGCCGTTTAGAAAAACATTTTGGAATTACCATTGGTTTATTGCATTCCAATATCACCGAGTCACAACGCAAACAAACTTGGTTAAATATTAGCAAGGGCGAGATTCGTATCATCTTAGGTACCCGTTTAGCCGTATTCACTCCGATTCCACATTTACAGCTCATCGTTGTCGATGAAGAACACGATGCTTCTTTAAAGCAACAAGAAGGCTTTGTTTATCACGCAAGAGACGTTGCCATATACCGTGCAAAACAGTTGGCCATTCCTATTGTATTAGGAAGTGCCACACCTTCATTTGAATCTATCCACAATGCCAAGTTGGAGAAGTTCCAACATTTACAATTAAATAAGCGTGCGCACTCTGACTTAATGCCGAAAATCCAATTTGCGGATATGAGAACGGAACGTGCGGGAACGATATTATCCAGCCCACTATGCAAAGCCATGCACTCTCATTTGAAAGAGGGCAAACAAGTCATTCTATTCCTTAATCGGCGCGGTTATGCGCCAGCATTGCTTTGCCATGACTGTGGCTGGGTGGCTAAGTGTATTCGCTGTGACGCCAATATGACCTATCACAGCAAAACAAATAAACTAATTTGCCACCATTGCGATAGTCGTAAGCATAATCCTCAGCAATGCCCGCAATGCGCGTCTAATAACCTCATTATGGTGGGACATGGCACTCAGCGTATTGAAGAAGTGTTATCCGAGCAATTCCCAGACTACTCTGCTATTCGCCTAGATCGAGATATTACCCGGCGGAAAGGATCACTAGAAAAAATCTTAGATGAAATCCATCAGCTAAAACAACAAATCATTATCGGTACCCAAATCCTTTCCAAGGGGCATGACTTTCCAAATGTATCTTTAGTGGGCATATTGGATATCGACTATGGCATTCACAGCAGTGACTTTCGTGCATTAGAACGTAGTGCTCAGCTATTGATTCAAGTCGCAGGCCGTTCTGGCCGGCGCAGTATTCAGGGCGAGGTATACGTGCAAACACACACACCCGACCACCCTTTGTTGCAAACACTATTGCACGAAGGCTATCCAGCGTTTGCTACTCAGGCGTTGCAGTCACGAGAAGAATGGAAGTTACCACCATTTTCACACCACATCGCTATTCGCGCCCGCAGCCAAAATAGCGATGATTTGTTTGTATTTCTTGAAGCAGTTGCCAACACCGCACGACAAATGCTGCCCGCAGAAATATCCATCCAAGGCCCGATTATTCCTTCTATGGAAAAGAAAGCAGGTCAGTTTCGAGCATTTATTTTATTGGTTGCCGCTCAACGTGGATTATTTAGCCAGTCTATTGATGCTTGCTTAAATCAGATTGAAACTCTTCCACAAACACGCAAAGTCCGTTGGAGCATTGATGTCGACCCTATCGACAATTTCTGACTAATTTATTGATGATAAATTCAGGTACAATGCTGCGCTTTATATTAATTGAGACTCAGTATTGAAAGAACAAATCATTCAAGCAATTGCTGAAGCAATGCAACAGTTATCATCAGATGGCAAAATTCAAGGCGAATTTACTGGTGAAGCTCAAGTCACCCGCTGCAAAGATCCAACCCATGGTGACTACGCAAGCAATATTGCCATGGCATACGCAAAAAAAATTAGCCTCGCTCCTCGCCAGCTAGCCGAATTACTCAGCGATCAATTAAACACTCATAAATTATTTGAAAAAGTCGAAATTGCTGGACCCGGTTTCATTAACTTTTTTATTGCACAAAAAAATCACACTCGAGTTATAAACAATATTCTTTCTGAAAAAAATAACTTCGGAAACAATAAAGATGGTCATGGTCAATCAATACAACTTGAATACGTATCAGCCAACCCAACGGGTCCGCTGCATGTTGGCCACGGACGTGGTGCAGCCTATGGCGCAACACTAGCCAACTTATACAAAGCCAATGGTTATCAAGTTCATCGCGAATATTACGTGAATGATGCTGGTCGCCAGATGGATATTTTGGCCACATCAGTGTGGCTTCGCTATCTTGAGTTATGTGGAACAGAATTTACTTTTCCAAGTAACGCATACAAGGGGGACTACATTTGGGATATTGCTGCCACTGCACACCGCACACATGCCAATAAATATTTAGTTGATCCTGCTTCTTTCAGAGAAACTCTACCAAAAGACGAACCTGAAGGTGGTGATAAAGAAGCTTATATCGATGCATTGATCGCAGTTGCCAAAGATAAACTTGGGCCACAAGGCTATACGGCTTTCTTCGATTTGGCGATAGACACTATATTGACTGATATCAAGGATGACTTACATTTATTCGGTGTCGATTATGAACAATGGTACTCAGAACGTAGCTTATTCAAAAGCAATAAGATTGATAATGTTATTGAGAAATTAAAAGCTAGCAATCATGTCTATGAAAAAAATGGTGCGTTATGGTTTGCTTCTTCAAAACTTGGTGATGAAAAAGATCGTGTCGTTGTCAGGGATAACGGACAACCCACTTATTTCGCTTCAGACATTGCATATCACGTTGATAAGTTTTCTCAAGGTTACTCTAAAATAATTAACATTTGGGGTGCAGATCATCACGGTTACATTGCTAGGGTAAGAGCAGCTTTAAAAGCACTTGACCTAGATGACTCTAAACTCGATATCCTGCTTGTTCAATTTGCTAATCTCTATCGTGGCAATGTTAAGCAACAGATGTCGACTCGCTCTGGAGAATTTGTCACACTGCGCGCACTACGCAAAGAAGTGGGCTCTGACGCAGCACGTTTCTTTTATGTGATGCGTAAAAGCGAACAGCATTTAGATTTTGATTTGGAGCTAGCCACTTCCACTAGCAACGAAAACCCTATGTATTATGTACAATACGCACATGCGAGAATTTGTAGCGTATTAAGACAATCTGAACAAGCACTTAATAGAGAGAGTTTAGACGATTTAGAAAACCTACTTAGCCAAGACAGTGAACACTCATTGATGCAAAAGCTTACTGATTACCCTGAATTAATTGCTACTTCATGCAAAAAACAATCTCCTCACTTAGTGGTCAATTACTTGCGTGAGCTTGCACAAAAATTCCATGGTTATTACAACGAAACCCAATTCTTAGTCGACTCTCAAGAATTGAGAAATGCACGCTTACTGTTAATTGAGTCAACCAGACAAGTACTAGCCAATGGATTAACCATTCTCGGTGTCAATGCACCAGATAAGATGTAGGCATATAAACAATGGCACGACAAACAACACGAAAAAAAACAAGATCGGCTAAGACAAAGCCGTTACCAGGATGGATTTGGTTAATTACCGGTTTAGTCATCGGCTTAAGCGCGACGTTCCTTCCTTCTCTCAATGAGCAATACAATACCAATCAAGCTACACAGGTAGAGCCAGAGAAAAGTTCAGTTGCCCCTGTCAGCAAAAGAACTTTTGATTTCTATACAATTCTTCCAGAACTTGAAGTAGTGGTAGATAAAGATGATCAACAGTCCTCAAGCTCTGATAACAAAAAACTCCCGGCGGGCAACTATGTTTTACAGGTAGGTTCCTTCAAGAGCAGTGACGAAGCAGATAGCCTAAAGGCACAACTAGCACTGATGGGTGTAGAAACAAATATTGAAACGGTAAAAGTAAATACTATCAACTGGCATCGCGTACGCGTTGGCCCAAGCAAAGATATCGACCAGCTACAAACCACTCAAAAACGCTTACGCGTTAAGAATATGGATTCAATCTTATTAAAAGTCCGTAGCTGATCTTATTTTCAATTGTTATTTAGCACACTTACAATCACATTCGGGCTCTACTGCCTGACTAGCCGCACTACCACTTTCAAGACGTTGGATTCTTTCTTCTAACTCTTGCATGCGTTGCTTCTGCATAGCAACTTCAACTGAAGATAAATCTTTCACTGTAGCTACCTCTTTAACGTCTAGCCCCTCAATCCCCGCTTTAACTAAACTGCGCGCTTCTTTAGTTTTATGTGAATTTGGAGTAAATGCATTTTTACTATCCATAAGCTCGTAACTATTGTACTTACCTGACTGTTTAGTTTGTGTCACTAAGCGCACCATGGGTGCATTGCCAGAAATATCGGTTGAAGCAAGTTCTGAATAGCTTTCCCGGTGTAACACCTCATAAGCTTTATTACGCCGACTCCAAGAAATCACAGAAAGAGCATTTTCGGTAAATACAATATGTCCTTTCTCACGATTACTGCCGCCACCAGCCAGAATTCCATGGCCTTTTTTATTAGGATAAAAATAGACATTACTAGAAAGCAAAATAGACTCACTGTCATTTACCACTCCACTAGCACGCACTTTCTCAAAAAATTCTGCCTCATCGCCTGCCTGTGCAGAAATGAAAATGCAGCTCAATAGCAAAAATATAATTGTGTAAATTCGATTCATGTAATTTCCATATCCTTAAAAATATAATTAACTTTATTGCATCTAATTATAGGTGAAACCAAGTGTGCTTATAAGCAACTTAATTACTTCAAATTCCTACTATGCTAGAAAATATTCACACATTATTAATCTGGAAAATTGTTATGCGATTATTCGCACCAATATAGTGCAAACAGGGTATATTTCGCTTTAATCATCGATTTAATGTGTATTATATTCTCCAAACATTAACCTATTTATTTCAGATTATGCCGTTAGAAAATTATCCTGTTACTGCAGAAATTCAAGCACAGATCCCTAAATTTCAGGGATTAAAGCGCACCGAACTTATCGATCGTATTAAAGAGTTACTGGTCAAACAAAATGCAGTATTGGTAGCCCACTACTACACTCATGAAGACCTACAAGAAATTGCTGAAGACACTGGCGGCACCGTTTCCGATTCTCTTGAAATGGCACGATTTGGAAATGAGCACCCAGCATCTACTTTAATTGTTGCCGGAGTAAAATTCATGGGTGAAACGGCTAAGATTTTAACCCCTGAAAAACGCGTTTTAATGCCTACTTTAGAAGCGACTTGCTCATTAGACTTAAGTTGCCCAGCTGACCAGTTCAATGAGTTTTGTAACCAGCACTCTGACCGCACTTCTGTAGTTTATGCAAACACTAGTGCCGCGGTGAAAGCGCGCGCAGATTGGGTGGTCACATCAAGTATTGCTGTACCTATCATTTCGCATTTAATGGACCAGGGTGAAAAGATACTTTGGGCACCTGATAAGCACCTTGGTCATTACCTACAAAAAGTCACCGGTGCCGATATGCTACTTTGGGATGGCTCATGTATTGTCCATGAAGAGTTCAAAGCACGTGCTTTAGGTGATGTCATTGAACAATATCCAGACGCCGCCGTACTAGTGCACCCTGAATCGCCGCAGGACGTCATTGAAATGGCCGATGTCGTCGGCTCAACCAGCGCTCTGATCAACGCTAGCCAGACTCTTAAGAACAAATCGTTTATCGTAGCGACTGATAACCGCATTTTTTACAAAATGAAGCAGTTAGCTCCGAATAAAACATTTATCGAAGCGCCCACTGCTGGCGAAGGCGCCACTTGTAAAAGTTGTGCTCATTGTCCATGGATGGCAATGAATGGATTACATAATTTATTACATGTATTAGAGACAGGTGAAAATGAAATATTTGTTGATGAAGATATTCGCAAAGCCGCGTATCGCTCTACTATGCGTATGCTCGACTTCGCCAAAAATCACAACAAATAGCATTTCAAATCTGCAAAGCAGTATCACCTTTTTGAGCAGGGAATTCTCATGGCAGTAGCTAACGCTCCGACACTCATCAGCGAAAGACAACCACTTACGTTGCCGCAATTTGTTGGCCTGATAAAAAAACTATCTCCCGCCAAAATTGCGCAATTACCATTAGATATTATTCCAACTAATATCCCGGCTGATGTTGCTGAACATGCACCGGCAGCTTCGCGCGCAGCGGTTGAAGATTTGTTGATGACTATCAATTCTGCTCATCTTAAAAAGCGTATTGCTGACGTTGAAAATTATGGTGAAGAAATCGTCGGTGCAATGGATAAAGCTAAAACTAGCTGCACGTCTAATACACTACGTGTATTCAAAAATAAAATTTTAACTCTTATTGAGCTATTACAAGTCTCTAAGAAAGAAGACAAAGCTATTCCCGAGCAGAATCTAGTTAGCCAGTTATCTTCTATCAATAACCTATTAATTGACGTTCGCAGCGAAAGTTACTCTATGGTAACGACACTTGATACTTTATGTGCTGTAAAACCTAATTCAGAAAATGATTCTAAAAGATTTGAAGCTTTAATTAAACGCATTAAAACTGCTGTCACCGTGACTGAGAATACTTTGGGCGAGTACTATATTCTGCGCCTAAAATTATTATCTAAAATAATCTCAGAAAAGAAAAAGAATATCGAGGCACATGAGGAAACCTCCTCAGAACATAAAAAAGAGTTGGCGATCCTAAGAGAAGAATTAGACAAAACTAAAGGCCTATGGAATCGTACCATCAAAAGGAAATCTACACTCGCCGAAGAAGAAATTGTTCAAAACAGAATTCAAGAATTGATCAACGAGATCAATCAAAGTGAAACTGTTATCTCAGAAAATGATTTAATTCTATGGCTAGATACTATTGTTGACGCAAGCTTAAGCCAACGCTCACAAGCACGAGTTGCAAAGTCATTGCGCACGGCTAGAATTTCTCTTTATTACTTATTAAATCGTTTCTGCAAGGGGCAAGAAGAATCAGCAATACAAATTGCTCAAAACCCCTTCATTCAAGTTGACCCTGAACAGGCTATTCGCTACATGCTAATGTCTGAGCAATTCATTTTGGATTACTTCATGAAGAAGAAAAACGAAAAAACGGCTTGGCTAAGTGGCGCAGCTGAAAATAAAATCGCAGAACTTGATAGCCTACAGAAAGAAATTTTAGCCGAATTGAAACGTGCGACGCGAGGAATTCTGTAGCTTATACAGATACGTGTAACTCACGTGGCAATTGAAGGTAAAAACCAATACCAGACAAATTGCTTTTCACTTCCTCTATATCTGCATTTTCAAGTCGCTTAATTTTTGTTAAATCCAGCTCCATTACAAACTCTAAACGCCCCAAAAGTTTATCCAACCCTTCGGGTAGCTCATTTAACTTGTCTTCTTCAGCAAGATATAGATAGGTATCAGTTTTTTTAGCACTGCGGTAAATAAAGCACTGCATGACTACTGCCCATTAACATTATCTAATAATTTAGTATCATCCACTATTTCTTCGACTTTCTTGAGTACTTCATCTTCAATAGTAGGCTCATCTGGTGCAATTGTTGGCAGTGCTTCTGAACCTGGCTGTTGTCCAATTGCATTGATAGGAACATCACTTACAGTAGCATCACCCTCAATAACATCTGGGACTTGTATAGGCTGTGTATCTTCTTCCAACAACATCTCAGTCTCTACGGTTGGTTCCTGCTGATCTATAGCAGGCTCATCACCGGAGACAGACTCTGGCTCTTCTGACACATACAATTTCTCACCTTCCACCAGTCTTACCGCCACCGATTGAATCTGTTCATTTTTATAACTTAAACCAAGACTGCCCCCATTCACCTCAGCTTCAACAATCAAGCTATCATCAACAATCTCGGTTAGCTTACCCTCTACCACATTACCATCTAACATGGTGACTCTTACACGCTTATTGATTGCATGGATACGCTCATTATCTTTTACTAATTCATATCGCGCGGCGGGTGCAGCTTGACGCACTACCTGATTAATTTTTTCAGGCACAATTTCTTTGGTCTCTAATTGCTCGTATTCACTTCCAGTCAATAGAGGATCATAGTTCTCTGCAACGGATTCAGCCGCAGTATCGGCCTGCTGTTGATTAGATAGGGGAGTATCTTCTGGTGGTGCTATTTTATCTTCAAGCACTTGGACTACTTCATGATCTTGCAGAAAAGGAAGCTGTGATAATACTCCGCCAGATACACTGACTAACAATGTGAGTAAACCAATAATAAGAATGTAAAGGGCTTTACGAACGTTCAGCGATGACCAATGAAACAGGATATGAGCCAGAAGTGGCAATATCAATACTAAACTGATGATCGCCCATAATTTCTTTGACTGGAACGAGTCTAAAAACAGCATAAAAATTGCTGTAACAATAAGCACTACGCCTATCCAAAATAAACCCAGTTCAAGCATGTTTCTACCTTTTAATTCTATGTGCTGGTCGATCGATTGAATCTAGGTAAGTATACCCAAACAATGCATTTTTTATCTCATCGATCATTCCACTAATCGGCACACTACTAGTGCCCATCTGACCAAGACGCTGCTGGCAACGATCGATGATCTGCCTTCCTTCGAGATGTATACTATTGAGTATTTCATCAACACAATCACCTATCTCGACTTCAGTAAATTTTAACTGCCCCTGCTCATCTTGTTCCACATTGAGGGCATGTGTATCACCAAATAAATTATGTATATCGCCTAATACTTCTTGATAAGCTCCCAGCAGAAAAAAACCAAGTAAGTATTCCTGATGATCGCCATTTAACTCATGCAATAGCAAGTGATCTTCTAATTTTCCATCCACCGCATATTGCGAAATCTGTCCATCCGAATCACAGGTCAAATCATGTAATCGTGTTTTCATTGTTGGCTGTTGATTTAACTTCATTAATGGCGCAATAGGAAAAATTTGACCCAAGCCCCACACGTCAGGCATAGATTGAAATATTGAAAAATTACAATAGTACTTATCAATAGCGCTGGAAGCATTAACCCCTTCACTCACTCCAGATACATTAGCAGTAACACTGCATCGGCGCAAAATCGCTTCTGCCCACGCACGTTGTTCTAAACCAACCTCGCCGGTTAAAAACTTATCATTGAGTAACGCTTCAAATGCATCGACTTGCTGACATTCAATAATTTTATTATCACTCATTAATTGGGCTAATTTTTTACCTGACTCATGCAACTCCTGATTTCCACCACTAATACCAGCATCCGATTGACTGAAATAATGATGATTTTCTACTTCCAACACATTAGTGATTAACATAGCATGATGAGCTGTTATCGCTCGTCCATTCTCAGTCACCACAGTTGGCAGAGGCAGTTTTTTAATTTCACAGAAATGATTAATTGTATTCACTACTGTGTTCGCATAATCCTGCATTGAATATGCTTTTGAGAAATAGCTGGTATCATTTTTTGCAGCATAGTCAACGGCAAGACCACCTCCAACATCTATGTAGCCAGGCTTAAACCCACGAGAAATCACTTCTGCATATATACACATGGCTTCGCTTAAACCTACTGTGAATTCTTCTAGGTTTGAAATTTGAGAACCCATATGAAAATGCACCAAATGCAGCCAATCACGACAATTCCATTGTTTAAGCTGCCTCAAACATAACAAAATATCTCTGGCATCAAGCCCAAACTTTGCATCTCTTCCACCCGAGTTTTGCCAGTTGCCGCTAGCTACACTGTTAATACGAACACGCACACCTAACTTCGGCGCAACATCCATAGCCAGACTTTCTTGCTTAATAATTTCTAGCTCGGACAAATTTTCAACGACTATAAATACATCTATTCCCATTAGCTGTGCATACAGAGCTATACGGATATAAGCACGATCTTTATAACCATTGCATATCAATTTACCTTGATCTATATCTAACAGGCCCAAAGCAACTAATAGTTCTGTTTTACTACCAACTTCCAGCCCGATATTGTTAATGTCACTGGATAAAATTTTCTCAATGACAGTACGTTGTTGATTAACTTTAATCGGATAGTAAGGGATATGGTTTAATCGACAGCCAGCATTATTAGCAGCACGCATAAATGCATTATCTAATTCTTCCACGCGCGCTTGAAGAATTTGTGGAAACCTAATCAGCACTGGCAATGACAAATCACGTGCACGTATTTCTTCAGCTACTTCAACTAAGTCAATATTGGTTTGTTTATTTGGGTTTGCGACCATATGCCCTTGGTCATTAACACCAAAATAACCTTCACTCCAGACAGGAATATTGTAGAATTCCTGCGCTCGCTTTAGCGTCCAATCTGGATTATCAGAATTAGCCATATTTTTATTAATACACTTAATTTATTTAGAAATTTTTACAATTAAAATCATGGAAATACAAAACACAGATTCTACTTGGTTTACAGAGAGTGCTACCGAAATTGGCACTGCTTTCTCATTAGCCACGTCTAGTTTGCTTCACCAAGAAAAGTCAGCTTACCAAAACATAGAAATATACCAGACAAAAACGTTTGGTAACTTAATGGTACTTGATGGCTTTATTATGTTGTCGACTCGCGACAATTTCTTATATCACGAAATGATGAGTCACCCTGCGCTTTTTAGTCATTCCCATCCTAAGCACGTCGCCATTGTTGGAGGAGGAGACTGCGGCACACTTCAACAGGTGGCCCAGCATAGTTGTGTTGAAAAAATCACCCAAATTGAAATTGATGAACGTGTTACTCGTGTATCCGAGCAATATTTTCCAGAATTATGTACATCTAATCACGATCCACGTGTTAATTTCGAATTTTGTGATGCCATTGAATGGATGCGCGATGCACATGCGGACAGTATTGATATTATTATCGTCGACAGTACTGACCCTATCGGCCCCGCAGAAGGTTTATTCCGAAAACAATTTTATCAATATTGCAGGTCTGCGCTCACTGATAACGGCTTAGTCATTCAACAAAGTGAATCGCCTATTGCACATTGGGAGTCAATTACTAAGCCCATGCATCATGAAATGCAGGCCGCTGGCTTCAAACAAACCAAAACATTGTTCTTCCCTCAACCTGTCTATCCTACGGGCTGGTGGTCAGCCACGATGGCAGCCAAGAATGATATTCACTTAGTCCGTGACCACGATGCTAAGCAATTAAATTTTGATACAAAATATTATAACTATGATATTCATTTATCCGCTTTTGCTATGCCATCTTTTTTAAAGACATAAAAAAAAGCGCCCTTTGCGTTAGCAAGGGGCGCCCAAGGTTGGCACACTTAAATACCAGGAGTAAAACTATTTATTAACAAACTCTGGATAAGCTTCCATACCGCACTCTGCGATATCAACACCTTCCATTTCATCTTCCTCGCTTACACGGATTCCGATGACTAGCTTGATAATGAACCATGCGATCATTGCTACAATAAATGTCCAAGCAAAGATGACTAGTGCTCCGTAAAGTTGAGTACCTATAGATGCATCAGAGTTTGAGAATACTACTGCGATTAATCCCCAAAGACCCGCAACACCGTGTACTGAGATAGCCCCGACAGGATCATCTAGTTTGAATTTATCTAAAGTGATAATGCTAAACACCACAATAATTCCACCGATTGCACCGATAATCGTTGCTAATAATGGTGTTGGTGTTAACGGCTCAGCGGTGATCGATACCAATCCTGCTAGCGCACCGTTTAAAGTCATTGAAAGATCGGCTTTACCAAACATCAGCTTCGCTGTAAGTAGTGCTGCAATCACACCACCCGCTGCTGCTGCATTGGTATTAACAAATATAAGTGCAACTGCATTAGCCTCAGCGACATTAGATACGATCAATTCAGATCCACCATTGAATCCAAACCAGCCTAACCAAAGTATGAATGTTCCCAACGTAGCTAGTGGCATGTTAGCGCCTGGCATAGCAACTGCTCGACCATCTTTGCTGTAACGCCCTTTACGAGCACCCAGTAGAATGACACCAGCAAGTGCTGCTGTTGCACCACACAAGTGAACCACGCCTGATCCTGCAAAGTCTAAGAATCCAGCTGCGTCTAAGAAACCACCGCCCCACTTCCAGAAACCTTGAACTGGGTAGATGAAACCACACATAACGATTGCAAATATTAAGAACGCCCATAACTTCATACGTTCCGCAACGGCACCTGAAACAATCGACATCGCAGTCGCTACAAACACTACTTGGAAGAAGAAATCAGACAGACCCGAATAATAGGTATCGCCGCCACTGGCGATTACATCGGCTGCTGAATTATCTGAATTACCTAAAATATCAAGCGCAAACGGCCACCAAGTGCTCTCTGTGCCGCTATACATGATGTTGTAACCCATCAGCATATACATGACCGATGCAATTGAATACAACGCAATATTTTTGGTTAAAATTTCGACTGTACTTTTAGAACGTACCAGTCCCGCTTCAAGCATGGCAAAGCCAGCTGCCATCCACATTACAAATGCACCCATCACTAGAAAATAAAACGTATCCAGTGCGTATGCTAATTCTATTACTTGATTTTCCACAATTCCCTCCTAATTCAATAGGTGTTATTTTTATAGAGCTGCTGCACCAGACTCACCGGTTCTAATTCGAATTACTTCAGCAAGTTCAGATACAAAGATTTTGCCATCACCAATTTTCCCAGTATTTGCAGCTTTGGTAATTGCGTCTAATGCAGACTGAAGAAGTTCATCATCAATCGCTATTTCTAATTTAATTTTGGGTAAAAAATCGACGACATATTCAGCTCCACGATAAAGTTCTGTATGACCTTTTTGCCTACCAAACCCTTTCACTTCTGTTGCCGTGATTCCTGTCACCCCAATTTCAGATAACGCTTCTCTTACGTCATCTAATTTGAATGGTTTAATTATTGCTGTTATCAGCTTCATTGGTTTTCTCCCACTAGTTTTCAATTATTTAGAGATGAGGTCTCTCTATCTTTATCTCTCAAAGTTGTAGGGTTGAAATTTTTAAACCAATAAAAATCTGCGTTCTTCCTGAAAGCTCCCTGCATATAGTTGAGGCCTGCTAGACAAACCTCAACTATGACTGCTTTGAGATATGTACTAATTAAATGACATCAAATCCCCAGCTTATTGATACATAAGCTTCAGTTTCATCGTCATCAGAATTAACTGATGTGCCATCTGTGAAGTCATAATGATGGACAACTGCACCAGTGACTTCTAAACCGCCTATTTCCATGGTGTAACCAACTTCAAAATATTCTCCAAGCGAATCTTCAGCATCATCACCAAATGTTCCATAGGTCGCATATGCACCCGCATAACCGACAGTTAAGGCTATGAAGTCATATTCATCACCAGTGTCTCCATCGTCATCTGTAAATTCACCATCATATTCACCAGTCGTATATTCAAGATCTAACGATACATCTCCGAATGAACCACCTGCATAAAAATTGATTTCATTGTAGTCGTCATCAAAGTCATCAGAATATTGGTATGTTGTATAACCGGCACCTAGGTAGAATCCACTTTCAAATTCATAAACATAGCCAGCATAAAGATCGTACTCAATCCCTTCGTCTACATCAGCGAGCCATGTACCTGCATAAAAACCCATATACTCAACATCAAGACCACCATTACCTACTCCGCTGCTTTGTGTGATTCCTCTGAAGATATAGTCGGATAAAATGCCAGCATTTCCAGTCAAAATTGCGTCATCAGCAATAGAGGTTACTGGTGCAACTAACATTGATGATGCAACTGCTGCGCTCCCTAATAAGCTAGTAATTTTTTTGTTCATTTATTATTTCTCCGTTAAAAATTATTCTGTAAATTTACACTTAGATGAGAATGCACATCCCATGCCACCAAATTATTCACTTATGTAACAATAACTTATATTAATTTTTCAAATATATGCACCGATATAAACGGCAATAAGCACCGGTTTAGCGCATAGGCGCACTAAATAAGTGCGATATAGACTTGAGCGTTGTTTTCTACTAATTTGTGGTCATGAAAATTAATCCAAAACACATTGATGAAACCATCGCCAAACTAAAAGACCTTTTGCCAGGCGACATTAGTGACTTCAAAAATACTGGCGAGCAAAAGCTCAAATTGGTGTTAGAAGGCATGTTGCAGAAACTGGATATGGTCTCTAGAGAGGAATACGATGTACAGGCTGAAGTGCTACAACGCACACGCCAACGCCTAGAACAACTAGAACAACGCATCGCTCTATTAGAAAAAGACTAAACCTCGTATATTTTTCCCTTTAAGTCATCACTGCTATGTAACGAGCACTAGCAACACATTAGGCTAGTTACATTCGTGTAGGAGAGATATGTCTATTGCGACGGTATACAGTCGTGCGCAAACTGGTATGCATGCCCCGCTGGTTTCTGTCGAAGTGCATTTATCTAACGGTTTGCCTAACTTCTCAATTGTTGGGCTTCCGGAAACAGCAGTGCGCGAAAGTAAAGACAGAGTGCGAGCTGCAATTATCAATTCCAATTTTGAATTTCCAGCACGCCGTATCACAGTTAATTTAGCACCGGCTGAATTGCCCAAACAAGGAGGGCGCTTTGATTTGCCTATTGCCCTTGGTCTGCTTATTGCGTCTAAACAACTTAATGAAAATCTAACACAAGGCTATGAATTTTTAGGTGAACTAAGCCTTAGTGGAGAACTACGCAAAACGATTGGTATTTTACCCGCGGCACACGCTTGCCAAATCATTGGTAGCAAACTAATCACGTCTATAGAAAACAAAAAAGAACTTATTCCGATTAATCACAATACATACTTCTGCGCCTCACATTTACTTGATGTATGTGCACATTTAAATAATATTAAAAAACTCGTTAGCGAGCACTACGAAATATCCGACCAACAAAACTTAGCACAATCACCAATGTGTGATGTCTATGGTCAGAAACGTGCAAAAAGAGCTTTATGTATTGCAGCAGCTGGGCAACATCATGTACTTATGATTGGCTCTCCTGGTTCTGGCAAGTCTATGCTCGCTAGTCGTTTTCCATCATTACTGTCTCCGCTTAATGAAACTGAAATGCTAGAGACTTGCAGCGTGTATTCAATTGCTAACGTTAGCGGACAACAACGGCATCCACAGTCACGCCCATTTCGGTCACCACACCATACAGTCTCTGCTGTTGGTTTAGCCGGAGGAGGATCAAACCCGCAACCGGGAGAAATTTCCTTAGCGCATAATGGTGTTTTGTTTTTAGATGAATTTACTGAATTTGATCGGCGCGCATTAGAAATTTTACGCGAACCCCTTGAGACTGGAATGATCACCATTTCTCGAGCAGCTGCTCAGGTTGAGTTTCCAGCACGATTTCAATTAATAGCCGCGATGAATCCCTGCCCTAATGGTTGCGATATTAATCAATATGGACAGTGTGAGTGTTCAGCCGAACAACTAAAAAGATACCGCAACAAAATATCAGCGCCTTTACTCGATAGAATTGATATACAGGTCAGTGTTCCTAAATTACCGACTCATACATTATTTAATTCTACTGTTACACCTCAGCAAGACTGGTGACAAATTCAAACAAATATCAATAATGCGCGCGCAATCCAAATAGACCGACAAGGAAAACCCAATGCCATTTTAGAGGGCAAACAAATGCAGCAGATATGTCAGTTACCGCAAGACGGGAAACAAAAAATATTAGAAATGTTTGAGCGTTTAAATATTAGCGCGCGTGCGTTTCATAGAATTTTAAAAACAGCACGCACTATCGCTGACTTAGAACAAACGCAAGACATCACTCAGACTCATATCTCTGAAGCGATGTCTTATCGTCAATTTGATCGCTTATTAAAAGCGTAAGATTTCTTCTAACGTAATTACTTAAGCATATGGTCGACTGCCGCTTTGATCGCGTCATCCGACATATCTGCTCGTCCGCCTTTTGCAGGCATTGCACCGATGCCATTGATGGCATTTGCGTACAAAGTATCGTTACCTTTAGCAAGACGTGGCGCCCATGCGGCAGCATCACCTGGCTTAGGCGCATTAAGTACGCCCGCAGTGTGACATGAAGCACACACTTGCTGGTACACCTGATCTCCACTTAAGTCGGCAGCAGCCATTTGTGTTGGTGCTGCGGCAACAGCTGACGCACCAATCCCTTCAGGAACACTGCCAATGTAGACTTCACCTACCGGCTTGACTCGTTCTGCGACGGCTTTTTGTACTCGCAAATCTGATCCCATTGAATCATCATTGGACAAAATATTAGCAATCACAAGAATTGTAATAGTAAATCCTGTTAAGCCGACTAATACGGCCATAAACATCGTTGTAAACTGTCTATCTTCCAAGTTAACTCCTGATCAATATACTTGCCTAAAAATTTAGGTCGCGATTATAAATCATATATGTCGTCACCACCACGTGATAAGCACGACCGAATTCGATTAGTTTTTACTTAATCTATACTCTTTAGTTATCGAACAATGACAAAAACCTGTAATGATTAGTTACAAAATGATGCATTGAGGTGGTTATAAGGCCACCAACTCTTATATTTCCGTCAATTTAACGCCGTTTATCAAATGAGCTATCGTCCTCATCTAAGCGACAAATATAACTTTACATATATAGCGCTATGCTCGGTCTATTCACCAGGATGTGACTCAGGACAAGACCTAAGTATGCGAGCAGACTTACGCAGAAAAACAAAGTGTATCTTCTTCAGGATAATCAACGCGACAGCTAAAGCATCTGGTAATGAGCCTTTTGATAACAATGATGAGTATGTCATTGATCGAAAAAATGCAGCTCCGTTTTCACTATCTCCCAGTACTTCGAATAAATCTCGCTATTAATGGCTAGAAACTATTCGCTGCTATTAGCTGTCAGTTCATTAATCACACCGACTAATTGCTCATAACCACCTGCTTCTGAAGCAGAGGTCTTATATTTTCCATCAATGATGACTGCCGGTACACCAGTAACTTGATACTGACGAATGAGCTGCTTAGCGCGGTTAATTTTGGTTTCTACCGCAAATGATGCAAAGCTCTCTCTGAATTTTGCTTCATCGATATCGTTCGCCGCTAAGAATCTCGCCATAGAGTCTAGATCATGCAACCCTCGACCCTGCTCATGTATTCCACTGAACAGTAATTCATGACCTTGTTCTAACTTATCCATCAACTCTAACGCATAATAAGCGCGAGCATGTTGTTCCCAACGAGCATTGAATATGGCTGGCACTCGCACAAAACTTATATCTTTGGCTTTAGTTTGCTTCCACTTCTTGATATGTGGCTCAAAATCAAAGCAGTGTGAACATCCATACCAGAATAGTTCCACTACTTCGTGGCGCGCATCATTTTCAACTTGTCTTGGCACCACCGAATCTAAGCTCACATAGCCCTGCCCATCTTGAGGATGGTTGTGACTATCGGCAGCGATTGCTACTGGGCTAAGCATTAGAAACGCTAAGAGAATACCTGTGATCTTTAAAAATTTATCCATCATTATCTATCCAGTTAAACTATCCAAGTTGGTTGTTTATCGCTCAAAAATATCTATATGCTTGATTACACTGACTTTTAGAACATGTTGAAAATGGATAGTTCCACGCTTTACCTTGTTAGTGCAAACCCTGAATGTACTGTGCCAAGGCTTTAATTTCAGTGTCCGTAAGACGCTCAGTAACGCTGACCATAATAGATATAGCAGGATTAATGTCTTTTTCTAAAGTCGGGTCAATTGCACGATATGCGACCAATCTACTCTCTGTATAAGCTGCGTGTTGGCCACTCAACTTAGGAAATTTAGCAGGTAAATTGCCAGCACCATTTGGAAGATGACAAGCTGTACATGCAGTCACGTCTTTATCGATTATTCCACCACGATAAATCGCTTCACCCATTTCTACTAATTCAGGATCTGCTGCACCTGGTGTCCCTGTTTGTGCTGCGTAATATGCGGCTAAATCAAGCATATCCTGCTCGTTCAAGGCTGCAGCTTGTGGTGCCATTAATGCATTAGCACGTGTTCCATCTTTAAACATCTGTAATTGTGCGACTATATAAGGTGCACCTTGTCCGGCTAATTTAGGCCAAGTTGGATTGACGCTATTACCGTCTGCGCCATGACAGGCAGCACATGGAGCTGACTTAGCTTTGCCTGCTTCAGCATCCCCTGCTGCAAATAATGAATGACTACCAAATACGAATAGTAGAATTAATAACTGGATAGAAATTTTCATGTGACCTTCCCAAAAGTGCATAATCTAAGTTAAACAACCCACGCACCTTTCAGTGCGGGCGCTTTGTATACCATAAAACTATAAGGCCTCGCAAAAATAGCCCCAATAATTATGGATTTTAAAAATCAATTAGCCAATACCGCATTCTACACTAGCGCCTCGTCTGCAGACTCATTACCTCCCGATGAAGGCTATGAAGTCGCGTTTGCAGGACGCTCAAATGCGGGAAAATCTAGTGCAATTAATCGCCTATGTAATCAAAAAAGTCTGGCGCGTACGTCTAAAACACCAGGACGAACTCAGTTGATCAATTTTTTTAGTGTCTCACCGCTCAATAAACTCACAGATTTACCTGGGTATGGTTATGCAAAAGCGAGTCATAGTAAACAACGGCAATGGCTAGAATTACTTGAATACTACTTCACCCACCGGCAAGCACTAAAAGGTACGATTATTGTGATGGATATTCGTCATCCATTCCAGGATGCTGACCAGAAAATGATCGACTGGTGCATTCATCACCACTGTGATGTCCATATATTATTAAATAAGTCAGACAAACTTAGCCGCAACAAAGCAAACAACCAGCTGCAAACTGCTAATAATATGCTATCCAACTATCAAGCGGGATCGATGAGCATTCAACTCTTCTCCGCAATGACTGGTCATGGTATGGACGAGGCAATGAGCAAGATTTATGGTTGGTTTGGAAAGTAGATAAAATAGCCCTGAAGCAAGTTGTATTGCTTCAGGGAAATATATCAGGCTTGGAATTGGGGAGACCAAGCCTTCCGCTCAGGGAGGGAAGCGGTTAGTGCATTATCTGCACATGGTAATTAGGACTTAGTTACTCAGGATTAGTTCAAAAAAATGATATTAAAAACTTTTCTGTATATACACACCATAACTCTCATCTTCGACTTGCCCCAATTGGTTTGGACTTCGGGATTCATAGTCATAATTTTCAGATAGCGCTTTATGCAATGAATCATTGGTGAATACACCAATTTTAGTTTCTGCTTCAGGCAATGGAGCAAATTTGATTTCTTCTTGTTCATTGCCTTGATAGTAAACCGCAATTCCAGAAGATAAATTCACCCATTTTTGCGATGTATTAGTCTGCCCTGCTTCGACGCCATGATATAAATTTAATAACTCTTCACGCTGCAAATCTAGTGCAAATGCTGAAGTACTAAATAGCAGTGATGTCCCCATTATAATATTGCGAATCATATTCTTATCCTCGTCCTGTTTGAGTCCTTTCTCACATCTCAATCTTCCGTTGAGTAGGTAAGCGTTGTTGGGGAGAATTATAAGAATCCGTTTAGACTCTAGTGGCTGGACAGGATTAATGGTTCTAGCAATACGATCAGTGGGCCTCATCCCAGTTCAAACCACTATTAGCATCTACCACTAAAGGCACACTCAAGTCTGCAGCAGAAACCATACGTGAAACGATGTTTTGCTTAGCTTTGTCTAAAAATGTGCTCTCTATCTCAAAAACCAGTTCGTCATGCACTTGCATGATCATGGTAGCAGGCGTTTTTGGCTTATTAATCCATTCGTCAATGCTAATCATAGCGCGCTTAATTATATCGGCCGCACTACCCTGCATAGGTGCATTAATTGCTGTGCGTTCAGCATATTGACGACGCTGTGCGTTGCGCGAATTGATTTCTGGTAAATACAAACGACGCCCAAAAATCGTTTCTACAAACCCCTGCTCACGCGCAAGCTCTCGCGTTTCATCCATATATCTTTTCACACCAGGATAGCGTTCAAAATATAAGTCTATATATTGTTGCGCTTCGCCTCGATGTACGCCTAATTGCTTACCTAAACCAAAAGCAGACATTCCGTAAATTAATCCGAAATTAACTGCTTTAGCAGCACGGCGTTGTTCTTTAGATACCTTATCCAGACTCACAGAAAATACTTCAGAAGCAGTAGCGCTATGCACATCTTTTTCTTCAGCAAAGGCAGCAACTAGTCGTTCATCTTGCGAAAGGTGAGCCATAATGCGCAATTCAATTTGTGAATAGTCGGCCGCTAACAACACCTTCTTTTTAGCTGGAATAAATGCTTGGCGAACACGTCGCCCTTCTTCAGTACGGATAGGAATGTTTTGTAAATTAGGATCAGTTGAAGATAAGCGCCCAGTTGATGCCACTGCTTGATGATATGACGTATGCACACGACCTGTTGACTGACAAATTTGCTGAGGCAATTTTTCAACATAGGTTGTTTGTAATTTCTTTAATGACCGATACTCAAGAATGAGTTTAGGTAATTCATAATCATGAGCTAACTCTTGCAATACATCCTCGGCCGTTGATGGCTGCCCTTTAGGTGTTTTACGAATTACAGGAAGCGCTAACTGTTCAAACAATATTTTCTGTAATTGTTTTGGTGAATCCAAATTAAATTCTTCACCGACCAGTTCATAAGCTTGTTTTTCGAATTTATCCAGCTTTATAGACAACTCTTTACTTTGCACACTCAATAAATCAGCATCAATTAACACGCCGTTGCGCTCAAGTCTTGATAGCACAGACACCATGGGTATTTCGGTATCTCGATACAACGCGGCTTGTTTATCTAAGCTAGATAATTGTGGCCAAAAAAAGTGATGCAGCCTTAAAGACATATCGGCATCTTCAGCTGCATAATCTAAAGCAACATCAAGTGAAACCTTGTTAAAGGTTATTTGTTTTGCTCCCTTTCCAGCGACATCTGCAAACTTAATATTTTGATGACCCAAATATAAATCGCATAAAGTGTCTAGGTCATGCCGACTCGCAGTAGAATTCACCATATAAGATTCAAGCATCGTGTCATGCTTAATTCCTGCCAACTGAACATTGTAGCGCGCCAACACAGATTGATCGTATTTAAGATTATGTCCCACCTTGGCAATATCCGGGTCCTGCAAAATATCGGTGAGTTGATTTAATATAAACGCTAATGATAGTTGTCTGGGTGCATCATCATAATCATGTGCGATTGGCAAATACGCCGCCTCACCTGCTTTCACTGAGAAAGACATCCCAACTAAGTTGGCGACCATGTAATCTAAATTGTCTGTTTCTGTATCAAACGCGAATAACTCAGCTGTTTTTAATTTTTTAATCCATGCGGTCAACTGTTGATGCGTAAGAATGAGTTCATACTCGGCCTTATCTGGCACTGGCGTCAAACTGGATTGTGCATCACTTGATTGATCATCAGCAATCTCTTCAACTTCATTCAACCAAGTTTTAAAATTTAGTTCGGTATATATCTTTTTCAGCGTTGCATTATCTCTTTCAACAATTTGCAAATCATTCACTGCAATATCTAATGCCACATCATTTTTAATCGTGGCTAACTCATATGAAAGTGGTAATTGATCCACAGCCGCACGTAGCTTGTCTCCGATTTTACCTTTCACTTCATCCGCATGATCAATCACGCCTTGCATAGTTTCAAATTGCTGCAACCACTTAACTGCCGTTTTAGGCCCAACACCAGGCACACCTGGAATGTTATCCACCTTGTCCCCCATCAACGCTAAGTAATCAATAATCTGTCCGGGCGTGACGCCAAATTTCTCCTCTACACCGTTCACATTCATGCGTACATCACTCATGGTGTTGATTAAGCTAATGCGCTCATCAACCAATTGCGCCATATCTTTATCTCCCGTAGAAATCAGCACTCGATAATTTTCCGCAGCAGCAGCTTTAGCTAATGTGCCAATCACGTCATCGGCCTCCACATCAGGCACAGTTAAAAGAGGGATGCCTAACGCCTCAATTAACTGGTGCAAGGGAGCGATTTGCACTTGTAAATCATCAGGCATCGGAGGACGATTTGCTTTGTAATCCTTATACATTTTATGACGAAATGTTTTCCCCTTTGCATCGAAGATAACAGCGACATTTTGTGGTTGTTCTTCTTCGATCAACTTGCGCACCATACGTACCACACCATACACCGCACCTGTCGGAGTACCTTCATGGTTAGTCAAAGGAGGCAACCCATGAAATGCTCGATACAAATAAGAAGAACCATCAACTAGAATTAATAAAGGTGTTTTAGTCATATGTAAAAGTAATATTTCATTATTGTAGATAAGCGTATAGCAACGTTATCATGTACACTCGCGCAAGGGAAAATTGAAGATGGATAATAAAACACAAAAACAAGCACTCACCGGCCCTGGCAGCTCAAGCTTACTCTCACGTGAAAGTTGGAAAATTTTCCAGATTATTGCTGAGTTTGTTGAAGGCTTTGAACGTCTGTCTAAAATCGCACCATCAGTAAGTATTTTCGGTTCTGCACGTACACCAACTAACCATGCTTTTTATAAACTCACTGAAACAATTGCGCGAGAATTATCCGATGCCGGCTTCACCGTAGTGAGTGGCGGCGGCCCTGGTATTATGGAAGCTGCCAACAAAGGTGCCTTTGCAGGCAAGTCTCCCAGCGTTGGTTTAAATATCATGTTGCCTAATGAACAATCAGGAAATCCATTCCAAGATATTTCATTAAACTTCAGACATTTCTTTTCACGCAAGGTCATGTTTGTAAAATATGCCTCTGCTTATGTAGTCCTACCTGGCGGCTTTGGTACACTCGATGAGCTTGCTGAGATACTAACATTAGTACAAACGGGCAAATCACGAAAAATTCCTATCATTCTAGTTCAGTCTGATTTCTGGGAAGGTTTATTAGATTGGTTTAAAGAGTCCTTACTCAAGAACGGAACTATCTCAGCTGCGGATCTAGACCTCATACAGATCATCGACGATCCTTCGGAAGTAGTGACAGCTATTTTTGATTACTATGAAGGTAGAACATTTGAGCCTTCCACAGAAGAACAAGAAAAACTTCTAGAACTATAATCAATACATTAACGCACCAAGCAAACACTCATTAAAATTGTGATGCTAGAAAAAACTCAGTCTCTCATTAATAATTTTAACGAATGGATTGGGCGCAGCGTTGCATGGTTTATTATCGCCATGGTTATCATTACATTTTTTAATGTGGTGATGCGTTATGGCTTTAATTTTGGCCTGATCGCCATTCAAGAAAGTGTTATCTATCTGCATAGCTTCGTATTCATGCTAGCAATTGCTTACACTTACAAACATAACGAACATGTCAGGGTAGATATTTTCTATTCTAAGTATTCTGACTCACAAAAAGCATGGACCGACTTTCTCGGCACTGTGTTTTTATTATTCCCATTCTGTATTTACTTAATATTTTCTAGTTGGGAATATGCGAGTAATTCTTGGCAGTTACTTGAAGGCTCACGAGAAGCAGGCGGATTACCACTCGTGTTTATCCTAAAAACATTAGTCCCCTTAATGCCTATATTACTGCTATTACAGGGCATATCCGCTATGTGTAATAGCCTAATGACTATAACTTCTAAGAGAAAATAGCCATAGAAATTATTGCTTTCATTATGTTTTTAGTTGTCATTGCAGTGTTAATGACAGGCTATCCCGTGGCATTCACACTTGCAGGTGTATCGCTTGCGTTTGCATTCTTGGGCAATTTCACTGACGGGTTTGATTCATCATTAATGCATGCGCTACCTAGTCGCATCTTTGGCATTATGAATAACGAAACACTGGTTGCTGTACCGTTATTTGTATTTATGGGTGTAACATTAGAACGATCAAAGATTGCTGAGAATTTACTCGATACGATGACACAGTTATTTGGTTCTATGCGCGGTGGACTAGGTTATTCCGTTGTTATTGTTGGTTTGTTATTAGCTGCGAGCACTGGCATTGTTGGCGCAACCGTTGTCACTATGGGCCTGCTCTCATTACCCACTATGTTAAAAAGAAATTATGACCCTGCACTTTCTAGCGGCATCATTTGCGCATCAGGTACGCTTGGACAAATTATTCCACCTTCAATAATTTTAGTCTTACTCGGCGATGTAATTTCTTCTGCTTATCAACAAGCGCAGTTAGATCAAGGGATCTTTTCACCAGACACTGTCACAGTGAGTGATTTGTTTGCTGGCGCTATCCTTCCAGGAACAATGCTAGTCGGTTTTTACATTTTATACTTAATCTATATTGCATTAACGAAACCTTTATTAATGCCCGCCGCACCGGCTAGCACCAAGCAAACCAACTTACTTTATGAATGTGTGCGTGCATTATTTCCACCCATTGCATTAATCGTAGCGGTACTCGGCTCTATCATTGGCGGCTTGGCAACACCCACTGAAGCAGCTTCTGTGGGTGCAGTCGGTGCATTGTTATTGGCATTCATAAATAGGCAGTTAGATCTGGCTTGTATTCAACATATTATTCGCAGCAGCGTACGAGTCACCTGCATGGTATTTGCGATCTTTATTGGTGCTTCTATATTTTCCTTAGTGTTTCGTGGATATGGTGGTGACGATGCCATACATGCATTTCTAACTCAGCTGCCGGGTGGCGTATTTGGTGCTGTGGCCACTGTCATGCTAGTGATGTTCTTACTTGGCTTTGTATTAGATTTTATTGAGATCACATTTGTTGTGGTGCCAATTGTAGGACCAATATTATTGATGATGGGAGTAGACCCAGTATGGCTAGGCATTATGATTGCCATTAATTTGCAAACATCATTCTTAACGCCTCCATTTGGATTCGCGTTATTTTATTTAAGAGGGGTGGCATCAAAAATTGTAACCACTCGACAAATTTATAAAGGCGTACTGCCGTTTATTGTCATCCAGTTGGTAGTGCTTGGGTGTCTTGCCAAGTGGCCAGAGTTAGCCACTTGGTTACCTGAGAAGCTAAATTCTTAATTTAGTATGAAGAAATTTTTGGTACTAGCTGAAAGTAGCCAACAATCACTAAAATTAAGTACGCGAGGCCAATAGCAAAGGTAAACCTTTTTTTAGCTGCTGTGCCTTCATTAGTAGCGCGCAATGGCCCTGACATGATAACTAGTGCAATGATTGCGCTAACAAAAAAGAATCCCTGAGTACCCCATTCCTTCGCGTCCCACATTACTTTCCATTTGGTATAAAGATCGTCCATTGTTCCTCCCGTGTTATGGCAGTCTATTATCGTTATTATAAATTTTGGGCATTATATCAGCCACTTAAAATTAATTCTTTGTTTATCTAATGCTTATGAAGCTGGCGATGCATTTTATTATAATTTTATATATTTCAATAAGTTATATCTATCTCATATTCAAATAAGCACGCTCAGACAAATTGTACCAAGCTTTAGATTTAGCTAAAAAGCTCTGGTACGAATCATATATCTCACGAGCAAATGGGTCACTACCCACTACATCGGCGACTACTTGCTCAGATAATCCGCGTAGCTTCTCGATCACGTCTGTAGGAAATTCTCGCACATCAACCTTGTGCTCGTTAATCAAGGTTTCTAGCGCATCGTTATTACGCGCAACATACTCCAACATCATATCTTGATTTGCTACTCTTGCCGCATTACGCACAATGCTTTGTAAGTCACTTGGAAGGCTATTGTAGGCCTCCTCATTGATGAAACATTCAAGTGTAGTGCCGGGCTCATGCCAACCTGGTGAATAATAATATTTAGCAGCCTTGTGCAAACCAAATGCTAAATCGTTATAAGGGCCAACCCACTCGGTCGCATCGATAACGCCCTTTTGCAGAGACACAAATAAATCTCCCCCAGGGATGTTAACCGGCGTTCCACCGGCAAGACGCAACACTTCGCCGCCTAATCCAGGAATACGCATTTTCAGCCCTTGTAAATCTTCGACCGAATTAATTTCTTTATTAAACCAGCCACCCATTTGCACCATGGTATTGCCGGCAGCCATAGGCACTAAACCAAACGGCTGATAGGCGCGCTGCCATAATTCCATTCCACCGCCATGATACAACCAAGCATTCATTTCATTAGCAGTCATACCGAAGGGGACTGTGGAAAAAAATTGTAATGCAGGATTTTTACCTTTCCAGTAATACGCTGATCCATGACCCATTTCAGCGGTACCCGCGGTGACAGCATCAAAAATTTCAAGTGCAGGAACAATTTCACCAGCGCCATAAACTTTAATATTTAATCGACCATTAGACATTTCATTAATGGTTTGTGCTAAGAACTCTGCGCCTGTGCCTAAGCCTGGAAAATTCTTAGGCCAGGTGGTGATCATTTTCCAATTAAATGTTTGATTGCTAGTAACAGTAGAAGATGCTGTTGGGTTAGATGTTTTCTCATTGCACGCGGCAACCGTACAACTAGCAGCACCTACTCCAAGGTATTGTAAGAATTTTCTTCGTGTATTTTTATCGCTCATCTAACATCACCTCTTGAATTACTAATTTACCCTGTTAACCAAGCACGGTTAAGTTGGCGTAGGCCAATACTAACCATTTACTGCCGCTGCCTTCAAACTTAACTTGCACACGTGCACTGCTGCCATTTCCTTCTTGGTCCATAACCACGCCTTCACCAAACTTTTTATGTGTCACACGCTGACCTACGCGTATACCGCCTTCACCATAATCAATTCTTCTTTTCACTTTAGCCATCGGCTCAGGATTGTGCACTGTTTGAGTGACACGCGCACGTGAACGAACTTCAACGATTAACTCTGCAGGAATTTCATTAATAAACCGTGATGGTGGATTGTAATTCTCATTGCCATAATGGCGGCGAGATTCGGCAAAACACAACATCAAATTTTCTCTTGCACGAGTGATGCCTACATAACATAAGCGACGTTCTTCTTCGACCCGTCCCGGTTCATCCATAGACATACTACTAGGGAATAAACCTTCTTCCATTCCTACCAAAAGCACTAAAGGAAACTCTAAGCCTTTAGCTGTGTGCAACGTCATCAACTGTACGCAATCTTCCCACTTAGATGCTTGGCCTTCACCCGACTCTAGCGCAGCATTAGATAAAAACGCATCCAACTCTGACATTTCTTCACCATCTTCGCTTTCATAACGGAAACCTCGCGCGGCTTCGATTAATTCAAGCAAGTTTTCTACTCTCGATTGGCCTTTTTCACTACGATCTTTTTCGAAATGAACTTGCAGCCCTGACAGCCCGATTACCTGTTCAACTTGCTCTTCTAATTCTTTATCTTTTAGCTCGTCTGATATTCTTTCTATCAATGCGACAAATTGAGTAAGTGCTCCCTGCGCCCGTGCAGCTAAAGAACCTTGAGAGACAATTGTTTTTGTCGCATCCCACAACGGCACAGATTCAGCACGCGCATAATCACGAATCACCTGAAGAGTTCGATCACCAATACCCCGTGGAGGATGGTTAACGATGCGCTCAAACGCTGGATCAGCAATTCGACTAGAGCTTAGACGCAGATAAGCTAACGCATCTTTAATTTCAGCGCGCTCGAAGAAACGCAAGCCGCCATAGATGCGATAAGGAATTTGTTGCGCAATGAGATTTTCCTCAAACACACGTGACTGTACGTTCGAACGATATAGAATAGCAATTTCGCTATGTTTACGTCCTTGTTGATTGACCCACTCTTTTACTCTTTCAACCACAAAACGCGCTTCATCATGCTCGTTGTAGGCCGCATACAATTGTACTGGCGCACCCTTATTACCATCAGTCCAAAGTTTTTTGCCTAAGCGTCCTTGGTTATGATCTATTAATCCATTTGCCGCAGAAAGAATTGTGCTGGTTGAACGATAATTTTGTTCAAGGCGAAATGTTTGTGTATCAGCATAATCTTTACTGAATGAAAATATATTTTCTATCTTCGCACCACGCCAACCATAAATAGATTGATCGTCATCACCTACTGCAAATACTGGATTATTTTTCCCTGCGAGCAGCTTGAGCCAATCGTATTGTATTGAGTTTGTATCTTGAAACTCATCAACCAATACATGGCGAAATCGATTTCGATAATGAGTCATAATGTCTTCGTTGTTTCTCAACAATTCTAATGACCTTAATAATAGCTCAGCAAAATCGACAACACCTGCACGTTCACATGCAGCCTCATAGGCTATATATACTCTTAGTAATTGACGCGTTGTCAAATCACCGCCATCTTGGATTTGACTAGCTCGTAGACCTTCGTCTTTACGTGCATTAATGAACCATTGCGCTTGTTTGACGGGCCATTTAGATTCGTCCAGTTCTAAACCTTTCATAATACGCTTAACTAAACGATGCTGATCATCCGAATCTAGAATCTGAAATGCTTGTGGCAGGTTTGCTTCTTGCCAATGCGCTCGTAACATACGATGTGCAATTCCATGGAACGTGCCTACCCACATACCCGAAAGATTTGCTTCGAGCAGACTTTCAACGCGAGAGCGCATTTCAGCAGCGGCCTTATTAGTGAATGTCACTGCTAACAACCCATAAGGTGACACGCCTTCAACATTACATAGCCAGGCAATGCGATGAACAAGCACGCGTGTTTTACCACTACCAGCACCAGCTAATACTAACGCCGGACCAGGTGCAGCGGTGACTGCATTACGTTGCTCTTGATTTAATCCATCAAGTATTGGAGATACATCCACAATAATTATTCGCTAGTTATAAAGCGTTTGCGCATACTGCACACAGCTTTTTGGTTATTTGAATGATTAAAAATAATACGCGATAGCAGCAGCTGTAGCGATTGCAATCACCGCACTTACAATAGACATTTGTCTTTGTTTTTTATACATATTCTCTAAGCGTTGAACTTCCAATCTAAGCATTTCATTTTGCTGCTTGGGTGCTTGTTCTGCTCGCAACAAATACCCATGTATCAAAGATGGAAGTTCTGGCGCTTGCTCTAGCACCTTAGGCAGGTGCTGACGCACGCCTTTAATTAATGCATGCACGCCTACTTGCTCACTCATCCAACGATCTAAGAATGGTTTTGCTGTCTTCCATAAATCCAGATCTGGATCCAACTGACGCCCAAGTCCTTCTATATTAAGCAGAGTTTTCTGTAGCAATACCAACTGTGGCTGCACTTCCATTTGAAATCTTCGTGCAGTTTGAAACAAGCGCAACAATAAATTACCAAACGAAATTTCGCTAATAGGCTTTTGGAATATTGGCTCACAAACAGTTCTTATCGCTGATTCAAAATGATCAATTCTTGTGTGGGCAGGCACCCAGCCAGATTCTAAATGTAATTCTGCTACTCGGCGATAATCTTGATTAAAGAAAGCGAGCAAGTTCTCAGCAAGATAGCGCTGATCTTCAATTGACAGAGTTCCCATGATGCCAAAATCAACCCCTAAGTACTTAGGATCATCTGGTGTTTCATAAGAAACAAAAATATTTCCGGGATGCATATCTGCATGAAAAAAATTATGTTTAAAAACCTGCGTGAAAAAGATATTCACACCGCGCTCAGACAACTTTTTCATATTGACGTTATTGGCAACCAATGTTTTAACATCATTGACAGCAATCCCGTGTATGCGCTCCATCACCATTACATTAACGCGACAATGATCCCAATATACTTTAGGCACATATAGGTCTGAACTATCTTCAAAATTACGTCTCAACTGACTTGCGTTGGCCGCTTCTCGCAATAAATCCAACTCATCCATTACGGTTTGCTCGTAATCATCAACGATTTCGCGCGGACGCAGCCTTCTTCCATCAACCCAGTAGCGATGCGCCAAGTCTGCAATTAAATGCATCACTTCTAAATCTCTTTTTATAAATTTACGCACATCCGGTCTTAACACCTTAACCACAACGTCGGATCCATCATGCAATGTGGCCGCATGAACTTGTGCAATTGAGGCTGAAGCTAGTGGAGTTTCATCGAATTTTGAAAAGATTTCACTGACATCACAACCAAATGCTTTCTCAACAATCTCACGTGCTTGCTCTCCTGGAAACGGAGGCACTTGATCTTGTAGCTTAGTTAACTCATCGGCAATATCATCGGACAACAAATCACGTCGAGTCGACAGTGCTTGTCCAAGCTTAATAAATATAGGCCCTAGGTCTTCTAGTGTGCGTCTAATGCGTACACCATGAGAAATATCAACTCGTCGAAACCAATGCCATGGCAGCATTAGCAACAAGAAGCGTACTGGTCGGAATAAATGAATTGCAAAAATAACTTCTTCTAATCCATGGCGAACCAAAACAATGTTGATTTGGATGATGCGGATGAATTGACGAAGTAAGCGCATAATAATTTATGTTGGTTAATTACGATTTTGTAATCGATTTAATCGAGCTTCTAAACGATCAGCCTTTGCTCTCACGTTGTCGACTTCTTGTATGAATTGATCTACTTCTTCTTGTGTCGCTGCTGCTTGCACATTGTCTTGCAGATAATCACGCAAATCTTGGCGCATATTGTCATGCAAGTTACGTCTAAATGAATGTACCGCTTTTGCCCCTCGTCCTATTTGATAGGCAACCGCATCGCCAGTGTATTTTGATATTATCTCTTCCCAGTCTATTTCTATTTCACGTAGAGTATTCTGAAATACGCTAGCAATGTGCGCATCTCCTTTTATTTCAATCCCGCCGTTTTTAATCAGTTTATCTTGATCTGCACCGATCAAAAACTCTGGCAGTATTTTTAGCGAAATAGATATCTCTACATCGGCCTCAACGTCATTGTTGGTCTCTTCTTGTAAATAACGTTGTTCAATTCGTAGCGATAAAGTTTTATCGATCTCGCGTACATACAAACGAATTAACTTACTTTTGATTTGATCTAATCCAGCAGCACGTTCCTGATCAGCTTCAATATAGCGATTCAGTGCAGCTATGATTATATCATTCATGCTAGTACTTATACCCAATATGCGCAGCCACAATACCGCCACTCATATTCACATAACTACAACGATCAAATCCGGCATCGGCAAACATTTGCTTAAGCACTGGTTGATCAGGGTGCATACGGATTGATTCGGCTAAATAACGATAACTATCTACATCTTTTGCAATCCATTCACCTAGCTTTGGCAAAATAGAAAACGAATACATATCATAGATAGGTCGCAACCAAGGCGCTGGCTTTGAAAACTCCAACACAATAAATTTTCCACCCGGCTTAAGTTTTGAATATGCGGATGCCAAACATCGATCTTTATACGTCACATTACGCAAACCAAAAGCCATGGTAATGCAATCAAAACTATTGTCTGCAAACGGTAATGCTTCAGCATTTGCTTGCACGTAATTTATATTCAATAAACCACGATCAATCATTCTGTCACGACCCACTCCAAGCATACTAGCGTTGATGTCACACAAAATGACTTGGCCTTGTTCACCCACACTTTTATGTAACGCTGCGGCTAAGTCGCCTGTTCCGCCCGCGAGATCTAATATTTTTTGTTTAGGCCTGACCGCGGCAATGTGTAATGCAAACTTTTTCCATAAACGATGCAAGCCCATGGACATCAAATCGTTCATCACATCGTAATTATCTGCAACAGATTCGAATACCTGTCGAACACGCTGAGTC
>CALJEX010000038.1 GCA_938074525.1 uncultured Gammaproteobacteria bacterium
CAGCAGGCGCAGCCTCAGCATGTGCATTACTTATTAAAAACATAATTTATCCTTTAGGCGCTGCCTGTCTAAATACGAAGCGGCGTATTATGCCACAGAAGACCCCCTTGTCTGCCTTGCCATATAAAATTCATCGTAAAATTTCGCAAATCGCCCCTCTAAGATTGCTTCACGCATATCCTTCATCAAACCATGGAAGTAACTCAGGTTATGGATTGTATTTAATCGCCCTCCGAGCATTTCTCCACATTTATCTAAATGCTTCAAATACGCTCGTGAATAATGTTGGCAGGTGTAACAGCTGCATTGCTCATCAATAGGTCGCTCATCATGTTGGTACTTTTGATTGCGGATTCTCAATACCCCTGAACTTGTATATAAATAACCATTACGAGCATTTCTCGTTGGAATGACACAATCAAACATATCAATACCACGTGCTACGGCCTCAACAATATCTTCTGGTTTTCCCACCCCCATCAAATAACGTGCTTTATTCTCTGGCATTTTATCTTTCAAAAAATCCAGTACATGTATACGCTCTTGCGCAGGCTCACCCACCGATAGACCACCGATGGCATAGCCATCAAATCCAATCTCCTTCAAAGCAGACAAAGATTCTTCACGCAGATCGTCATACATACCGCCCTGAACAATACCAAACAACGCCGCATCACTATCCCCATGTGCTTCTTTGCTACGCTGGGCCCAACGCGCGGATAGTCTCATTGATGTCGCTGCTTGCTCATGAGTAGCAGGATATGGGGTGCATTCATCGAAGATCATCACGATATCTGACCCTAAGCCACGCTGAACTTGCATTGATATCTCTGGATCCAGATCTACCGTCGAACCGTCAATTGGCGATTTAAACTTCACGCCTTGTTCGGTAATTTTTCGATTGGCCGCGAGACTAAATACTTGAAACCCACCCGAGTCAGTCAGAATTGGTCCAGGCCAATGCATAAATTCTTGCAATCCGCCAAACTTTTGCACCACATCAACCCCCGGACGCAGCATTAAATGGAAGGTGTTACCCAAAATAATTTTACTGCCGCACGCTTGCAGTTCTTCAGCAGTCACACCTTTAACCGATCCGTATGTGCCAACCGGCATAAAGATAGGAGTTTGCACTTCACCTCGCCGTGTTTGTAATGTTCCTGCGCGCGCACTTTGGCTAGTCGCTTCTAAATTAAAACCGGCAGTTCCCATAATCGTTTAAATATATATTAGAAAGTTAATTAGCAATCATCATCGCATCACCATAGCTGTAAAAACGATAGCGTTGGTCAATTGCATGTTGGTAAGCAAGCTGGATTTTTTCACGTCCTGCCAATGCGCTGATTAACATCAACAATGTAGAACGTGGTAGATGAAAATTTGTGATTAATGCATCAACCACTTTAAATTCAAAACCAGGATAAATAAATATATCTGTATCACCCGTAAAAGGCTTCAAATTACCCGTTAATGCAGCAGATTCTAGCGCACGTACACAAGTGGTTCCTACCGCAACGATTCGGCCTCCCTGCTGTTTAGTTTGCTGAATTTTATCGCACACTGCTTGCGACACATGAGTAAATTCAGAATGCATTTGATGCTGACTAGGGTCAGTCACTTTCACGGGTTTAAACGTTCCAGCACCAACATGTAGAGTAATAGTTGCCACATCAACTTGCTGTTGCTTTATTTTGTTTAACAAGTCTTGGGTGAAATGTAACCCAGCAGTCGGCGCTGCTACTGCCCCTAACTGATCAGCGTAAACTGTTTGGTAACGTGATCTATCGCTATTTGTATCTTCACGTTCTATATAAGGGGGTAAAGGGATATGTCCGTAACGCTGAAAAATCTCCATAACAGGGACATCAGAGAGAAATTTTAATATGAAAAATTCTTCATCACGCGCGCATACTTGCACGCTTAAATCTTCATTAATATTAAGCACAGCATCTTGTTTAGGTGTGCGGTTCGACTTCAGTTGACCTTTAAACTGGCCATTCTCCAGAAGTCTTTCAGCTAATATTTCTACTTTGCCACCACTTTGTTTGTTGGCAAATAAGCGTGCTGGAAATACTTTGGTATCATTTAATATCAGCAAATCACCAGGGCGTAGATAATCCACAATATCTGAGAAGCGCTTATCTTCAAATTCATCTTTTAAGCGAGATACAAGCAACAATCGACTGCCGTCACGATCGGATGCAGGTTCTAGCGCAATCAGCTCTTTAGGTAGATCGTAATCGAAGTCATCGGTGGTAAATTTTAGTGAATTTTGTTTCATTCAACAGGCACAAAAATATAATAAAGCAGGCAATATTAACAAACTGAAAACGTAGGCATGTTTGATGTTACGGGAGTTTCGGTTACACTTCGCGAACCTTAACATATGCCGGGGTGGCGGAATTGGTAGACGCGCCGGATTCAAAATCCGGTTTCTTCGGAAGTGCGAGTTCGATTCTCGCCCTCGGCACCAGGTCACGTCTATAGCTATAAAATAGACAACTGTACTCTCACGTGACCTATTACCTCATTCCAAAAACATTCAAGAAGCTATCCAAACTAACACTCATTTTTTCTCCGCCGCCTTCATCCCTGCTAAAATACACTCTAAGTCCCATTTGCCCCGGTAGCTCAGCTGGATAGAGCGTCCCCCTCCTAAGGGGAAGGCCGTGCGTTCGAATCGCGCTCGGGGCACCATCTATAATTTGCCATAACTCCAAGCAAGTCATTAAGTTATTTCATGTCCTATACAAGAATTGTATGAAAAAATTTTACAATTCATGTCATTTCCATCGGGTGATCACCAAATATACCAAATAGTCAAATATATGACGCTCTCGTGCGGGCGATATTGCTGTAACTCATTGTTATAAAAGTATATTTATATAGAAACATACTTTTCAAACTATTCAAAAAATAAAATGTTAATAACAACGTAATAACAATGGTTGATTTTCGTACTATTGTTAGCCTCAACAATTGCTTTGTTTTAAAAAAAAGAATGCTATAAAGCGCTTCGTCAGCAAATATAAGCGGTTAATTTTGGCTGGAATTACCCGCATAACTATCTAACAAATAGCAAGGCCAAACCAAATATAATGAGCAAATCAAAAAAACTTTCACCATCTGATCTAAAAACATTTACGCGTTCGTTTCTTCAATGTGGAGATCATTTGCATACGCTATGCAGACTTGAAGTCAATAATCGTCTAGCCAAATATGATGTAAAATATAGCCAATGGTTAATATTAGACTGCTTGACACAAGAACAAGTGGGCAATCCTTCTAAGGTTGCATCCCAACTCGGCATGGAAAGAGCCACTGTCAGCCGTAGTTTAGACATATTAGAGTCGCGCAATTTGGTTAGTCGCACACACAATCTAGCAGATAGACGTGTAGTAGAGATTCAAGTGACAGCTCAAGGCAGAAAAATCGCGCAATTGGGTGTGCAACGCCTCGAACAAATCGTTCAATCAGTGACCAGTGATCTCTCTAATAGCCAAATCTCTGAAACATTTACTCTTCTCGATGTCATCAAAGATAATTTAAACCAGAAGATTGCACGTTAGCTGCCAAGCCACTCAGTTGGCTCTCTTCTAATAATCTTTTATTATTTTAGCGGTTTAAAAAATCCCTCTACATCATTCAGGCTATACCTAGCTAAAATGATGTAGAGATCATTGCTTCTTGATCGCAAGCAAGCAATACTTGCACGGCTAATAATAATAGAAAGACAATAACTTGGCCCCAAGTTAATTACGCATATGCCTGAAAACACACCAAATAGACATACTCCATGCCCTCTATGGATATGGGCCATTTTACTCCTCGGCTTGATTCTGCTGTATCTACTCTATTCTCGAGCAACATCTGAAAAAGCGCAAGAGATTCAACAAGATATCCAAACAAGAGTTAGCCAAAGTCTACTTGAATCAGAACAAGCTAGCGCGGTTAGTGCAACCACTAATGGTCGCGACGTGACGCTCAAAGGCATAGTAACCAATCAAGACGCACTAGCTAGCGCTGAGAAAATTGCTAAACACACTGTCGGTGTTAGACAAGTCATCAATCAACTCACCACTGGTCAACAAGAAGTGATTCCAGAGACGGCTGTAACAAAGACAATTTCTAGCGCAAAACTTGAACCCATGCCAGCTGAATTTCCTGCATTACCGGAGCTAAGCGCCAAAGTTGAAGCGATGCCTGAAGAGTTTGCTCCCCTCGAGGATGAGGTCACTCAAATAAGCGAGAGTGACGCAATTGAACAAGCAAAAGAGAAATTTAGTCAATTAGATTTCAATAACATCACTTTCGAGAAAAATTCAGCAGCACTCACATCTATTGCACAGCAAACACTCGATAGCGCGGCCAAGGCATTACTTGATAATCCCAGCGTGAGGATCAGCGTTGATGGCCATACTGACAGTTCTGGCAATCCCGAGATTAATCTAACAATTAGCAAGCAACGCGCTAAGTCAGTATTTGATTACTTAGTAAGTGCTGGCGTAGATGCAACACGAATTGACGCGAATGGATTTGGAGATCAATTCCCAATCGCACCTAACGAAACAAAAGCAGGTCGAATTAAAAATCGACGCATAGAAATTAAAGTTAAAAACGGAGAGTAGTGATATGTCTTATCTTGTAGGCGAAATGGGAGCCTACTTATTAGTTGCCGCAATTATTGGCGGACTAATAGGTTGGTTTTTAAGTCGATGCAAATGCAATAAAGCAATTGCCGAAATTGAATCTCAAAAGCAAGCATTAGATAATGAGTTCAATTCCGTAAAAAGCACCCTTGCTTTAAAAGAACAACAGTTGGCAGACACTCAGAACTCTGTTGTTCAATTACGTAGTGACGTCGCACTTGCAGAGGGTAACGCTCATCTAATGACTTCGCGCTGGAAGAGCACTTTGAAACAAGCTCGACAAGCACCTAACCAATTAAAGTGGATTCAATCTTTACAGGCCAAATTAGCCAGCAAAAATACTCAACTTTCCCAAAACCGCAAATATGCAGAAGCGAAAGCATGGGAAGCAAAAGTTACTAAAGAAAACCTTTCTAGAGTTCACAGTAGACTTACACAAGTCGACGCTAAAGTTACCAACTTAAAAGATTGGGTCTCAGTATTCCAAACCAAATTAATGAAAACAAAAACCGATTATGGTCAGCTGCGCAATTATGCAACTGCAACAGCTCGGAGTGATCGCGCTTATAAAGACAATCTAACTCGAGCACATAATCGTCTAACCGAAATTGAAGGCAAGCAACAGCCATTACGCACTTGGATTCGTGTATTTCAGACTAAATTAATGAAAACAAAAGCTGATTACGCTCAACTGCGTAGCTATGCTGACAATATTCAATCTGCTTTGAGCGCTAACGAAGATAACCTTAATCGCACACATTCACGGTTGTCAGAAGTCACTAAAGAGCTTGCTCAACTACGCGATCGAAAAAATAATCCTATGCCTCCTTTACCACCGGCTGCAGAGGTTAGCGACAATAAGACATTACGTTTAGTAGATCGCATTCGATTACTCGGCACATCCAAGAAAGAAGTCTACGGACGCATGCATAATCAGATTCGTGAAGCACGCTTAGAAACAATTGAAACAGAACGCGTACTCACCGATAGCTGTGAAGAAAAAGATGCCATCATTAAT
>CALJEX010000039.1 GCA_938074525.1 uncultured Gammaproteobacteria bacterium
GAACATGGTGAATACACAGTAAGTAAAACCGGCGAACAAGGCTCCGGAATATTACGTTCCATGTCTGATGCCAATTGCTTTATTTACCTACCAATGGAAAGCAATGGCATTAGAATCGGAGATAAAGTTGAAATCTGGCCATTTGATTCGTTTGTTTGAGGCTTAATTAGAATCTAGCCCTATTATTATTGTGCTGTATATCTATGTTTGCCGCTTTTCGGTCAATAGCGGTCATTCAAAATTTTGTTGATTTGTAATGTCTTGTGTTGATTAAATTTATTAACCTAATAACCTATATAGATTATGGGGTCAAAAAACATTGTGCAAACAATTGTGCTCGCTGCGGACCGGGTAAGTGTCCCCACATTGAACCAGGTGTTTGTTCGATTTGCGCCATAAGTTCAGGGATTTCATTGATGCTAATTAAGCCTTGGTCACGCATAGTTTGAATAGACCAACAATCAGCATTAATTTCACTGTTTGCTGGACCAAGAACATGGTGCGCACATTCATGCCCATACCAAAATAATTGCATTCTCGGCGTCATCCGACTTAATTCATTGGGATTCAAAACGATTATGGGGGGATTGCCTGGTGCAGCTCTTCCAACATCCGGTAAAGAGTAATCTGCAACTAATGCAACAGGTTGTCCTTCATATGAATTGCAAAAAACAGGCACACCGGCAATTATGGGGTTGAAATTTAAAAACTCTGAATGTGCCGACATTGCAGGCCAAATAAATAGTAAGCATAAAATTAATAATTTCATTTAGTATTCCTTTAAGGTATACAAGACGGAGGGACGCATGGTGCCATATGGTAACCAGCGACCTTCCACTGATTTTTATCAGACATTAACGAAACTAACTCTATCCATTTATTCCCATCTTGAAACTCTGTATTTAGCGTCAAATACATAAACGGGCCTAATGTTCCGTCAGATGCTCGTTCTGCTGATTGTTGTTGAACTGTTAAACGATTTATAACTATGCCTAGAGGCTCTCGTATAGTGCGAATAGAATTTGTGAGAGTATCTTTACTAAGTCGTTCTTTTGCTGTTGTAGCCATAGATTGCCACGCTGTATCATATTCTCCATTATCAATTAGACTAAGATAATTGAACGCAACCGGTTCAAATTCTTCATTGGGAAATTCTACAGTTGTAATATTCACTCTTTTATTACTTACATACACCCATGCAATTATTCCTGATATAGAAATTAAAAAAGTTAATATAATAATTAGGCGTATTATCTTATACGCCTGAATTTGTGCGAGACTGGGGAAAATGTTTTTTCGAATGACTTCACGAAATATTATTAACAGAACTCCAAAAGCTAAACCTCCAATTCCAGCAGTTTTTGCAGCTATCTCAATAAAATTTTCCATCTCCAGACCTTAATCTTTTTTGTGATTCACTCTGTAAATTTCTCTCAAGGCATATAACCTTAGTTAAATAGAGACACTGTATCCATGAATAATAAATGCAGTGTTATAATAAATAAATGTATTTTATTGATTACAGTGATAGTTTACAGATATAACGATAGCAATGAAATGAGAATAATGAGTTTTAGTCTTATATTTTGCGGAATATCGCCTATGGGTCGTTAGCAGACATTCGCATATAGAGTATATTAGCAAAATCAATTATACCAAAGCTCAACAGCATTCAATTCAATCAGCAACGCATTACAAATTATACTCATCCAGATCATTTGAAAATTCGACAGCACCGCCGTAAGACTTACTTATATATTCCAGTGTCTCATCCTCTTTCCCTAAAGTGCGATTCATTCGATGAGACAACACTAGTCTTTTCACTTTGGCTTCATTACTAATCTTACCAATCTCCGATTATAAATTAGGATCAGACTCGAATTAAGCCTACGTTCTATTTAGCTACCCTGAATTTTTATCATTAATTCGAGTCTGACCCTAATTCTAATTTATTTTGGCATCTATTTCCCTTTACACCTATTAGCAAAGGTGAAGTAGTCTCTAGGCATTCTTGGCGGCAGCTTATTCTTATTTGTTTCTGCCACAATGTTTTTCGTACCGCAGTGACATTCAGAATCAGTATATCCTTTGTGTTTGATGCATAGCCCATGAGCATGATCAATACTTTTTCTTGAACGAATATCCACTAACCCATATTGCATTGCGACAGATGACTCTTTAGCCTCTTCTTCATGTTTCTTTATTACTTTAGACGCTGACATAAATTTAGTATGAGCTTCATCGCACAGCTGCGGAGCTTCTTTATAGTAAGCCTCAACTTGTGCTTTAGTTGCCTGCCCTTTTACAACTGAAAAACCAGCCGTTTGCGGAAGGCGTTCGCAGAATTTTTTACACTCTTCTAGCAACATACGAGCCTCTTCAGTCAACGGAAGCTCTATTGATTTACATTCCTTTGCTTTAACAAGCATCTGCTCAAACTGCACTTGCCTACTAGCCGTATCTTGCGAAATTGATAGAGAAGGAAAGAAGAAAACAAGCATTAAACAAAAGCTTAGCTTTGATATTATTGAGATTTTTTTGTTAGTGGAATATGTACTAAGCATCAAATTGACCTCTTAGGTTAATGGAGCGTGACTCGCATTAAGCAATTAAATTAAAGCAAATATAAAACCATTTACCAGTAAAAAATATCTTTCTATTTTGTGCTTACCTAGAGAGTAGAAATCAAAAATAAGTAAGTAATTTTAGCATCAGCTATCCTACTAATTTACTCAATCCCACATATTTGACCACTACAAGCTATACTCATCTAAGTCATTTGAAAATTTGACAGCGCCAGCGTAAGACTTACTTATATATCCCAACGTCTCATCTTCTTTCCCTAAAGTGCGATTCATGCGATGAGATAATACTAATTTTTTTACTTTGGCGTTATTGGCAATCTTACCAATTTCCGATGGCGGCATATGCAAGTTCAACGCAAATCGATTAGTGATTTCTGGCACTGCATTATGCGCGACCAGTATATCTGAATTCATAGCTAATCCTGCTAGAGAATTATATTTATTACTCATATCACCAGAAAATGTAATTGCACACCCAACAAGGTCAACTCGCCATGCCACTGCAGCGAGTGGACCATGATGCACTGGCACTGCCGTTAGAGCTATATCTTTATTTAATTTAAATTCACTACGCTTTTTTTCTAAACTGACATCTGTTGTTTTTATATGATATGGGTTGTTACTTTTCAGATTAATATTATTATTTAGATAGGGATACGCACCGTCTTTTTTAAACAAAGCATTTACAAATTCTGTTGCTGAAGGCATGACTGTATTGCCGGCTGGCCCGTATACAAGAAGGTCTTCTTTGCGCGAACTAAAGTATGAATATTTTATGTATTCGGAAAAGTCTGCGCTATGGTCAACATGAAAATGGGTAAACGCCACGGCTTTAATATCATTAAAGTTTGCGCCGGATTTTTCAAAGTTATAACTACTACCGCCACCCGCATCGATCATGACAACTGCTTTGCCGTCCAGCCATACCAAATATGAGGATGATGCACGTTTATCGTTAAGTTCTGGGCCACCTGAGCCTAACACTTGCAGCGAGACTCTTTGCTTTTGGCATTGTGCATATGATGTAGATGTGAATAGTATTAATACTATAAATAAGGCGGCTATTTTTCTCATGATAATGAATGCTCTCTAGACATTATTAATATTCACATTGTTACATAATTCCGTCATTCCCATGGCAATGGGAATCTAGCAGTATTTAATTTATTTGCTTTGAATATAACCAGTAAGTATCTTGAAACATTTGCTGGATTCCCGCCTGCGCGGGAATGACGCTATTGAGTGTAATGGGGATGCTCGTTGATGCTCTCTTCGTTAATAATATTGGTCGCTGATGCTCTTTAGGCGTTATTGGCATTTCTCATTGTTACACAATTCCTTCATTCCCATGGCAATGGGAATCTAGCGATGTTTAATATATTTACTTTGAATATAACCAGTAAGTGTCTTGAAACATTTGCTGGATTCCCGCCTGTGCGGGAATGACGGTATTGAGTGTAATGAGGATACTCGTTGATGCTCTCTTCGCTAATGACGATGTTCGTTGTAGTGACGGTATTGGCAGAAAACTATTTTCCTTAGCTACTTATTTTTAGCCTGTGGTAATCATCCATCGTATCTACCCCTATTCCGGGATGCTCTAGGCACTCATCAATAACAATTTCATCACCGTTTTCTAGTGCGCGTAGCTGCTCTAACTTTTCAACTAGCTCTAATGCTGATGGTGGCATTTTGATGAATTGCTTCAAATAATGCACACGGTAGGCATAAATCCCTACATGACGAAAAACACTATTTTCTTTTAGTACTCTTACATCCACATCACGAATATAAGGTAAAGAACTTCGGCTAAAATAAAGTGCTCTGCCTTTTGAGTTTTTAGCTACTTTAACAACGTTTGGATCATCATATTCTTGGATAGTCTGTATACGATGACATAGAGTACTAATAACAGCGCTGGGATTATTTAAAAGTAATTCAGCCACTTGCTTGATGTTTGCTGGCGGCATCTGTGGCTCATCACCTTGTACGTTGACGATGACTTCATCATTCGACCAACCTTGTTGTTCTACCACTTCGGTGATGCGATCAGTCCCTGATAGGTGTTCGCTACTTGTCATACATACGTCAGCGCCAAATTTTTTAGCGGCTTCTGCAATACGCTCATCATCAGTTGCCACTAGCACTGACTCAGCATCACTCTCACATGCGTTTTCATACACATGTTCAATAATCGGCTTATGCTGAAATGTTAGTAAGGGTTTTCCTGGCAACCGATTTGACGCATAGCGAACAGGAATAACAACTCGAAATGAGTTAGCCATTATTTTTTCTTTTTATAATGTTCGTATTCTTCTTGATCAATTTGGCGTGCTTCCTCTTCTAACATGACGGGAATATCGTCACGTATTGGATAAGCCAAACGTGCGGAAGTAGAAATTAACTCTTGTTTTTGTTCGTCATAAATCAAAGAACCCTTTGTCACTGGGCACGCCAAGATATCCATTAACTTCTTATCCATTCATATTCCTCAATAATGTATTCACACGCAGCATAAAATCATCTGGCAGCTTTATTTGCATCGGTACATACCACGCATTATCTAATGATAATTTCTGACATTTTACCGCATCTTTCTCTGTCATTAGTATTGGATTTTGATCCGAAAATGAAAAATCGCTCAATTCATAGTACGTATGGTCTGGATAAGCATGCTCAATCACCTTCAACCCTAATGATGTTAGGTTATTAAAGAAGCGATTTGGATTACCTATTCCGGCAACTACATGCACTGTTTGCCCTTTGAATTGTTCTAAAGAGCCTCTGATATGTGGTTCAGTTAACTTCACACACTCAGCTAACTGCAATTTCATACAGTCTCCACTCACTGCGGGCACCGCTTTTGATGTTGCAACCACGAAATTCGCTTTTTGTAGTCGGCTAATCGGTTCACGCAATGGTCCCGCGGGCAATCGCTTATGATTTCCAAACACTCTCTCGCCGTCCACCATAATAATTTCAATGTCGTGCTCAAAACGATAATCTTGCATGCCATCATCACAAATAATGACATCACATTGGTGTGTATTGATTAGCCGTTGAATAACCTCAAGTCTATTCTGCCCTACCATCACTGTCGCTTTTGTATTGTTAAATATCATTAGCGGCTCATCGCCAATATAATCTGCACTTTGTGATGACTCTACTAATGTCGGTTGTGTCGCTTGCCCACCATAACCGCGGCTCGCAACACCTGGTTTATAACTTTGTTGCTGCAAATAATTTACTAACGCGGTGACCATCGGTGTTTTACCTGTACCGCCTACAGTAATATTACCAACCACGATTACAGGCACTGAAAAATTAATTTTTGAGCTGTTTTGTTTCCGTTGTCTAGCCTTAGCCAATACAGCAAACACACCCGATAGTGGCAATAACAAATAAGATAATTTATTTTGACCGTACCAAACAGAATTCACCCATTGATGTGAGCGTTGTTTAGACTTGGTTGGATTAGACATCTACTACAGCTGATTTTTTAAATTGACGATGATAGAGATTGGCATATGCGCCATCTTTATTCACCAATTCTGCATGAGACCCATGCTCAACCACTTTACCTTGATCCATTACGTAAATTTCATCTGCGCTTTCAATAGTTGATAAACGATGCGCAATCACAAAAGTAGTGCGATGCTTACGCAACTCATTAAGCGCTTCTTGTATATGGTATTCAGATTCAGAATCTAATGCAGACGTTGCTTCATCTAAAATCAAAATTGGTGCATCTTTAAGTAATGCTCGTGCAATAGCAATACGTTGTCTTTGTCCACCGGATAACAGTAAGCCTTTATCACCTACTCGGGTGTCATATTTTTCAGGTAACTTTTCAATAAATTCTGCCGCATGTGCTTGCTGTGCTGCTTTAATCACTTCTTGCCTAGATTTTCCCGGCATTGCGTAAGCGATGTTATTTGCGATAGTGTCATTAAATAACACCACATCTTGGCTAACCATAGAAATATTACTACGCAAACTTTGCAATGAGATATCTTCAATTAGATGCCCATCAATTTTTATCTCACCTGATTGAATTTCATAAAACCTAGGAATCAACTTAACCAAGGATGATTTACCACTGCCAGACTTACCCACAAAAGCGATCATCTGATTAGATTTAGCCGACAAACTAACATCAGTTAATACAATGTCTGGCTTCGATGGGTATTGAAATGAGACATGATTAAATTCAACTTCTCCTCGAGATGAAGCTAGCTCCACTAGGCCTTTATCAGTTTGAGAAGGCTGATCTATAAGTTTAAACACACTTTCACTAGCAGCGATGCCCGCTTGAAGTATCTGATTAATTGTCGTGAGTTTGCGTGCAGCATTAAGCATCCCCATGACTGCTGCCACAAAACTTGCAAAAGAACCTGCCGTCAAATCGCCTTTCACCGATGGCATAAAAGCAACATAAATAACCACGGCAAAAGCAATGCCGACAATCATTTGAACTAAAGGTGTATTCACTGCCTTAACAGCAACAAATTTTGTTTGATTGCGTCGATTTTTTTCATTAATCAACTCAAACCGACCAATCTCTTCTTTCTCTGCAGTAAATAACTTTACCAAGGCTTGGGCGCTAATAGATTCTTCGACTCTAGAAGTAATATCGCCTGTTGATGTTTGTATTCGATGGCTTAGTTTTCTAAAGCGTAACGTGGCATAACGAATGACGAAATAGACTAACGGAGCTGATATAAACAACACTAACGTTAACTTCCAGCTTAAATAAAGCATTAATCCAATCAAAAATATGACCGTCAACGTATCACGCACAATAATGGGAATACTTTTAGAAGCCGCCCAGGAAACACGTTCAACATCGAAAGTAAATTTTGAAAGTGTCGAACCTAATGTCACAGAGTCATAATAAGAAGCAGGAAAGTAGAGTAACTTTTCATGCATCTCTGTACGCAACACCTTAACTATTCTCTGACCGATACTGCCAATATAGTATAAACCGAGAAAGCTACCGATACTGCGCACAATAAAAATAGCGGCAATGGTGAATGGAATCCATAAGAGCCCTTCATTACTATCAGCCACAAAAGCTTCATCAATAATGGGACCTAGTAATAAGGTAAATGCTAGCTGGCATGCAGCCACAACCGCCAAGCCAACCACCGCTAACACTAACAGTAACTTATAATTTTTTAGATATTTTAAGAGACGAAGGTATACCGACAAGCCTGATGAGTCTTGTGTTGATTTACTTTTGAGTGTTGAGTTGCTCACTTGAGGTTGCAATGAATACTTTATTTATACCTATCTTACCCGCTGCATCCATAACAGAAACAACAGCTTGATGTGGTGTTTGAGCATCAGCTCGTATGGTAATTTTTTCAACACTATATTTTTTAGTCATTTTAGCTAGTGCTGACTCCAGAGTCCGCGACTGACCATCTAACAATGTCTTACCGTCCATGTAAAATTGACCGTTACGATCAATCACAACTTCCAGGTTCTTTTCTTCCTGGGATTGTACCGTATTACTCGCCTTAGGTAATTCTATCTTTAGGCTTGCGTCATTATCAAAAGTGGTCGTTACCATGAAAAAAATCAGCAACAAGAACACAACATCAATCAACGGCGTTAAGCTGACATCAGTTTTATCTTCTTCGTCTAGATTAAATTTCATGCCTGTTATTTTTCGCTAGATTCTGCTTTACGTGAGCCTTGCATCACTTCCACTAGCTTAATCGCTTCACCTTCCATATCGACTACCAAACCATCAACTTTGCGGCGGAAGTAGCGTACGAAGAAAATAGCTGGAATCGCCACGGAAATACCTGCCGCGGTGGTAATTAATGCTTTTGAAATACCATTAGCTAATTCAGCAGGATCACCGACACCAACACTGGTGATAACGGCAAATACTTGGATCATGCCTACTACCGTACCTAACAACCCTAACAATGGTGAGATAGCGGCAATAGTCCCTAAGGTCGTCAGGAATAATTGTAATTCGTATGCAGTATGACGGCCTGTTTCTTCAATACTTTCACGCATCACATCACGTGTACTGAAGCGGTTCATTAAACCAGCAGCCAATATTCTACCCAATGGCGAACTATCTCGAATAGCGACTACTTTTTTATCACTAAGCTGATTGTTCTGATCTAGCTTCCATACTTTTGCAACTAAGTTCTCGGGAGCAACGCGTTTTTTCTGTAGACTCCAGAATCTTTCTAGCGCAATCGCTAAAGCAATTACCGAGCAACCTAGGATTGGCATCATGAGCCATCCGCCTGATTTGATAATTTCAAACACTCTGTAGATATTCCTTATTCTATTGGATCAGTTATCTCTTGTTGTGTGGAATGCCAATAGCGTTTGCTATCTTGCCTATATCCAGTCTGCTTTTGCAGTCCGTCATTGGCATCAAATAGAAACGTCACTGCTCCTTGGCTGACCGTATCCACAAGTTGCGCCCCCATCTCTTGATAGCGCTACGTAATAGTAGCATGAGGAAACCCATATCTGTTGCGATAACCCGCTGAAAAAACGACAGTTTGTGGATGAACTAGGTCAACAAACCGATAACTCGAAGATGACTGACTACCATGATGAGGAGCAATAATTATATCACTGGACAAATAATCATCATATTGGCTAATTAACCATTCTTCAGCAGATTTTTCGATATCCCCGGTAAGCAGGATATTGCCTGCAGTGTGCTTAATTTGCAGTACACATGATCGGTTATTATCGTTAGATTGCCATTTTTTCGGCGGATGTAAGACCTCGAACTCTACGCCATCCCACTGCCACTCATCCCCAGCGCGACATAAGCGCGTATTCTCAAAATCATACAATTGCGGCTGATTACTTACCATTAAGCTATCAACCACACCATGTGATATTAGAGCATGCATCCCTCCTGAGTGATCATTATCATTATGACTAATCATGGCTAAATCCACTTTGGAGATAGTACGTGTTTTGAGATAAGGAAGTACAACAGCATCACCGGTATTAAAACCGGATGGCGTACGAACACCTGCATCATAAATTAATGCATGATTTTCAGTCTCTATCACCAGCGATAAGCCTTGCCCCACATCGAGCACTGTCAATCGCATCTGCCCTTGTTTTAATTGCGGCTCTTTAATTAAAAATAGTCCTGCTAACAATATCCACGCTAAATGACGAACAGGTAATCCCTTAGCTTGCACCAACATAAACAAACCAATTACGTAAGCAACTACGCCTAAAATTTTAGGAGTGAATTCTAATGAGGCATATTTAAACTCAGCAGATTGCTGTAACCCCCACCACAACCAGGAAAACAGTTGATCCAATATCAAAAACATTGAATCGCTCAAGGTCACACCTAATAAGAATACTACTTGTGTAATCAATAGTAATGGTAGTAACACGAAGCTGACTAAAGGTATCGCCACTAAATTTACTAATGGCGAAATGATCGACGCTTGAGAAAAGAAAAGCAGACTTACTGGCAACAAAGCAAAACCCAAATAGAATTGCACTACAATAATGCGAAACAGCTTACTCTTACCTTCGGTACTCTTAAGCACTATAAAAATAAATAGCACCGCTAAGAATGACATCCAAAACCCTGCGTTTAATACCGATAGTGGATTAATGATTAATACTAGCAACAACGCAGATGACAACAATGGAATATTAATAACAGGCTTATGCAACAATATTGCGAGCAAGCCGATCACCACCATAATGAGCGCACGCTGAGTCGGCAAAGAGAAGCCTGCTAAATATGCATAAAATATTGCTGCGACCATGGCACACACTGCTGCAATTGACTGTGCAGGTATTCGTTCACACACCCATGCACTACAACGCGCCAAATGACTCACCAAAAAGAACATCACCAGACTAATGGCGCTTAAATGTAATCCTGAGATTGCTAGTAAATGTGATGTCCCTGTTTCACGCAATATTTGCCACTGCGCTTGCTCTATATCCTGACGTTCACCAAAGGTTAATGCTTGCATCAAATTAGCATTTTCATATTGGGGAGCGATCACTTGAAAACGTGATATCCATTGTTGTCGCAAGCTTGGTTGCTCTACATCTGTGCGACTTAATACCTCACATTGTCCAGATCTAACATATCCTCTAGCTCCAATACCCGCCATAAACATATTCTTTTCATGATCGAGACCACCCGGATTGGAATAGCCCAAAATTCTCTTCAAGCGCACAACAAAATCACATTGTTGTTTGTATTGAATCAATTGCTTAGGCTGATACCAGCTCAACATAATGTTATCGGGCACTTGTACATTCAGTTGATGAATTGATGCTTGATCAATACTGAATACAAACCTTGAGAATTGATGACTTTCTGACTTTACCTCTATCACTGCTCCCTTGAGCTGAATATCCTCGCCTTCTAATTGCGGAGATAATTGTGGGTAAATAACATACAAAGAAAATATAAATGACCAGCTATAGCCCAACGATGCAAATAATAATGGCGAAGTACGCGGATATTTGATTAGCAGCAAAATACATAGTGGTACTAGCAATAGACTATAGTCACTAGGCAACTCTCTAGAAGTCTGAAATAAAACCACGCCCAGCAAAAATGACAATGCGACTTTTGCCATGTTCATGCCATAATCATTACAATACATTCACTTTGCTGCGGATCACCAACATCGTTTAATGCCTAGAAAGTTATTAAGAAAACTATTTCCAAATCTCGACTCGATGAGAAACAATCAGTCGTTAGAGATGTTTGGGCATGCCGGAAGAGATCCCAACCTATGGCATCTCAACCGTCGCTCTGTATCACGCGCGGTTGCCATTGGTTTATTTTGTGCATTTGTGCCAATACCTGGCCAAATGATACTCGCCGCAGCACTTGCTATTATATTGCGCGCCAATATCCCTATTTCTGTCATATTAGTGTGGATATCTAATCCGCTCACCATGCCTGCACTTTTCTATACGGCATATAAATTTGGAGCGATGTTATTAGATGTTCAACTTCAGCCCTTCCAGTTTGAATTTAGCTTGAACTGGTTGTTTACTGAATTACAAGATCGATGGCAACCATTCTTGGTAGGATGTTTGTGCAGTGGCGCACTAGTGGGCGCAATTGGCTACGGATTAGTTCAAGCCTATTGGCGTTGGTATGTTTCTAAGGTATGGACTAATCGCAAACACTATAAACGCGCTAAGAAATCCAACTCTTAGTAATTTTACGATTCAGTTGTGATTCTTAAAAAATCACTTCCAACCAATTCATCACTACTCACTCTCATACATATTATTCCTACACAACCGTAGTCACGCACGCACAGCCGTAATCACGCACGCACAACCGTCATTCCCGCGCAGGCGGGAATCTAGCGGTATTCGTCAAACCAATATAACCAGTACTGAGATGTAATTAAAAACTAATCTTGAATGCTTATCTGCTGGATTCCCGCCTGCGCGGGAATGACGGGGCACCATAATGAGGATCAGTACACTTTAGATTCAAAGAGCACTAACCTATAAAAAGCACTAAACCGTTTAGTATTTTATCAAATCACCTAATGATTTAGGCTCAGCCAATAGTGAAGTATGCGGCGCATAACCATTTCTCCATTCCTCATCAAAAATCACATCACGCGCAATGCTCATACCAAAAAAGAAACGTGGTTTAGTCGAACGATTATCCGGCCCCGCATGCAACATATCACTACGATATAAAACAACCGTACCTTTCTTTGGCGTAGTTTGAACTAGAGAATAATTTTCATCGATATACTTTCTATTCATAAATAGTTTGAGCAACTTATGAGGCAAGAGACTAAAAATATCGAAGAGATCATTACGGCGTAAGAAAAAATTAGCTAGATTTGGTTGGTGATTATCATAATGCTTAGAGAAAATACGATCACGAAACTCTTGCTTTGAGATTTCAGGCTCTCCAGTTTTGCGCATATCAAATACTTTTTTAGATTATGACGCAATACATGATAATTAGATAAAGTTTGAAAAAGCGTTGTAAAGACACCCGCTTTACCATCATGTTTCAATTCAGCTCCACTGTATTTATGTGTTCCTGGTACAAACACCGTACCCCCCTGTTCTGCTGACACATCGTCGACCGCGGAAAACATACACAACACGCCATCAGGATCTCGATGAATATATTGGTGAGATGAACCTTGATAACTTGTCATGGTTGAGATTTCCAACACTTTGCGAGTCTGGCCACAATACTCAAGCAATACATTCTCCAGACGCTTACACAGCAAGCTGGCATAGGACAATACCTGCGGGGTTGAAGGTAATGGGCAAAAATCGCGACGCTCATACAAGATATCTGTTTGACTAGCAAAATCCCCTCGCTCTCGAGTAGGGTCTGCAATCGCATCTTGAACTAACTTCAACCCCATATTAGCTTCTTCATCTGATTGCAGATTCGGAAGCACGACAAAACCATATTCATCCAACACTTTACAAACTCGCTGTGCACACTCGCTTGTGAGAAGCCCATCCTCATTCAATTCCGGCTGAACTTCATATGCACTTGTATCATATGAAATATTAAGATTTAACATGCTAGTCTTGACCTATCGCTGTATAAATACTGAGTTGTACAATAGAACATATAGCACGCCTATTTGCTCCTACCCAAGATCAAAAATGGTAACTGGTTAAAAGTTTTTGATGAAATGAGACCAAGTCCATTAGCGAGATTTCTACTCACACAAACACCCAGTTAACAATATACTCCGCAACGCGTATATCAGACATGATTTAAATCAACTGTAGAATATCTACTTTACAGTTAATGTTAACTTTTGCTCTCTGTTTAGTTGTTTAATTTGATGCTCACGACCCAAAGCTAAACCTTTCTCAGCAAACTCTTCTGTATGAATAACACGAAAAGGTCCACGCCCTTTAGTGTATTTAGCGCCTTTACCTAATTCATGCTGTTGAATGCGGCGCTCTAGATTATTTGTAATTCCAGTATAAAGTGTTTTATCTTTACACTCTAAGATGTAGACAGTCCAAACATCCATGCTATGCTGCTGTCAGCACACCATCTTTTAATTCGTAAACTGTATCCATGGTTTTAGCTAAGCCCATATCGTGAGTTACCATAACGATGGCTTTATCTAATTCATCATTTAGCTCCATCATAATTTCTGATACTTGGGCTGCTGTTTTACTATCTAGGTTACCCGTGGGTTCGTCAGCAAGAATTACTTTTGGCTGCGTCACCAATGCTCGCGCGATGGCTACACGTTGACGCTCACCGCCGGATAACTCACTTGGCTTATGTTGAATGCGATCTTTCAAACCAACACGCGCTAATATTTCTGCAGCTTGCTGTTGAATTTTCTTGACGGATTCATTACGCACCATCAGCGGCATGGCAACATTTTCTAATGCAGTAAATTCAGGTAGCAAGTGATGAAACTGATAAATAAACCCTAAATATTGATTGCGCAATTTTCCACGCACATTATCGGCAAGGTTATTTAATTGATTGCCACACAATATCACTTCGCCATTACTAGGTTTATCAAGCCCACCAAGCAGTTGCAACAGTGTGCTTTTACCACTACCACTCGCGCCAACGATGGCAATACGCTCGCGTGCTTTTAATGATAGGTTAACATTATTAAGCACGGTGACATTAAGATCACCATCATGAAAGCTTTTACTTAAAGCACTCACTTCTATCACGTTGTTTTCAACAGCTTCCATTATTCGTACCTCAATGCTTCAGCTGGCTCTGTCTTTGCAGCCTTGCGTGCAGGATAAAGTGTTGCCAACACAGTTAAGAAGAATGAAATACACGCTACATAAATAACATCACCAGAACGCACTTCAGAGGGAAGATCACTAATATAGTAAACACTTGGCGACAATACCTTCAAATCAAATAATTGTTCAACAGAAGAAACAATCACTTCCAAATTTGATGCCAATGCAAGTCCACCAATCACACCTAACAACGTACCAACAAAACCAATCAAACTCCCTTGAATAATAAATATCCAAAGTATGCTACGTGATGACACACCATAGGTGCGCAATATTGCGATATCTGATTGTTTATCCGTTACCACCATAATCAACATCGAGACAACATTGAATGCCGCAACTGCCACAATCAAGGTCATAATAATAAACATCATAGTTTTTTCCATTTTCACGGCACGGAAAAAATTTTGATGGCGCTTAGTCCAATCGGTGACCCATAGTTTGCCTTGTAAATCTTGATTTAACTTATGCGTAAGTTCAGGCACTAAGAATAAATCAGATAATTTCAGGCGTAATCCAGTGACTTTGTCACCGAGGCGATACAAACGCTTGGCATCTTCAATATGAATAATGGCAGTATTTCTATCAAATTGATTCATCCCTACTTCATAGATACCAGCCACTGTGAATCTTCTTAGTTTTGGTAATATACCTGCTGGTGTTACTGAAGCTTCAGGGGTAATGACGGTAATTTTATCACCGACTCTTGTACCTAAGAATCTGGCTAATTCACTACCGATGAGAATTCTAAATTTACCTGGCTCAAGTACATTAAGATTGTTATCAAGCATAAAATTGTCAATTTCAGATACTTCGACTTCAAGTTCAGGGTCTACTCCACTTAGTAATACTCCAGTGACCTGGGTGCTTTTTACCACCATGGCTTGGCCTTCTACATAGGGAGCCGTGCCAATAATTTCATTGGCATGACTAATTGCCTTTATCGCTTGTTGCCAGTTATCTAATGTTCCATCCAATTCCAACACATTGGCGTGTGCCGTCATGCGTAACATGCGATCTCGTACTTCTGTCTGAAATCCATTCATCACGGATAACACCGTAATAATGACAATAATCCCCAACGCAATTCCTAATACAGAGGTTAGAGAGATAAATGAAATGAAGTGATTGCGCCGCTTGGCTCGCAGGTAGCGCAAACCGATGAATAATTCTAAGGGTTTAAACATTATTATTTACTTTAAATTTTATAGCTATTCTATTGTTTTATATATACTTATTGAATTATGAATAGCAAAGGCATTCATACCCAAATGAACTCGTGTTATTTGCGGTCATTAGTCTGAAAAAAGCTTCGAATTATCCCTTTTTCACCCTATATCCCTGCTCGAAAAATCAACTGGGTGATATAGTTACGACAACATTGAAACAGGATATATCCATGATTGCTCAAGCCATTCGTTATTGTATCGCATTCTCATTAGTTGTCTCTTTTACTGCACAAGCTGATGTTATCAAGATGCCTTCAGAATCACCTCAAGTGATTACTAGTAATTCAGCTCCCGTACGCGGAATGACCAAAAGCCAGGTAGAATCTAATTTTGGTTCACCCATGTCTATTAGCGGCCCAACTGGTCAACCAGCTATTTACCGTTGGGATTACCCGGGTTACTCAGTATTTTTTGAGCATAATTATGTGCTTCATTCGGTAGTCACTTCTAGCAATTAAATCACTGGGAATTTCCCACTCAACAATGAATAATAGCTAGGCGTTCTACTTTAGATTTCGCCTAGCAGTGAATAACTACTTCCCTCTTCCAGAATGGCACACTCAAGGTGCCACGATATTAGTATGGCCTCACCGATATTCGGACTGGGCCAACATGCTAGATGAAATATCCACTAGCTACTTGGAAATGACGCACGCTATTTCTCAAGTACAAGACGTCATCATTATATATTTCAACCAAGAACATAAACTCTATATTGAGCAACTGTGCCGCGAAGATGGCTGCAATATGCAGAGAATTATCATGCTCGAAATTGAAACCAATGATACCTGGGTGCGCGACTATGGACCGCAGATATTACTTGGCAACAAAGAGTACCAATATCTTGATTTAGAGTTTAACGCTTGGGGCGAACAATATGCCTGCCGCTTAGACAATTTATTTTCTGAAACTTTATTTAAAACGGCTGCAAGCAGTCAATGCCAATACCACCGCACACCATTAGTAATTGAGGGCGGCAATTTGGAATTTGACAGCAATGCCACATTGTTAACTAATATTGCTTGCGTGAAACGCAAAATGAAAAAAGAAAGTATTAGCGATGATGTATTAATCGATTCGCTTAAACATGAGTTGTCGGTGAAACGTGTTTTAACTATTGACGTTCCAGCATTATCTGGCGATGACACCGGCGGACACATTGATACGCTAGCAAGATTTATTGACGACAACACGATTGCTTACACCGCCTGTTATGACACAGATCACCCCAATCATTCATGCTTACTATTATTAAAGACTCAGTTAAGAGCATTAACTACTAAGCATGGAAAACCTTATCAATTAATTCCATTGCCGCTACCAAAAAAGTTAATCGAGCTCGACAAAAATACATTCGCCCCGGCCAGCTATACTAACTTTGTGTTCATTAATAGTGGCATACTCGTACCCATGCATGATGACGAACATGATCAGCTCGCATTAGATATATTGACGCGCGCATGCCCAAACAGAAAAATCATTGGAATAAATGCCATACCCTTATTAAAACAATATGGCAGCCTACATTGCGCTACATTACATATTCCTGAGAATGTCATCACTCAAAGAGCTTAGCGAGAGAATAACAAATGAAAGTGGGATTAATACAACATAGCAACAGCGAAGATACCAATGAAAATCTTAGCTATACGCTAGACCAAATCGACACACTTGCCCAGCAAGGTGTGCAATTGATTGTATTACAAGAATTACATGGTTCTTTATATTTCTGCCAAACAGAATCCCAGCATCATTTTGATCTTGCCGAATCTTTAGATGGCAATACTGCATCGGCGCTTGCTGCCAGTGCAAAGAAAAATAACGTTGTCATTGTCGGATCAATATTTGAAAAACGCGGCAATGGCATTTATCACAATACCGCGATTGTGCTAGAAAGCGACGGCACGCTAGCAGGACATTATCGAAAAATGCATATTCCTGATGACCCTGGCTATTATGAAAAATATTACTTCACACCAGGTGACACGGGCTTTACACCGATTAAAACCAGCATTGGCACATTGGGCGTTCTTGTATGTTGGGATCAATGGTTCCCAGAGTCTGCACGCTTAATGGCACTAGCGGGGGCAGATATATTAATTTTCCCTACCGCGATAGGCTGGGACTTGCGTGACAATGAAGAAGAAAAACAACGCCAGCTAGATGCATGGATAACCATTCAACGCAGCCATTCTATTGCTAACAATTTACCTCTCATTAGCGTTAATCGTGTTGGCCATGAAAATGATCCTAGCAAGCAAACTGATGGCATTGAATTTTGGGGAAACAGCTTTGCGTGCGACGCTAGAGGCAAAGTAATTACTTCATGTTCAAACAACAATCATGAAAATGCCATTATTGAAATAGACATGACAGAGTCTGAACAACAACGCTTAGTCTGGCCATATTTCCGTGACCGTCGCATTGACGCTTATAATAATATTACGAAGCGTTCAATCGATTAGTTTTAATCCCTAGCCAAAATGCGCTGCAGCCAACGACTAACACGAACGCTGAAATATATAACAACTTAGTATATTTATGAATATCCCCTAACCACGTGGTATAGCCAGAAGACTCTAAAAAATAAACCGTTGCGCCAAGCACTGCCAATAAGAATGAAATCAAATAACTCCATACCGGCACATTATCCTTATTAGCAAAGACAGAAAAGAATACAACCGGCGCTAA
>CALJEX010000040.1 GCA_938074525.1 uncultured Gammaproteobacteria bacterium
GAGTGATTTTATTTCATCGACATTAGCTGTTAATCCAAATAAATGCACAACAATCACTGCGCGTGTTTTTTCTGAAATTGCATTTTTGATACAAGCAGGATCTATATTTAATGATATCGGGTCTATATCCGCAAATACCGGCGTTGCTCCGACGTAACGAATAGCTTCGGCCGTTGCTGCAAAAGTATATGAAGGGCAAATGACTTCATCGCCAGGCCCAATGCCCAATGCGCGTAATGCTAAGTGCAAGGCATCAGTGCCGGATGAGCAGCTAACAGAATGTTTAATGTTTAAGTATTGAGAGACTTCATCTTCTAATGCATGCACATTAGGACCCATGATAAAGGCAGTATTTTCTAGCGTTTCATTTAGTGCGCTTTGGACTTCATCTTTGATTGATTGGTATTGCAGGCGCAAATCAACCATAGGAATTGCTGTTGAATTCATGTTAATTACTTGGCGTTATGTAGTTGTATTGTGTTGGCGATTTGATTGGCTGTGTGTAGTGCGCGCAAGCCATCAATGCCGGAAACAAGCGGTTGAGTATTGTTAAGAATACAGTCTAGAAAATGAGTGATCTCAGTGAATAGTGCATCTGATTTTTCGAAATTGAAACTTTGCGAATTAATTTCACTATTTTCTCGCGTGTATATTTTTAGATCATGATTTCCAAGGTCAGCAGAAAAATAAGCATTGCCTTGGAACAGCCGCAGTTTGCGTTCACTTTTAGTGCTTACTCGACTGGCGGTGACGTTGGCAACGCAATCATTGGTGAATGTGATTCGGGCGTTGGCGATATCAATATCATCAGAAAGTACGCTCATTCCTGAGGCTTGAATTGATTCGATGTCAGATTTAACAATACTAAGAATGATGTCGATATCATGAATCATTAAATCAAGGACAACATTGACATCAGTGCCGCGTGCTTTAAAGGGTGATAAGCGTTGAGACTCAATGAACTTGGGTTGCTGCATGTGTTCATCCATTGCAAGCACGGTAGGGTTGAAGCGTTCAATATGGCCAATTTGTAGTATGCAATGCTTGTCTTCGGCAATTTTGATTAACTCTTGTGCTTGCTCGGTTGTCGAAGTCATGGGTTTTTCTAGCAGTACATGTTTGCCGCGGGATAAAAATTGTTTGGCTATTTCAAAATGTGATGGAGTGGAAGTGACGATGCTAACGGCATCGACATCATCAATTAATGTTTGAAAATCTGTGCTGGCTTTTGCATCTGGATACAAATTAGCCATTTCCTTAACGGTGGCAGAATCGCTGTCTATCAAGCCCACTAGCTGGCAATTATCCAACGCCGCATACTTTTGAGCATGAAATTTACCCAAATAACCCGCACCAATGACCGCTATATTCACAATTCCCATTCAACTAAAAATCTGTATTATAAAAACCTCGCAGTATACGTCCTCTAGCTCAAATGTGGGCCGAAATATGGGCTCAAATATGAGCATCATCGAGTAAAAAAGACTCTTGATTAAAAAGCACTCTAATGTAGTTGAATTCGCTGATATGCAGGTTGATATTAATACCTATGCTGGCATTGATGAAGTAGGGCGTGGACCACTTGCAGGGCCTGTGGTTGCGGCAGCGGTGATACTTGGAGACGCTCGTGAATGGTTGGGTCTTAAAGATTCAAAGATGTTAACAGCGAAACGACGCGAAGCCTGTGCCATCGAGATTAAGCAAAATGCATCGGCTTGGGCGATTGGTCGTTGTGAGCCTGAAGAAATTGATCAATACAATATTTTTTATGCGAGTTTGCTGGCCATGAAAAGAGCATTTGAAGGTATATCCCTAGTGCCAGAATTAGCGCTTGTTGATGGTAAATATAGTCCGGAGCTAGCAGTGCAGTCTTATGCGGTTATAAAAGGTGACCAACATGTGCCTGCCATCAGTGCTGCTTCTATCTTAGCTAAAGTAACAAGAGATTTAGAAATGTGTGAGTTAGATACATCGTATCCACAATATGGGTTTGCAAAACATAAAGGTTATCCTACTGCTTTTCATATTGATGCACTCAAACAACATGGTCCATGCATACATCATCGTCGAAGCTTTAAACCAGTTGCCAATGTATTAAAATGAATCCGCAATTTGTCCACTTACGTTTGCATAGCGAATTTTCCATTGTTGATGGGCTAGTACGTATTCCTGCTTTGATGCGCAAGGTGTCTGAGCTAGAGATGCCTGCCGTTGCATTAACAGATTTCTCAAACTTATTTGCCCTGGTTAAATTTTATCGTGCGGCGATTTCCAATGGTGTGAAGCCGATTATTGGTGCTGATGTATTAATTTCAGACCCGCAATTAAAAGAGCGCTATCGAATTGGCTTGCTGTGTATGAATAACTCAGGCTATCGCAATTTAACTGAATTATTGACGCGTGCTTATTTAGAGGGCCAACATGGTGGTCAACCAACTATCGATCGAAGCTGGATTGATGAGTTTAATCAAGGTTTGATTGTGTTATCGGGTGGGCGTGAAGGTGATTTGGGTAAGCTGATTTTAAAACAAGACAATACGCGTATCGAGGAATGTATTAACCGGTGGAAGAAGAACTTTTCAGATCGTTTTTATATAGAGTTACAAAGAACAGGTCGTGAAGGCGAAGACGTTTATAACGAAAGTGCTTTAGACATTGCTGAAAAAAACAATCTTCCCGTCGTTGCGACCAATGATGTTAGATTTTTAACGTCAGCAGAATATGAAGCACATGAAGTACGTGTTTGTATTAACCAAGGTCGTGTGTTGTCAGATCCTCGACGAGCAAGAACTTATAGCGAACAACAATATTTACGTCCAGTAGATGAAATGGTGGCGTTATATTCAGATGTGCCGTCGGCAATTTCAAATACGATAGAAATCGCTAAGCGCTGTAATGTGCGATTAGAGTTTGGTAAAAATGTTTTACCAGAATTCCCTACTGGCGAACTTACAACAGATGAATACTTGCGAGAGCAATCTAAATTGGGATTGCAGAATCGACTGGAAAGAATTAAAGCGTCACGTGAATCTGTAGATATAGATACCTATGATCAAAGATTAGAAGTGGAGCTTGATGTGATTGAGCGCATGGGTTATCCAGGCTACTTTCTGATTGTTTCTGATTTTACTAAGTGGGCACGAGAAAATGGTGTGCCAGTGGGTCCGGGTCGTGGTTCTGGTGCAGGTTCGTTAGTTGCCTATGTTTTAGGTATTACTGACATTGATCCACTTGAATATGATTTGTTATTTGAGCGTTTCTTAAATCCTGAGCGAGTATCAATGCCCGATTTCGATATCGATTTTTGTATGGCAGGGCGTGATCGCGTGATTGATTATGTAGCGACACGTTATGGGCGAGAAAAAGTTAGCCAGATCATCACTTACGGCACCATGGCGGCGAAAGCGGTCGTGCGTGATGTGGGTCGTGTGCTTGGGCATCCGTATGGGTTTGTCGACCGCATTGCCAAAATGGTGCCTTTTGAAGTTGGCATGACATTGTCTAAAGCGTTAGAGCAAGAGAAAGACTTCAAGCAAATGGTAGAGGATGAGGAAGAGGTTGGGACTCTCATTGATATGGCGTTACAACTTGAAGGTCTTGCGCGTAATGCTGGCAAGCATGCAGGGGGTGTGGTGATTGCACCGTCTAAGCTAACCGATTTTACCCCGCTCTATTGTGAAGAAGGCGGCGCTAATGTTGTCACACAGTTAGATAAAGATGATGTTGAAGCGATAGGGTTAGTTAAATTCGATTTCTTGGGTTTGCGTACGCTCACAATTATTGATCGCACCCTAGATAAAGTGAATGCGCGTTTAGCAAAAGATAATAAACCACCGGTGGATTTGAATGCTTTACCACTTGATGATGAAGCTACTTATACCTTGCTGCAAAATCAGCAAACTACTGCGGTATTTCAGTTGGAGTCTGATGGCCTGAAAGATATTTTAGGTCGCTTGAAACCTGATAAGTTTGAAGACATTGTTGCACTAGTTGCTTTATATCGACCAGGTCCATTGCAGTCAGGCATGGTAGATGATTTTATTGATCGTAAACACGGTGCATTAGTTGAATACCCTCATCCCGATTTAGAACCGATTCTAAATGAAACCTATGGCGTTATTTTATATCAAGAACAAGTAATGCAAATTGCCCAAGTTTTGGCAGGTTACTCTTTAGGTGGTGCGGATTTATTACGACGTGCCATGGGTAAAAAGAAAGCAGAAGAGATGGCAAAACAACGTGCCATTTTTGTTAAAGGCGCGACTGAGCGTAACGTCGAAGATACTAATGCGAACTTCATATTTGATTTAATGGAGAAGTTTGCAGGCTACGGTTTTAACAAATCACATTCAGTAGCCTACGCCATGCTGTCATACCAAACCGCGTGGTTAAAAGCACATTATCCTGCTGAATTTATGGCGTCGGTGCTTTCTGCTGATATGGATAACACTGATAAAGTTGTGCATCTACGCGAAGAATGTAAAACCATGGGTTTAGAAGTTTTGCCTCCTTGCGCTAATGCTTCTTATTATGGTTTCACCGTGACTGAAGATCAGAAGATTGTTTACGGTTTGGGTGCGATTAAAGGCGTGGGTGAAGCTGCTATTGAATCATTAGTCAAAGAGCGAGATAAAGAAGGACAGTATAAATCGCTGAATGATTTTTGTATGCGACTAGAAACACAAAAATTTAATCGTCGCAGTATGGAAGCGATGATTCGTTCCGGTGGGTTAGATTCATGCGGGCATACGCGTGCAACATTAATGCATCATTTACCAAGAGCGATGCAAACAGCTGAACAACATCATCGTAATGATGATATTGGGCAGAACGATATGTTTGGCGGCGGACAAGTCGTTGCGCGTGAAGGGGTGATCGAAGAAAAACCAGAATGGGATGAAGATTCTTTGCTGGCAGCGGAACGCGAAACACTAGGCTTGTATTTTTCCGGTCATCCTGTGGATCAATATCGAGACGAATTGGTGAGTCTAGCAGGTAAAACACTTAAAGATCATTTAGCTCAGCCTATTGCTCCAGTTGATACTAGCTATCGAAACAAAGACGCAAACATGGTCAAAGTAGGAGGGCTGTTAATGGATATGCGTCTTCGGAATAGTCCTTCAGGACGCATTGCATTTTTAACTTTGGATGATAATACTGCGCGCATGCACGTTGCAGTATTTGCTGATGCTTATAGCGAATTTAAACATCATATTGTAAAAGATCAAATCTTGATCATTGATGGCGTCATCAGTATTGATGACTATAATGGCAAGCCACGGATTCGCGCGAAAGAAATTACTCGCTTAGATGATGCGCGCATTGATTACGGTAAAGGTATTGTCGTTAGTATCAATGCGGAGGATAGAAAAGGCTCATTGATCACCGATCTTGAGAATACCTTAAAGCCTTACCGTGATGGCAATTGTAAAGTACTGATTCAATATCAATCTGCACAGGGTGAGGCAAAATTTCAGCTAGGTGAACAATGGAACGTGATTCCAGAGAGAGATTTACTTCGAAGACTGTCGAGTCTTGAGGGTGTGGTTGCCGCTAGAGTCGTTTATTAAACGTGCTTTATTCGCTTATTTTTTGACACTTTCCTGAAATCGTCGCCGAGTCCGACTATAATGCAAAAAATTTAATGAAAATGATTTGGTTAATATATAAGGCCTATGGTTTCTGATTATTTAGAATTTGAACAACCGATTGCTGAGTTAGAAGCAAAAATTAATGAACTGCGCCGAGTTGAGTCAGACAATGAAATGCAGCTGGGAGATGAAATTGCCAAGCTGGAAGCAAAAAGTCGTGCGCTGACTGAAACTATTTATAAAGATTTATCTGCGTGGCAGGTCGCTCAGATTGCTCGTCATCCTCGTCGTCCTTATACCTTGGATTACGTAGAAAAGTTATTTACTGATTTTGAAGAGTTGCATGGTGATCGTGCCTATTCTGATGACGCGGCGATTATTTGTGGCATTGCAAAATTTGAAGGCCGTTCAATCGCTGTCATTGGTCATCAAAAAGGTAGGAATACTAAAGAAAACCTGAAGCGGAATTTTGGTATGCCTAGACCAGAAGGATATCGCAAAGCATTGCGCATTATGGAAATGGCAGAAAAATTTCAAATGCCAATCGTCACCTTCATCGATACACCAGGGGCTTACCCGGGCGTTGGCGCAGAAGAGCGCGGACAAGCGCAAGCAATTGCACGTAATTTATATCGTATGGCTGAATTGAAGACGCCTATTATTTGTAATGTCATTGGAGAAGGTGGGTCAGGTGGAGCGTTAGCTATTGGTGTTGGCGATCATTTATCAATGCTAAGTTACAGTACTTATTCGGTGATTTCTCCAGAAGGCTGTGCTTCGATACTTTGGAAAAATGCGGACAAAGCAGAAGATGCAGCCGAGACGTTAGGCATTACATCTGATCGATTGCTAGAACTTAACTTGGTTGATGAAGTGATTAAAGAGCCTATGAGTGGTGCGCACCGAGATTTGGATGTGACAAGTGAAAATATGCGAGCTTCGCTGAGTGAGAACATTGCTCGTTTAACAAAAATGAACACTAGCGATTTATTAGAAGCGCGATTTGAACGACTCACATCATACGGCATATTTAAAGATTAGCGCTGCTGACAGTGTATGTCTGTCATCTTAAACAAACTACGAGATAGTCTTTCACACATTGATCTTAATAAATCTGTTTGTATTGCTTACAGTGGTGGGATAGATTCAACAGTTCTTTTGCATGCGGCTAGTATTGCTTGTCAGCAAAGCGGCCATTCGTTAATGGCAATACATATCAATCATCAGATTCATGCTGATTCCCAACAATGGGCCGACCATTGTATTGACCAATGTCGCATGCTCGATGTTGAAATAAATACTCTTTGTGTCGATGTGCAGCAATTTAGCCAACATGGTATAGAAGGTGCGGCGCGCGAGGCACGCTATCAAGCATTCGAAAACACATTAGGTGATAAAGATGTATTGTTCACAGCCCATCATGCAGATGATCAGATTGAAACCATCCTGCTACAACTTTTTCGTGGTGCAGGTGCACATGGATTAGCGGGTTGCGCTCAAACTAGAGTAGTTGGCAATGCTTTGCTTGTTCGACCACTACTAGAAATTTCACGCCAAGAAATAGAACACTATGCCGAGCAAAATCAATTGCAGTGGCGTGATGATCCCTCTAATCATTCTCTGGTTCATGATAGAAATTATTTGCGTCATGAGGTAATGCCTTTGTTACATTCGAGATGGCAAGGTTTGCGAGAGACAATTGGACGCAGCAGTCAATGGCAAAGTGAGTCGTCACAAATGCTGGATAACTTGGCTAAGCTGGATGCGATAAATGTTATTGACGAAGATTACAGTTTAAGTGTTAAAAAGTTGGTGACGCTGGATAATGTGCGTCTAAAAAACATGTTGCGCTGGTGGATCAGAGAAGCAGATTGTTTAGTACCAAGTGCCGATGTGCTGGATAGGGTCATTAATGATGCAATCCATAGCCGAAGCGACTGCGAAGCCTGTATTCGCTGGAAGAATTATGAAATCAGAAAATACCGTGATCAGCTTTATCTGCAAACAGTGGATACGATTCACGATGCAACATTAAGTTATCAGTGGGATTTGCAGCAATCATTAACTATTCCTTCGCTTGGGTTGACATTAACCCGACAACAATTAGATCACTTTGGCGTGAATTTGGACAATATTGATCAACTTACCGTAAGTTTTCGTCGTGGTGGCGAAGTCATGCGTCCGCGTGGGCGTGGTTGCCAGAAAGAATTAAAAGCATTATTTCAAGAGCAGGGTGTTAAACCATGGGAACGCAACAGAATTCCTTTGCTATTCCACGATCAACAGCTAATTTTTGTCTGGGGATATTGGATTGGTGAAGGATATTGATTGAGGCAATCTCCAGGCTTTGGTACTCTAATATCCCATCTTGCATTTCGGAATTTAATTGATGACACGGTACATCTTTATCACAGGCGGGGTGGTCTCTTCATTAGGTAAGGGCATCGCCAGCGCCTCACTAGGCGCGATATTAGAAGCGCGCGGCCTTTCAGTGACGATGATTAAACTGGATCCTTATATCAATGTGGATCCCGGCACCATGAGTCCATTTCAACACGGCGAAGTTTATGTCACAGAAGATGGTGCAGAAACAGATCTGGATTTAGGTCACTATGAGCGCTTTGTAAGGTTTAGATCAACGCGCAGTAATAATTTCACCACAGGACAAATTTATGAAAGCGTTATTCGTAAAGAACGACGCGGTGATTACTTGGGTGGAACAGTTCAAGTAATTCCTCATATTACAGACGAGATCAAGGCGTCGGTTAAGAAAGGCTCTGAAGGGGCTGATGTAGCGTTAGTTGAAATTGGCGGTACGGTGGGTGATATCGAGTCTTTACCATTCATGGAAGCGATTCGTCAAATTGGGGTTGAGCTAGGGCGCAGTAATGTCATTTATATGCACTTAACCTTAGTGCCTTATATTAAAGCTTCAGGTGAGCTTAAAACTAAGCCTACTCAGCACTCGGTGAAAGAACTGCGATCAATTGGTATTCAACCTGATATTTTGCTTTGCCGTGGTGAGCGGCCAGTGCCGGATACTGAGCGTAAAAAGATTGCTTTATTTACTAATGTTGAAGAGAAAGCAGTTATTTCTTCGGTCGATGTAACGAGTATTTATAAGATTCCATTATGGCTGCATTCGCAGGGTTTGGATGACATAGTGTTGGAAAAATTTGAATTAGATCTACCGCCTGCAGATTTATCTGATTGGAAAGAGGTGGTTCATGCTATCGAATTCCCTGAAGTAGAGATCAATGTTTATATGGTCGGTAAGTATGTTGAGTTAACCGAATCCTATAAGTCTCTTAACGAAGCGTTAATTCATGCTGGTGCACAAACGCGTACACAGGTAAATATTAAATACTTTGATTCAGAGAGAATCGAAGTCAATGGCGTCGATATGCTAAAAGATGCTGATGCTATCTTAGTGCCGGGTGGCTTTGGTCAACGCGGTATTGAAGGAAAAATCATGGCGTCAAAGTATGCGCGTGAAAATGGTATTCCTTATCTTGGCATTTGTTTAGGTATGCAGGTCGCGGTGATTGATTTTGCACGTAATGTAGCAGGCATGCCTCAAGCACACAGTACCGAATTCTCTGAAGATACGCCAAATCCGGTGATTGCACTCATTACTGAATGGCAACAGCGTGACGGAAGTGTAGAAGAGCGTAATGTGAATTCTGACTTGGGTGGCACCATGCGTTTAGGTGCGCAGCAGTGTCGTTTGTCAGAAGATTCATTGGTACGTGATATGTACGGTGAAGATGTGATCCTTGAACGCCATCGTCATCGCTATGAATTTAATAATACCTTTATGGCAAGTCTAAGTAATGCTGGTTTGCTATTTACTGGTAAATCGATTGACGACAAATTAGTGGAAGTTATCGAGATAGCAGATCATCCATGGTTTATTGGCTGTCAGTTTCATCCTGAATTTACTTCAACGCCTCGTGAAGGTCATCCACTGTTCTCTGGATTCGTGCAAGCAGCAAGGAAAGGTCGTGCGCTGAAGAAAGACGCAGCTCCATCTGCGAGCCCCATTTCTGAAGACAGTTCAATCCCCGAGTCAGTATGAAAATCTGCAGTTTTGAAATTGGGTTGGAACACCCATTGTTCCTTATGGCGGGTCCATGTGTCGTCGAAAGTCTCGATCTTGCACAAGAGACCGCAGGGTGCCTAAAGGAGATTGCAGAAAAAAATAATGTGCCTTTTATTTATAAATCTTCATTTGATAAGGCCAACCGTACATCAGAATCTAGCTTCAGAGGCCTTGGAGTTGACAAAGGGTTGCAGATTTTACAGGCAGTAAAACAGGAATTTGGCGTGCCAATTGTTACCGATGTGCATGAAGACAGCCCGTTAGAAGAGGTGGCTGAGGTCGCAGATGTGCTACAAACGCCGGCGTTTCTTTGTCGACAAACCAATTATATTCAAAGAGTTGCGTCAGTTGGACGGCCAGTGAACATTAAGAAAGGTCAATTTTTATCCCCTTGGGATATGAAGCATGTGGTGGAAAAAGCCCATGCGGCCGGAAATGATCAAATAATGGTCTGCGAACGTGGTGTATCCTTTGGTTACGGTAATTTAGTCTCGGATATGCGCTCATTAGCGATCATGCGCGAGACAGGATGTCCAGTAGTTTTTGATGCGACACATTCGGTACAATTGCCCGGCGGAGAAGGAAGTCGATCTGGAGGACAACGAGAATTTGTCCCCGTGCTGGCACGTGCCGCTGTGAGCGTGGGTATTGCAGGTTTATTTATTGAAACCCACCCCGACCCAGAAAATGCTAAGAGTGATGGCCCCAACTCTTTGCCTCTAAAACTAGTGCCTGAGCTTTTATCTACTCTTTGTGAATTAGATAAAGTCGTTAAATCATCGACGTTCTCAGAGGACACATTCCTATAAAAATTAATAGGAATTTATAACGGGCTTAACAAGGATCGAAACAATTATGTCTGAAATAGAGAATATTAAAGCGAGAGAAATTATTGACTCGCGTGGTAACCCAACAGTAGAAGCGGATGTGACGCTGAAGTCAGGTGCGTTTGGAAGAGCTGCAGTGCCCTCAGGTGCATCCACTGGTGCATTAGAAGCATTAGAGATGCGCGATGGAGACAAGCAGCGTTACCTAGGTAAAGGAGTTAAGAAAGCGGTTGAGAATGTGAATGCACAAATTAAGTCTAAGTTGGTGGGCGTTGATTCTCTAGATCAAGCCAATGTTGATCAAATTATGCTGGACTTAGACGGTACGCATAACAAAGCAAAGCTAGGCGCGAACTCGATTTTAGCAGTTTCACTTGCAGTGGCAAAAGCTAGTGCTGCTGAAAAAAAATTACCTCTTTATCAATACTTAAATACTGGCGTAAAGATGGTGTTACCAGTGCCTATGATGAATATCATTAACGGTGGTGCACATGCGCATAAAGGTGCTGACATCCAAGAGTTTATGGTTGTTCCTCATGGCGTCGCATCCTTTAGCGAAGCGGTACAATGTGGTTGTGAAATTTTCCACGCATTGAAATCAATACTAAAAAGTAAAGGTTTGAATACAGCAGTGGGTGACGAAGGCGGTTTTGCGCCATCATTAGAAGCTAATGAGCAAGCGATTGAGATTATATTGCAAGCAATTGAGTCGGCAGGCTATAAGTCTGGTGATCAAGTCAGTATTGGTTTGGATTGTGCAAGTTCGGAGTTTTATAAAGATGGTAAGTATCATTTGGAATCCGAAGGCAAAGTGTATTCAAGTGAAGAATTTGTAGGCTTTCTGACGGATCTTGCCGATAAGTATCCTATTATTACTATTGAAGATGGACTTGATGAAGGTGACTGGGATGGCTGGGCTAAGTTGACTTCTGCTCTTGGTAAGAAAATACAGTTAGTAGGTGATGATCTGTTTGTGACTAATACTGAGATCTTTGCTAAAGGTATCAAGATGGGTGTAGCCAACTCAATTTTGATTAAGCTTAATCAAATTGGCTCGCTAACAGAAACGATGGCAGCGATTAAAATGGCCCACGATGCAAATTACACCGCCGTTATTTCGCATCGCTCTGGCGAAACAGAAGATGTGACAATTGCCGACCTTGCGGTCGCTACTGGTGCTGGACAAATTAAGACGGGTTCTTTGTCTCGTTCTGATCGAGTTGCAAAATACAATCAGTTATTACGTATAGAAGAAGAATTAGGTGCTAATGCAATTTACCCAGGTAAGAAAGTATTTCATCAGTAGTGTTTTGATACGCGAAAGGGTGTGCTAGATAAACTCAATGAAGCTGTTTATTTTATTTTTGGTGGCTGTGTTTATTGTTTTGCAATATCAATTGTGGGTCGATAAAGACGGTGTTAGAAAACTGGTTCATTTGAGTGATCGCATCGAAGACCAAACAGAAAAGAATCAACAGCTTTATGAGAGAAACGAAGTGCTTGCCGCTGAGGTGGAAGATCTTAAATCTGGATTCGATGCGATAGAAGAACGTGCAAGAATGGAGCTGGGAATGATTCGTGAAGGTGAAACATTCTTTCAAGTAATCGAAAGTGATAATGCTCAGAAAAACAAATGAGCAATATGCCCAAATGCTGGGTTGTTATTCCTGCCGCAGGGATTGGTGAAAGAGTCGGCTCCTCAATACCTAAGCAATATCTGCAAATAGCAGGTAAAACTGTTCTACAACACGCAATAAGCCCTTTTGTTGGCAATGGCCGTATCGCTGGCATTACTGTTGCGTTGCATCCTGAAGATACTCATTTTTCAACATTAGAGATGAATGCTACTACCTGCGATAAAATACATTCGGTTATTGGCGGAGAAACACGGGCACACTCGGTACTAAATGCCTTAGATAGCATTGAAGCGCAATTAGCTAAAGATGATTTTGTGTTAGTGCACGATGCTGCGCGACCTTGCCTATCTAATAATGATTTGGATTTATTGATAGATGCATGTTTAACGCATGAGGTTGGTGGCATTATTGGATCGCGCGTGGCAGACACAATTAAGCATGTTGAGAATAATAATATTGTCAGTACTTTAGATCGTGAAAATATTTGGCGTGCATATACACCGCAGATGTTTAAGTTTGGATTGCTTCAAAGTGCAATCCAGAAGGCATTTAAAGACAATATATATATTACTGATGAAGCCAGCGCGATAGAATATATTGGTTATCAACCATGTATGATTGAAGGTGACGCGCGTAATATTAAAGTGACAACTGCAGAAGACATCTCTTTAGCGGAAATATTTTTACAAGAAGAAAAACGTAAATGAGAATTGGTCAGGGATTTGATGCGCATCGTTTCACTGATGGGAGTGAAATTACATTGGGTGGGGTGATAATCCCGCATAAATTTGCAATTGAAGCGCATTCTGATGGCGATGTATTGTTGCATGCGATTTGTGATGCAATGTTAGGCGCTGCTGGATTAGGGGATATTGGTAAACATTATTCTGACCAAGACAGCCAACATAAGAATAGAAATTCTCGTGAGTTTATAGTGGACATCGCAAATAAGATCCAAGCGCAAAATCTCACTGTAGTGAATATAGATGCTACTGTGATTTTGCAGTCACCTAAAATAGCTTCTTATATTGATGAGATGTGCCAAGTCATAGCCAATGATCTGAAAATGGATGTAAGTGCAGTAAATGTGAAAGCAACTACAACTGAGCGAATGGGATTTGTTGGTCGTGAAGAGGGAATCGCAGCAATGGCTGTTGTTCTGTTGCAATAGTGAGCTAGTAATACTTTGCCAATCGAAAATTATTTCTCCTCAAAAGGAGAACTCGCTCAAAAAATCAAAGGTTTTAAGTATCGTCCTCAGCAAGTTACGATGGCGAGTGCTGTGCATCAAGCGATTAACGATTCAAGTACCTTAGTGGTTGAAGCAGGCACTGGTGTTGGTAAAACATTCGCGTATCTAATTCCCGCGATGTTGTCTGGTAAGAAGGTTGTGGTGTCGACAGGCACACGACACTTGCAAGATCAGCTATTTTATACAGACTTGCCGCTACTGCAGCATGCAGCCTCGCTCTCTATTAATGCCTCTATCCTCAAAGGCCGCTCAAACTATTTGTGTAAGTACCGCTTTGAACGATTTGAGCATGATCTTGGCGATAATCCAAGACTGACAAGTGCTTATAGTGAAGTGAAAGATTGGTCGCTTGTCACTAAAACAGGCGATGTTGCCGAAGTGAATGAATTGTCAGAGCAATCTGAAATTTGGCAGCATGTAACTTCCACGCGCGATAATTGTTTAGGTGGCGAATGCCCAGATTATAATAAGTGTCACGTGCTGAAAGCACGAAAGCGTGCGCAAGAATCTGATCTTGTCGTAATTAACCATCATTTATTGTGTGCAGATCTAGTGCTTAAAGGAGAAGGCTTTGGTGAACTGTTGCCAAGTGCCGATGTTTTTGTTCTGGATGAGGCGCATCAGCTGACGGATGTGCTGCCAAATTTCTTTGGTAGTAATCTTAGTAGTCGCCAGTTGCAAGATTTGGTTGCAGATATTAGTAAGGAATGTTCTAAGCTGACGAGTAATATTACATCAATCAGTAAAAGTTATTATGCGGTGCTAGATGTAGTGGAGAAATTTTATAGTAGCGTTGCTAAGAAGATGAAAGAACAGCGTGAGCTATGGCGCGATGTTATTAGTGATAAAACTGTTCATGCTGCATATGAGAAATTAACATCGTGTCTGCTTGTGTTGGAAGATCAATTAGCTGCAATAGGAGGAGAATCTCCTGGTTTGGCCCAGTCGTATAAGAGAGTCAGTGAAATTAATGGTTTGTTAGATGAGTTTAAAAGCGTTGATAGCAAATTTGTTCAGTGGATAGAGTTAGGTCGAAGACGTTTTCGCTTGGGCAGTGTTCCATTGAATGTGGCAATCCCTTATCAGAAAGCAATTCAAGAATACAAATGTGCTTGGATTTATACTTCAGCTACCCTCACGGCTAAGCAAAGCTTTAGTCATTTTACGGAGCAATTAGGTCTACAAGATTCGGAATGCGTTATGTGTGATAGCCCATTTGACTATGCAGGACAATCTCGTTTGTATTTGCCCTCAATTAATCTTCAACCAAATGAACAGGGTTATACTGCAGAAGTTGTAAAAAGATCGATGCCATTATTGAAAGCGAGTCGAGGAAATGCATTTATGCTATTTACTAGTCATAAGGCATTAAATCAAGCTGCTGATTTGTTGAAAGATAGTGCGTTTAATGTATTGGTTCAAGGTGCTGCAGCCAAGCGAGAGCTTTTGAAGCAATTCCAAGAAGCTAGTAATTGCGTGTTGTTAGGTACGCAAAGTTTTTGGGAAGGTGTAGATGTTAAGGGTCAAGGTCTACGCTTAGTTATCATCGATAAACTGCCGTTTGTTTCTCCAGCTGATCCGCTAGTACGTGCGCGTTCAAAAGCATTAGAAGAGGCGGGAGAAAATCCATTTATGGTCTACCAAATTCCCCAAGCGATTTTAAATCTTAAGCAAGGGGTGGGGCGTTTAATTCGTGGCGAGCAAGATTGTGGTGTGGTCGTGCTGATGGATCCTAGGTTAAAATCTAAAGCCTATGGAAAATCATTCTTAAAAAGTTTGCCACCGATGACAATTAGTGAAGACGAAGCACAAATCAAACAATTTCTAGATATTATTCATGACAGTGAAACTGCTGGGTATTGAGACTGCTACCGAGGCTTGTTCTGCCGCCGTGCTTGTGGATGGCGAGGTGGTTGAACGATTTGAAGTCTCGCCACGTAAACATAACGAACTCATCCTTCCTATGTGTGAGGCCGTATTAGCAGATGCCGGTATTTCTTTAAAGCAATTAGACGGTATTGCCTTTGGCTGTGGTCCTGGCGCGTTTACTGGAATCCGTATTGCTGCAAGTGTGACTCAGGGGATTGCGCTAGCCCATGATTTGCCTGTCGCCAGTATCTCAACATTAGCGAATCTCGCCTATCAGGCTGATGAAGTTGAGGTGGATGAATTGATAATGCCGGCGATAGATGCACGCATGGATGAAATATATTGGGGTTTATATAAGAGAACACGAGATAGTGTCGAGCTTGTTGCTGAGGAACGAGTGCAACTGCCTGGTGAGGTATCTGTCGTTGATAGTATTTCATGTGGTCTAGGTACGGGATGGGGTGCTTATAAGCAGGTTCTACAGCAAAGAGTAAACAGTGATAGAGAAAATATTATTGAAGATGCCTTGCCCCATGCAAAAGTTACTGTGCAACTCGCAAAAAATAAATACCTTAGTCAGCAAATGGTAGATGCAATGCATGCGCTACCAGTGTACTTGCGTAATCAAGTGGTACATCAGAAAAAATGAGTATGGCTCCATTTCATCTGGCATTTCCTGTCACTAATCTTGCTGCTGTTCGTGAGTTTTATTGTTCGGCATTAAGGTGTGACATTGGCAGAGAGGGCGATCGCTGGATTGATTTCAACTTCTTTGGTCACCAAATCACTGCGCACTTAGATGGAACTGCTGTGCATCAACCAAGTCGAAATCAAGTGGATAATAAAGCAGTGCCTGCGAGACATTTTGGTGTGATTTTGGATTGGAATGCATGGGATGAATTGCTTGCACGCATAAAGTCATATGATATTGCATTCTATATTGAACCGTATACTCGGTTTGCAGGAGAAGCAGGCGAACAAAGAACTTTTTTTATTCAGGATCCAAGCGAAAATTTTTTAGAATTTAAATGTTTTCAAGATAAATCTTATATATTTAGAAAAGAATGATCATGAAGAAATTAATACTACTATCTTTAATGTTGAGTACTTCAGTGTATGCGCAACCACCACAGGTGGTGAAAGCAGAAGCTAGCCTAAAAACAAATCAATTATTTGATGTTTAGGTAACAATACGTCATCCCGATACAGGTTGGGATCACTACGCGAACGAATGGATTGTGTTAGACGGCGATGGTAAAGAGATTGCTAAACGGACCTTATATCATCCTCATGTGAATGAGCAGCCATTCACGCGATATGTTAGAGATATAGTGATTCCAGCAGATGTTAGCAAAGTAACAATAACGGCAAAATGTAATAAAGGGCATGATTCAAAGCCCTATGTTCTTATGGGTAAAGAAAATAAGCAGTAAAGTTTTTCAGGCTTTACTGCTATGTCTCTTATTTGCTTTAGTGTCTCTTTTTTTTCACAATGAAGACATTTTTTTGCAGTTCATTGCCGACATTGGTATTGCGCTTAATTATTTTAGCTAAAGTTGTTTTCTTGATTTTTCTTAGCTCCTTACCCCAAAAATTGTTTTCATACCAGAATCGATCGCCATCACGTAGTCTTTCAAACTGATCTTTAAGAGTAGTGTAAAAAACTTCGCCAACCAAGGCATCGTCTATATGATCTTCTGCTAAACCACCTACCCATAAATCGACATGATCAACACTGTCGTAAGCATTCTCTAGTCTTGCTTGAACTTCTGGGTTAGACGATATTTCTGAGAATGATACTACTGGCTCTAAGCCTAACTTTTTGCGGGTGTCATTATAGCTGAGTAGGCCGTGATCACGACCTCTTTGGATATTTAATGAAGCTAAATCAAAGCCACCTTTGCCGGGTTGTCCAAATAAGAAATTCCTAACATCGTCTATCACGAATATGTCCAAGTTTTGGCAGGTTTGTGATGCTAAACCTCTTAGTATTGGTCCGATATTGCCTTGTTCTGTTAACAGGTGTGGTGCAAAAAATGCTTCACGCAGTGAGATGTGTCCATGGCGTGTTTCTTTGCCATTCCGATTTAATCTCATAATTCTTAGTGATAATAAACTATGACCTAAGCGATATGCGGCAGTAGAGAATTCATTTGCTATGCGGGCATCAACGTCAGGCTTGTAACCCTCGTACTTAGATAAGGCATGTTTGCCTAAAAGGACCGGGATGAATTCATTGTAAGTAATGACTTGCATTTGCGCTGCAACAATACGTCTGGCGCGTTGATAAATTTCATCACCTGACAGGTGATGATTTTTTTGTTTAATCTTTTTGGCAAGGCGATTGTGTTCGCGAACAAACAAGGTATGCATAGTAGTTAAGCCTATTTGTTCATTTGCACGCACATCACCCGCTAAAAATAATTTGTCACTACTGCCGCCGGCATTGCTTAAGCCAGCAGTATTAAAAGGTAGTAACCCTTTTTTACTCGTTTTAAGTTTGCCTCAGCCATTCATTTTACGCAGTTCTATAGCACGATCTTCATCGGATCCATATACGTTTGAAGCATCTATCCAGCCTGTGATTTCATTTAACTGTTGTCTGGGGTTGGAGCCGGGTTCATAAATTGACCTATTAAAACTCATGACGACACTTCCTGAGCTGTCTGGGTCGAACTGCGGGTCCCCGCTAGGAATTAAAATTGGTGCTAATTCTTCGGGACTAACGCCATCTGTAATATCTATATCGTGATCTAGGAATTGACCCCATTGCCATAGAAAATCGCTAGCGTGTTTTTTTGTTTGTGTTGAGTTTGTTTGTGACATGACAGCATTGCTAATGTCTCTTGGGTTAGGTCTATCAATGCCTGCCATCGCGCTAGATTGATCGCTGTACCCCGCTTCTGTTGTACGAATCAATTCTATATCGGCAGCATTCATTTCATGGTCACTCAGATTGTTATTGCTACCATCAATGGTTCTATAAAATATTTCTGAATGATTTTTTTTTATATTTATTATGATTTCTTTCAATTCTTCTAACAGGAGATGAATTAGGGTTAGACATGGTGTGATCAGCTTGATTTAGAAGGTCTTCGGTAGGGGAGATTCCTTCTGAACTGTCTGATAATGCGTGCGTTGCATATATTGATATGCATAGCGCGGCTACGCTTATAGAAATATATTTCATTTCAGTCCCTCATTTAAAATGATGTGCTTAAAAGAATAATATTCACTATGATTGTGAATTTTTATTTAAAAATTTTTAAATTGTTGTTTTATTTTTTGATTCTTTATTTTTGTCAGATGTAAGCATTTAAGAATGTGAACTAGATCACGCAATTAACTTTAGTATGTATGGATTTTATTGCTTATGGTGGGCCCGATAGGGCTAAGTTTATTGCTAGCAATATAAAGATAATCGCAGTAAGCCGATTGATAGATTTATAATTTACAGATTTTATAAGTGTTATGTTTTTATATCTCGCAGTAATAATGCTAATGCTGCCAAAGATGATTGCAACCAAGGTGGCGAACACCATTCCTAAAAAGATAATACTGATATGTGGTTGCGTTGATGAGGAAGGTATAAATTGAGGCAAAAAAGCTAAGAAGAATAACGCTATTTTAGGATTGAGCGTGTTGATTAGTAACCCTTTTGTGTAAAACGATGTGTATCTTTGGTTCGTATCGATCGGTTTTTTGTTATTAGTATTGCTCGATGTGAGTATTTTATAGGCTAGGTATAAAAGATATCCTGCGCCTATATATTTTAAGCCGGTAAATGCAATTTCAGATGTTTGGATGATTAACGAGATGCCTAACGCGGCGGCAGTAGTATGAATCAAATTGCCACTTGCTAATCCTAGTGCGGTAAGAAGGCCTGCTTTAGCCCCATGATTTAGTGACTGTGTGATTAAAAATATTATATCAGGGCCGGGTGCAATAATTAAAAGCAGAGATGTGATAACAAAGTAGCTGAATTCAGGCTGATCTATCATCATTTTAAAGCAAATCGATCTTGCTATAGTTTTTCCATTTTATCTTTTTGTTGTTTTAATTCCGCTAGCTTTTGTTCCTGTTCTTTTAATTGGTCTTGTACTTTTTCTACTACGTCAACAGGAGCCTTGTCTTTGAAATTTGGGTTGTTTAATTTAGCGCGGGTTTTTTCAATATTAGCTTCTAGCTTAGTGACGTCTTTTGTTAAGCGTTGTAGTTCTTCATCTTTATTGATTAGGCCTGCCAGGGGTATCAAAATTCTCATTTCGCCTACCAAGGCTAATGCGGCTTCAGGAGCTTCTTCGTTGGTCAAGACAGTGATGCTTTCCAGTTTAGTCAGTTTGTCCAACGCGTTACGGTGTGTTTCTAGTCTTTCTAGGTCTGTACTTGAACATTGTTGTAGTAAGGCGGGTATGCTTTTACTTGGAGGAATATTCATTTCCGAGCGAATTTTGCGGATGCCGGCGATAAAGTCTTTTAACCAATCTATTTCAGCAGCACTATTCACATCTACCAAATCATTGTTACTTCTTGGGTAAGGTTGAAGCATGATGGTTTTTTCGCTGATGCCTAATTTGGGTGCAATTGATTGCCAAATTTCTTCGGTAATAAAAGGAATGATTGGGTGTAGTAACCTTAGTAAATTTTCTAATACTTCAAGTAATACGCGGCGTGTTTGTTTTTTTGCTTGTTCGTCATCAGAGAACATGACTGGTTTGATTAGCTCTAAATACCAATCGCAGAATTCATTCCAAGTGAACTCGTACAAGGCTTTAGCGGCCAAGTCAAAACGATAATTTTGTATATCGCGATGAACTAAGTCGGTTAGTTCTTGTTGACGACTAAGTATCCATTTGTCTGTGGGTGGCAATGATGCAAAATCAATTTGATCGGCGACTTGCTGATCTTCGCAATTCATTAATACAAAGCGAGATGCATTCCATAATTTGTTGCAGAAATTTCGGTAACCTTCAATGCGATTTAGGTCGAACTTAACGTCACGACCTGTTGAGGCTAACGCTGCAAAAGTGAAACGTAATGCATCTGTGCCGTATGAAGGAATGCCGTCAGGATATTGCTTGCGTGTAGAGGCCTCAATTTTAGCAGCCATTTTAGGTTGCATGAGTCCCTTGGTGCGTTTCTCTACTAGCGCTTCTAAAGTAATGCCATCAATTAAATCAATGGGGTCTAATACATTACCTTTGGACTTTGACATTTTCTGTCCATCAGAATCACGTACCAGTCCATGGATATAGATATCCTTGAAAGGAATGTCATCCATGAATTTCATGCCCATCATGATCATACGTGCGACCCAGAAGAAAATAATATCAAAGCCAGTGACTAGTACGGAGGTGGGATAAAATTCTTTCAGTACAGGTGTTTTGTCAGGCCAGCCTAATGTTGAGAATGGCCACAGGGCTGATGAGAACCAAGTATCGAGCACATCTTCGTCTTGTCTAAGAGAAATACTTTCATCTAAATTATTTTTGCTGCGTGCTTCTACTTCGTCGCGACCCACATAGACATTGCCTTGTTCATCGTACCAAGCGGGAATGCGATGCCCCCACCATAATTGACGACTAATGCACCAGTCTTGAATGTTGCGCATCCACTCGAAGTAAGTGTTATTCCAGTTTTCTGGGATAAAACGAATAGTGCCGTCTTCGACTGCTTTAATCGCGGGTTCGGCAAGCGGTTCAATTTTCACATACCATTGATCTGTTAAGAATGGTTCGACAACGGCGCCGGAACGATCACCACGTGGCACCATAAGTTTGTGGTCGACAATTTTTTCTAATAAATCTAATTCGCTAAGATCATTGATGACTTTTTTACGTGCGTCGTAACGATCTAAATTATGAAATGCAGCAGGTGCGTTTTCATTAATCTTTGCATCAATAGTGAAAATATTAATCTTGGGTAAATCATGACGTTGGCCAACTTCATAGTCATTAAAGTCATGCGCAGGCGTAATCTTTACGCAACCTGAGCCGAATTCTGGGTCCACATAATCATCTGCAATGATAGGTATTTCTCTATCGCATAGAGGTAGTGTGATAGATTTTCCGACTAAATGTTTGTAACGTTCATCTTCTGGATGCACTGCCACTGCGCTATCGCCAAGCATGGTTTCGGGGCGAGTGGTGGCGACGACTAAGTGTCCACTACCGTCAGTTAACTGATAACGCATATGCCAAAGGTGGCCATTTTCTTCTTCTGAGATGACTTCTAAGTCAGAGACCGCAGTATGTAATACAGGGTCCCAATTGACTAATCGTTTGCCACGGTAAATTAAACCTTCATCATGCAAGCGAACAAATACTTCGCGTACGGCTTTGGATAAACCTTCATCCATGGTGAATCTTTCACGCGACCAATCGACTGAAGAACCTAACCGTTCTAATTGTTGTGAAATGGTGTTACCGGATTGTTGTTTCCATTCCCAGACTTTATCTAGAAAAGCTTCACGACCTAATTCTGTACGTGATGTGCCCGCAGCGTTGAGTTGTCGTTCTACTACCATTTGTGTAGCAATACCTGCGTGGTCGGTGCCAGGTTGCCATAGAGTGTTGTCACCACACATGCGGTGATAACGAGTTAAGCTGTCCATCACGGTATTATTGAAAGCGTGACCCATATGTAAGGTACCAGTGACATTGGGAGGTGGGATCATTATGCAAAATGGCTGAGTGCCTGATTCGCCAGGTTTGAAATATCCTTGAGATTTCCATTCCTGATACCAATGTTTTTCAATGTCGTGAGGCTGGTAGACTTTTTCCACGGTGGGTAGGTTTCCTGAAGATGATTATTATTGTTGCGTGAGAATTTATGCTCACTATTCTATTTGTAAACGGGTGTGCTCACCATTGTTTGTTGCTTAAATAGTATAAAAAAGTGCGTGAGTAACCTTTAGCTAACTTGGTGATGAGTGGGTGTATCGCCTTTTTCTTTGTAGAAGCGGAAACGCTCACGCGCTTTTTGTTTCATTGTATCGTCAGGACCTACAACTTCTATCACGCGTTCAAATTGATTATAAAAATCTGGTGCGTCAGGTGTTAGATTCACCAATAGTTCACGTTGGGTGGGTAGTTGCTCGTGATTTAGGGTAACGGCACATAGCTCATTTTCTGAGCAGACTTGCTGGTGGGGAATGAAACTTCGGTCGCGAAACACCCAAAGTAGCTCATCCATTTGCATGGTTAAGCTTTCATTGGGCGTATGGATATGAACATGCATACCTAGTGTGTAAGCTTTCTCAACCAGTCTGCACGCGTACCTCAGCCAAGCGTCAGCTGCGCTATCGTCGACAATATAAAAATCGATTTGTGGCACGTTATGCGGTACGTGCGCGTCGCATCAGATATTCAGTCAGCATGGGAACTGGTCGACCTGTGGCACCTTTGTTTTTTCCTTGATTCCAGGCGGTTCCGGCAATGTCTAAGTGAGCCCATTTGTATTCTTTAGTAAAGCGAGCAAGAAAACATGCGGCGGTAATCGTTCCTGCCCAACGTCCACCGATGTTGGCGATATCTGCAAAGTTGCTATCAAGTAATGGTTGGTACTCCTCCCAGATAGGTAATCGCCATGCTCGATCGCCAGTGGATTGACCTGCTTCTAATAAGTCATCACTTAATTTGTCGGAGTTGCTCATGAGTCCGCTAGCTTCATGGCCGAGTGCAACTAAACATGCACCAGTTAATGTAGCCATATCAATTACCACATCTGGATCATAGCGTTTCGCATAGGTGAGAGCATCACATAATACTAAGCGACCTTCGGCATCAGTATTTAATATTTCTATCGTTTGACCAGACATTGAGGTGACGACATCACCAGGCTTTGTTGCTTTGCCACCTGGCATATTTTCAGCCGCAGCGACTAATCCGACAACATTTAATGGTAGCTGCATGTCGCAGATAGCTTGCATGGTGCCGAGTACTGTTGCGGCACCACACATATCGAATTTCATTTCATCCATGCCTGCACCAGATTTGAGTGAAATCCCTCCAGTGTCAAAAGTGATGCCTTTGCCTACCAGTACAACAGGCTTGCTATTTCGAGCAGCGCCTTTGTATTGAAGTGAAATTAACTTGGCAGGTTCAACGCTACCAGCAGATACGGATAATAAAGAACCCATGCCAAGCTTTTTCATTTCACGTTCATCTAGTATCGTTAAAGATAATTTGCCTTGGCCTTTTTTGATGCTTTGTGCGGTTTTTGCAAGATAATTAGGTGTACACACGTTTGCAGGTAAATTACCCAGTTCTTTGGTCACCATCATGCCATCTGCAATGGCTTTGCCTTGAACGATGCCTTGCTTAATTTGTTTTAGCTGTGAAGCCAGACTGCAAATAAATTTAATTCGCTTTAGTTTATTTGGTTTTTTCTTTTTAGAAAGTGTTTGATCGTACTGATAATAGATATCTTCAGCTAACAGAATATGCATGCGTGTGAGTGACTGTACGCTGTGATTTTTTATATCTAGTGTGGTGAGTGTACTAATGGCCTCAGGTGAGCCAGTACTCTTTAAAGCAGTGATGCAGGAATTGAGGACCTTTCTATACTTTATAATGTCCAATTGCTTAGGATTGCCGCAGCCAACTAGCAATATTCGCTTTAAATTTGAGTTTTTAGGTGTATGTAGCAACAGGGTTTGACCGAGATCTCCACTGATATCCCCACCTCTTGTTGCGGCGGATAAAATGCCGCCATAGAGCTTGTCTAACTGTTGGGCTTCATCGCTTAAACGCTTGTTTGCAAATACTGCCACAATAACGCATGCGCTTTTCTCGCTAGTAATTGCACTACGTTTTACGAGATACTCCATCTTGTTCTCCTGAAAGTTTTTAGGTGGTTTAATGAATTCTATTGGGTGGATTCTACATGGATCAAAAAAATTGAATCAACTTTTTCATGGGTTGTACTAAATACTATTAAATAATGCGAATAATTTCTCGATATATTGCCCGTGATATTGTTGCGGCTATTGCATCTGTCGCATTAATTTTGCTGCTGATTATTTTAGGAAAGCTGTTTATTCAGCTGCTGGGTGAAGTGTTGGATGGAGATCTCACTGCCAACATGCTTGGTGTAGTATTGCTGCTCGGAGTGATTAGGTACCTGGTTATTTTACTGCCATTTTCATTATTTATTGGCATAATTTTGGTATTGAGCCGTATGCATAAAGATAGCGAGATCAATGCGGCGATGGCGAGCGGGGCCAGTAGCAGGGATTTCATTCAAGCAGTGATGCCTATTGGTATTCCTGTGTTGGTGATTTTATATTTGTTGGTTTCTTATATTTCTCCTTGGGCAAATCGATTCGCCGAAGTGATTGAGAGCGTTACTGAGCAAAGTATGGTGCTTGGGCAATTATCGCCAGGGAAGTTTTTCGAGCTCGAAAGTACCGGTTGGGTAGTGTACGCAGAGTCTGAAGATGCTCAGGATGGCACTTTACAGAATATCTTTTTGCAAAGAAAAGAAGATGGGAAATTAATCGTAGAAGTAGCAGAGCTTGCGCAAATGCAAAAAGATGAAAGCTTAGCTCAAGTGTTTGTGTTATTTGACGGTAAGACAATAGAAGGTATTCCTGGACAGGCTAATTTTTCTATTTCTACTTATCAAGAGCATCGAGTTTATCCTCCGCAAACTGATTTTTCTCGTGAAGCCGGGAAAGCTAAATATCAGAATATAATGTCGTTGTTTAGTTTGCGTGATTCAAGCTATGTCGCTGAAATTTTTCAACGTGGCTCGATAATTTTTTCTACCCTGGTTCTAATGTTGTTGGCAATTCCTCTAAGTAAAGTAGCGCCTAATTCAGGTAGATTTTCACGCCTAGCGCTTGCTGTCCTGATTTATGTATTGTACCTAAATCTGGTGATTGTGACCTGTAGCTGGATTAAGCGAGGTGAGGGCTATGGATTGATTTCTTTAATGAGTATTCATCTGTTGGTTGCTATGGGTACCTATATCGCATATCAGAAAACACTTTTATCACGCTTAAAGCGCGTAGTTACTTTTGGTTGATCGATGAAAGCATTAGATATTTATTTGGCTCGTTCTGTATTGATAGGCGTCATCGTTGCATTGCTAATAATCTGTGCAATTGATTGGTTGGGGGACTTATTTTATCAGGTGGGAAGAATGGATAGCGGAGATAAATTCTCTGATGTGTTGATATTAACGATATTAGATATTCCTCATAAATTATTCGAATTCTTGCCCAGTAGTATGTTGATTGGTACCTTGTTCAGTCTAGGCCAGTTTGCTGCTAGTTCTGAACTAGTAGCGGCAGGTGCAAGCGGCTATAGCCGATTTAGAGTCGGCGTAATGTCTTGCATTGCGGGGCTATTAATTACCATCGTTCTGAGTGTTGTCGTGGAGGCGTATGCGCCAATCAGCGATAAAATTTCATTAGCTATGAAGCAGCAGAGTGAGCAAGAAGATATTTTGCTAGCGTCAGATGAGAGTTATTGGGTGCGTGATCAGCATCGATTTATAAGAGTCGGGCGTGCGGTATCTCAAGATCTGTTGAACGATTTGGCGATTTATAGTTTTAACCAAAGCGGAGAAGTTGAATCTATCAGCGAGTCGAAATCTGCTATTCGTAAACAAGGCGCTTGGCAATTGAATGATTACCGCAGTTCGCAATTTGTAAGTAATAAAGTGATTGCCGAAACTGCCGAAGTTTACCCTGTACAAAAATTATTCCTAAGTAGTTTTTTGCAATCAGTGGCATCAGATCCGTTTAAAATGTCAATGCAGCGTTTGTATGAATATATCTACTATCTAGAGGATAATCATTTGGACGCAAGTGAATATGAAGTGGCGTTGTTTAAAAGAATGGCAGTGCCATTTGTAGGGCTGGCTATGCTATTGCTAGCATTGCCGCTAGTATTTAGACCGCGTCAAATGGGTGGCGCAGGTCAGCGCCTGTTGATAGGGATTGTCATTGCATTAATAGCACATCTGATCGTAGAAGTGATTGCGAATGGCGCTGTTGTGTACCATTTTCCACCAGTATTGGTGGCATTTTTGCCGGTAATCATTATTTTAACGTGTTCAATAATGGCGTTTAAATTCACTCGCTGATCATCTTTAAGCGAGTTTTGGAAATTATATCATTCCATGCGAGCCGTTCTTTATTGGTGTAACACCATAAAAAGCCTACGCCTAAGCTTAGCCAGCAAAGCAGGGAGCCAACATAGCGTAAAAATGCATGCTTCCAGGTGACATTGTTGCCAGAGTCTGCCACTAGTTTTATCTTCCATGTTTTTGAACCTAACGTTTGTCCGCCTCGAGTCCAGCACCAGCCAAAGAATAAAAACGCAACTAGGTGTATATAAAGTATGAATAGAGGATAGAAAGGATGTTCCATAGTTATTTCGAATGGGACAGCAACAGGTAATGATGCAAAAAATAATAAAGCTATTAGTAAGATTGAGTCGTAAAACATAATTGCAATTCTGCGTAGCAAGCTCACTGCGTGGTTAGAATTATTGTCTTTCATTTTAGGTGAAGTGGTTAAGGTTAATGTTTGTTTATCTTATGCAACTTGATGATGCTGACTGATAAGTAAACAAAAGATGAAAATTATTTAAAAAGCATTTACACTATACAACAGGTTTACCAATTAAAAGTGTATATGATTCATTGCATCGTTTTTAATTTTGTTAAAACAAGCCAAGTATCTTATCTATCATCCTTTCCTGTTGTGTCGAGCAGCTGCTCTTCATCATCTATATATTTTGAGTAATTAATATGGCGACTAATGCGGCGAATCAATTAATGGATCAAGATAGTAATATTGTCGAAATGTTTTTGGATAATATTTGGATGGAACATGGGCTCAGTGAAAATACATTGAGCGCTTATAGAAACGATCTGTTTAATTTGTTGCGCTGGTTGTCGAGTTTCCAGGTTTCAATATCTGATGTTAAGCATGAACACTTACTAGATTATTTGGCTCATCGGGTTACCCAAGGAATGCAGCCTAGATCAGGTGCGCGATTGCTTTCAAGTATTCGCCGTTTTTACCGCTATCAATTACGCCAAGGTAATGTTGTTGCGGATCCTACAGAAAAAATTGAATTTCCTAAATTGGGTCGATACTTGCCTGAAGTATTAACCGAAGATGATGTAGAAATGCTGTTGGCTGCCCCAGATATAACAAAATCCCAAGGCATCCGTGATCGAACAATGTTAGAAGTGCTATATGCATGTGGGCTGCGAGTTTCTGAGTTGATTAATTTGCAATTACACCAAGTTAATATGCGAACAGGTGTATTAAGGGTGGTTGGGAAAGGCAATAAAGAGCGTTTAGTGCCATTTGGCGAACAAGCCGGAGAGTGGCTGGAAAAATATTTTAATGACGCAAGACCCGGGTTGTTAAAAGAAGGTCATGATTGCAATGTGTTATTTGTTTCAAACCGCGGTTTGGGCATGACGCGGCAGGCATTCTGGCATGTGATTAAAAGACATGCACGCGTAGTCGGAATTGAGAAACACCTTAGTCCTCATACGCTTAGGCATGCTTTTGCGACTCATTTGTTAAATCATGGAGCGGATTTGAGAGTGGTGCAGATGCTATTAGGGCACAGTGATTTGTCCACCACTCAGGTATATACCCATATCGCTCAGGCGCGATTACAGGAGTTACATCGGGAACACCACCCTCGCGGCTAATGTTTTGGGATAACTTTGATGTTTTCCCGGTCTAATGATTTAATCCACCAAATTTCATTTTAAATTCACTATTTTATACAAGGAAACATCATGTTCAGATGCTTGTCTGTACTCATCATATTGGCTGTAATTTCATTTTCATCGCATGCGGATTCTGCGAAACAATCCGAAGCGATCAAAGCAAAATTGGTCGAATCATTCCCTACCCATTCTCCAGATAGTGTTTCCAAATCACCTGTCGAAGGTCTTTATGAGGCTGTGTATGGCACACAAATTATCTACGTGACTGAAGATGCAAGATATATCATTCAAGGTGTCGTGATGGATCTTGATGATGGAAAACGAGATATCACTGAAGTGGCTTCAAGTCGAGCGCGAAAAAAATTTATGAAGCAGGTTAATGACCAAGAAAAGATAGAATTTGGTTCAGAGAAACCTAAACACACGATTACCGTGTTTACAGACATTGACTGTGGCTACTGCCGAAAACTGCATAATGAGATGGATCAATATGCAAGCTATGGAATTAAGATTGATTATCTATTGTTTCCACGTAATGGCATTACCTCGCCTAGTTACACTAAAGCGGTGTCTGTTTGGTGTAGTGATGATCGTGCTGATGCTTTAACCAAATCTAAGAATGGACAAGAATTGCCTGCAGCGAATTGTGAAAATCCAGTGGCGGCTCATTTCGAGCTCGGACAGAAGATTGGTGTGACTGGAACGCCTGCAGTTTTAACAGCGGATGGGCAATTAATGCCAGGCTATTTGCCTGCAAAGCAATTAGCTCAACGCTTAGATGATATGGCGAAGAAGTAATAAAAATTAATTGGTTGGTGTACTATTTATTGGTACATCAACCAATAATGCAATTTTGGTAAAGACAACTGAGCAGCGTATCGGTAATGAAGGGTAAAGAGGTTGTACTGCGTAGGCATAGCGTTCTAGTTGTGTTTTAAATTTCTCCGCTTGTTTATGCGCATTTGTTTTTGATATATCTGCTTGTGTTTTGAAATCTATAATCCATACATTCTCTTTGCTTACTATCATTTGATCGATAACGCTGATTTGATGTTTGTTTGATATGTTGGCAACAGTTACTTCGTGATATGTCTGTTGACTCTCTGTGTGTTTAAATATTGGTTCAAGAGTAACACTGGTTAAGCAATCTATAGCTTCCTTCTTGAGCGGTTTTAGTTGCTCAATAGTGATATTTGCGTTGGTTTCTAAATTGACCCTATTTAATAATGCCTGATCATTAATGCTTGGCGACTGAGTTAAAATTTCTAATAACTTGTGAATAAGTGTTCCTTCAAGTGCTTCATTGCTTATCTGCTCAGACGCAGTCACATTTGTCGTTGAGTTATTGATAGGTGCGAACAAAGCTGTGTAATCATCTAAAGGCTCGTTGACAGGGAGTGCGGGCGATTTAATGTTGTCTGATAAAGGCATAACGTGATGTTCGTGTAGCCATATTTCATCGCTATCTTTTTCAATCTCTAAAGCTGAGCGACATTGAGAGTGCCATCCTTCCTGAGAGCTTCTTTTAGCGTTCACGCCAGTCATAATGAGAATCTGTTTAGCCCGTGTTAATGCTACATAGAGCAAATTAAGACCTTCATTGCTGGATTGATTGGTTTTATCTTTAAGCTGTTGAGCCGCATTACTCATAGAGCTCTTTTTGCAACCGAGCATGAAAACATCAGGGATTTCTGAACTAGCAGGCCATTGAGTGATAGCACTAAACTGCTCGGGTGGTTCGGTGCTTGGGCCACTATCTGCGATAAATACGATGGGTGATTCCAATCCTTTCGAGCCATGTACGGTCATGATTTTAACCGCATTAGTATTTTCGTTATCGTTGACAAATAATGCTTCAGGATTAGTTTCTTTTATTTTGCGGAGAAATCTAGCGATGCTTGAATATCTGCCGCTTTCTATTTCTAAACTTTGTTGTAAAAATTGATTGAGGCGAGCGCAGATATGTTGAGATTCTGAATTAGGTATCGCTGCGCGATATCGATCAAGGATATTCCAGCTAGAGAAAATGTAATTAAGCAAATCATGAACTGGAATTCGATCAGTAAATTGTTTCCACTCGTGAAGTTTAGTGTTAACGACATGTAGTGGATGGTCTGACTTTGATTCGTTACTAAGGATATCTAATTTCTGTTTCCACGTGTCGGCAGTGATTTTTTGCAGCTCAATTAAGTGATATTCATCGATATTGAAAATTGGGCTAGATAACAGATGTGTGAATGCTAAATCATCATATGGATCTACTAAGCAAGTTAGTAGCGCAAGCATGTCTTTTATTTCGAGATAGTCTAATAGACGAGTTGCATCGTTCGCGTGTATCGGGATGGATGCGTTAATTAGTCCTGCTTTAAGTTCGTCTAGGTGGGATCGCGTGCGTGTCAAAATCAAAACATCATCAAACCTGGCGGGGCGTATTTGTTCTCCGTCATAGATGGGCGTATTGCTGTCTATTAATTGGCTGATTTCTTGCGCGATCAGTACTCCCTCTTGATAGTGAGCAGTTTCTTCGCTGTTTTCACGAGACGTCTTTAACGGATGACGAAAATCTTGTTGCTCCTGTTTATCTTCAATCTCAATTAAAGGGTGAATTTTGACAAACCCCCAGCGGTCTTGGTGCTGATAAGTATGGGCTTGAAAAGAGCAAAATTCTTGGCAAATAGAAGAGTGTGAAAATAACTGGTTAACACAATCGATAATGGCTGGAGATGAACGCCAAGAATGATCATTAGTTAATAGCTTGCTGTTTAATTCTTGCTGGGACCAATCAGAGGCTAATGTCTGTATTTCTGGGTTGGCACCGCGGAATCGATAGATTGACTGTTTGATGTCGCCGACTAAAAACAAACTACTTGTTTGTGATTGGTGTTGATCATAAGAAGATTCTATTAATGGTTTAAGTAACTGCCATTGAATAGGGTTGGTGTCTTGAAATTCATCGACTAAGAAGTGGCGAATTCGCTGGCCTAACTTGTATTGCACCCATAATGCATGATCTTCCTGTTGAAGCAATCGATAGGTTTCCCATTCTAGGTCGTTAAAGTCAATCACACCGTGTTCAAACTTCATATGCTGATACTGTTGTAAGAGTTCTCGGCCAGCATAAAACCAAGCATGATTAGCATTTAATAATTGTGCATGAATTTTGTTATCAACTAGTTGTAAGATTTTCTCAGCAAATGCTTGATGGGTCTGAATGAGAAGTTCAGATTGTTGTTGGTCAATTAATTTCTGCCAAGCTTTACTGATGGTCAGTTTGCGTGGTTTGTTGTCATTGGTTAAAACTACGGACTGCAAAGCTGATAGGTGAGACTCTGTAAAATGATTGTGTGAGGATAATAGTGGTTCAATTTTATCAGCCCAGTTTTGATATGTTTTAGCTGGGCTTGTGCGTAGAGTTTGATAATATTGTTTAAGCAAGGCTAAAAAATCATCGCTTCCAAACCATGATTGATAATCATCGTTTTGTGCAGCACCTATTTTTTTCACCAGCTCGTCGTTAGCAAAAGATACTGCGTCTTTGGCTTGTTTAGTAAACGCACGCCATTCGCTGCGCGCATTTAAGAAACCAAGTAACGCTGCTTTTGTGCCATTCAGGCCAAAGCAAAAATCAAATAAAGTATGCATTGCTTCACGTAATTTAGATTTGCCAGCTTGTTCACTGGTAGATAATAAGCGTTGCCATGCCTGGTTAGCATATATATGGGCGTGTTCTGTTAGTTCGAAAGTGGTTGGTAATTCGCTTTCTAGGGGAAATGCGCGAATGATCTCTTTGCAAAATGTATGAAATGTACTAATGCGAATAGTTTGATCTGAAAATAGAAGTTTTTCATATAGACCTCTAGCTTTTTCAATAGTGTCGCCATTAGCAGTTTCCTTGATGGCAGACAATTCGTCACTTAGTTCGGATTCACTCATCACTGACCAAGCTTCAAGCTTATCGAATAATCGAGCACGCATTTCAGCCGCGCTTTTGCGCGTAAAAGTGATTGCCAAGATGTGCTGAGGTTCGGCGCCTGCTAGTAACAACCGACAGATTCGTGTGATTAGTAACCATGTCTTGCCTGAGCCTGCCGATGCAAACACGTTGGCATTGTGCTGGGGGTGAGTTGATGTGTCTAAACTAGCCATGATTTGATAAGAAATTTTTGCTGCGTGCCGGTTTCATATAGAATGCGTCTTCTCTAAGCGCTATTGCCCTAACGAATATTTCCTTTTGATTTTAATTTATGTCTAAACAGTATGATGCCGCCGCCATTGAAGTATTGAGCGGCCTAGACCCTGTGCGTAAACGCCCTGGCATGTATACCGATACTGCCCGTCCAAACCACTTAGCACAAGAAATTATCGATAATAGTGTGGATGAGGCAATTGCTGGTTATGCGACCAGTATAGAGGTCAGTCTATTTAAGGATGGTTCCTTAGAAGTGATTGATGACGGTCGTGGTATGCCAGTGGATAAACACCCCAAATTGAAAAAGCCAGGCGTAGAAGTCATTATGACTACCTTGCATGCTGGGGGTAAATTCTCTAACAAAAATTATCAATTCTCCGGTGGTTTGCATGGTGTGGGGATATCCGTGGTTAACGCATTATCAGAACGAGTAGAAGTTGGCGTTCGTAGAGATGGTAAAGAATATAATATGTCATTCGCTAATGGCGATAAGGCATCAAATTTGAAACAGATTGGTACGGTCGCTAAGCGTACTACTGGAACCACAATCCGCTTTTGGCCAGATAAGAAATATTTCGACAGTCTCAATTACTCAATTCCTAAATTAGTCCATTTGCTCCGTGCAAAAGCGGTTCTTTGTCCAGGTTTGCGCATTCGATTTAAAGATGTCGCAAAAGATGAAGAAACTGAATGGTTTTATGAAGATGGCATCAGTGATTATTTGTTATCAGAATTAGCAGGGATGCCATTACTCCCTTTGAAGCCGTTGTATGGGAATTTCTCATCAGAAAATGAAGCTGCAGAGTGGGCGCTGACATGGGTAGAAGAAGGAGACGAATGGACTGCAGAAAGTTATGTCAATCTAATTCCCACTGTGCAAGGTGGAACCCACGTTAATGGTTTGCGTACAGGATTAACAGACGCGTTAAGAGAATTTTGTGATACACGCAAGCTAACACCACGCGGTGTTAAAATTGCACCCGACGATGTTTGGCAGCAGCTTACTTATGTGTTGTCAGTTAAAATGCAAGACCCACAATTTGCGGGTCAAACAAAAGAGCGTTTAGGTTCGCGCGAAAGTGCAGCATTTGTATCTGGGGTAGTTAAAGATTCAGTTGGTGTGTGGCTGCATCAAAATGTGGAAACGGGTGAAGCATTGGCGCAGCTAGTTATTCGCAATGCAGAAAAGCGATTGCGCGCGATAAAAAAGGTGGTGCGCAAACGTGTCACCGCTGGTCCAGCACTTCCAGGTAAGTTGGCGGATTGCTCGTCTCAAGATGTCACGCGAACAGAATTGTTTTTAGTAGAGGGTGATTCTGCTGGTGGTTCCGCAAAGCAAGCACGCGATCGAGAGTTCCAAGCCATTATGCCGTTGCGAGGGAAAATACTTAACAGTTGGGAAGTCGCTTCAGATCAAGTATTAGCATCACAAGAGGTTCATGATATTGCCATTGCTATTGGTGTTGACCCAGGTGATTCTGACCTTAGTAAATTACGTTATGGAAAAATTTGTGTATTAGCAGACGCGGATTCGGATGGCTTGCATATTGCCACCTTGTTATGTGCACTATTTCTGCGTCATTTCCCAGCATTAATCGATGCCGGTCATGTTTATATTGCGATGCCCCCATTGTTTAGAATTGATGTGGGTAAAGAAGTTTTTTATGCATTAGATGATGCTGAAAGACAAGGTATTGAAGATAGAATTTCAGCTGAGAAGAAAAAAGGTAAAGTTAATATCACGCGCTTTAAAGGTTTAGGTGAAATGAATCCTAGCCAGCTGCGCGAATCCACAATTTCTCCAGATAGTCGTCGTTTAGTACAGCTGACTATAGAGTCTGGAGATGATACTTATAAAATTATGGATATGTTGTTAGGTAAGAAGAATATTCAGGGACGTAAAGCTTGGTTAGAAGAGAAAGGCAACTTAGCTGAAATTTAACATCTAGATAATCTTGGATTAGTTATGAGTGAAAATATTGAATTTGATTACGGCGATATAGAACGCGTACCGCTACATTCTTTCTCAGAGAAAGCCTACCTCGACTATTCGATGTATGTCATTCTTGATCGCGCTTTACCACAGATTGGTGATGGTTTGAAACCGGTGCAGCGCAGAATAGTTTATGCTATGTCTGAGTTGGGGCTATCGGCAACTTCAAAGCCTAAGAAGTCAGCGCGTACTGTCGGTGATGTAATTGGTAAATTTCACCCACATGGTGATTCAGCCTGTTATGAAGCGATGGTATTAATGGCGCAGCCATTTTCTTATCGTTATCCCTTAGTGCAGGGGCAGGGGAACTGGGGTTCTACGGACGATCCTAAATCTTTTGCAGCAATGAGATATACTGAATCTCGATTGACGCCTTATGCAAAATCTTTACTTCAAGAATTGGGTCAAGGCACGGTCGACTGGACGCCAAACTTCGATGGTACCTTGCAAGAGCCAGTTGTATTGCCTGCACGCTTACCTAATATCTTACTCAATGGTGGTATGGGGATCGCCGTGGGTATGTCGACGGATATTCCTCCTCATAATATTCGAGAGGTTGTGTCTGCCTGTATTCGATTATTGGACGAACCAAAAGCAACAACGAGTGAATTGTGTGAGCATGTACTTGGCCCTGACTATCCTACCGATGCAGAAATAATTTCTAATCCAGATGAAATTAAAAACATTTATGAGACCGGTAACGGTCAAGTGCGTATGCGTGCTGTGTACGAACAAGAGACTGACGGAATTATTGTTACAGCATTGCCATATCAAGTATCGGGTGCGCGCATATTGGAGCAAATAGCGCAACAAATGAATGCCAAGAAATTGCCAATGGTAGATGACTTGCGAGATGAATCAGATCATGAGAATCCAGTGCGTCTGGTTATTGTGCCAAGAAGTAACCGTATTGATGTAGAGGCTTTAATGCTGCACTTGTTTGCTAGCACCGACTTGGAGCGCACATATCGAGTCAATATGAATGTGATTGGCATTAATGGTCGCCCACAGGTTAAAGATTTGCGCACCTTGCTACAAGAGTGGCTAGAATTTAGAACGCACACAGTTACGCGTCGTTTACAGTGGCGCTTAGACAGGGTTAACGAGCGTCTACATATTCTCAAAGGTTTGTTGATTGCCCACCTTAATATCGATGAAATTATTGCCATTATTCGTGAGGAAGATGAGCCTAAGCCTGTGATGATAATGCGCTTCAAGCTGAGTGACATTCAGGCCGAATCTATTCTGGAAATAAAATTAAGACGACTAGCTAAACTTGAAGAAATTAAAATTAAAGCCGAAACAAAAGAGTTAAGTGAAGAACGAGATAAGTTAGAGAAAATATTGGGTTCAAAGGCGCGACTTAAAAAATTAATTCGTACTGAATTGTTAGAAGATGCGGAAACTTATGGCGATGAAAGAAGATCTGCCATTGTTAGCCGCGCCACTGCTCAACAGTTAGATGAAACTCAATTAATGCCTACTGAATTAACCACGGTAATTTTGTCGCAACGTGGCTGGGCGAGGGCAGCGAAAGGGCATGAGGTTGATCCAATAGAAATGAATTATAAATCGGGTGATCAATATCAAGCACATGCGTTTGGTAAGAGTAACCAGATGGCAGTATTTTTAGATTCGCAAGGTAAAGCTTATACATTACCTGCTCATAGTTTACCTTCAGCGCGTGGGCAAGGTGAGTCATTGACGGCACGTTTCAATCCAGCAGATGGCGCCAGTTTTGTTGGTGTCATGATTGGCGACCCTGGTAACCTATATTTTCTCGCAACAGATTTTGGCTATGGGTTTGTGTGTAAATTGGAAGACTTGTATTCACGTAATAAGGCCGGTAAACGTATTTTGAATGTGCCAGATGGGGCAAAAGTCTTACCGCCAGTGTTGGTGCGTTCTCATGAAGAAGACTGGATTGTTGCAGTAGGTTCTGAGGGTTATATGTTAGTGACTGAGCTTTCTGAATTTCCGTTAATGTCTAAAGGCAAAGGGATTAAATTTATCAATATACCAAGTGCCAAGCTTAAATCAGGTGAAGAGAAAGTAGATCATGTTTGTCTTGTACAAGATGGTGAGGCACTCACGTTACACTGCGGTAAGAAACATAAAACTATGAAAGGCAATGAAGTGGATGAATATGCTGGAGAACGCGGTAGACGCGGTCTCAAGTTGCCTAGAGGTTATCGAGTGGTAGATCGCTTAGATGTAGATTTTTTATCTGACTAATCGTGTGAACTATTAAAAGTCGATTTGTCATAAATTATCGTTATGTTTATATTTGCTGATGTTGGAATTTTAATTGCCCATTGAATAAGAGGTAATCATGTTTTCACGTATAGGATTATTTTTAGCAGCGAACTTTGGCGTATTAGCCGTGCTCAGTGTTTCATCTCGCATACTGGGAGTTGATGCCTGGTTAGCTCAGCAAGGGATGGCTGGCCAAGTTAATGGTTTATTGATTATGGCGCTGGTAATGGGCTTTGGTGGTTCGTTTATTTCTTTGGCAATCTCCAAATGGATGGCAAAGAGAAGTATGGGGGTACAGATAATAGAATCTCCACAAAATGATAGTGAACGATGGCTAGTTGAAACAGTTCGTAGGCAAGCGCAACAGGCGGATATCGGGATGCCAGAAGTCGGCGTATTTGAATCACCGCAACCGAATGCATTTGCCACTGGCATGAATAAAAACGATGCCCTAGTTGCTGTTAGTACAGGTTTACTACAGTCAATGTCTCAGAATGAAGTGGAAGCGGTGCTAGGTCACGAAGTTAGTCATGTCGCTAATGGTGACATGATAACAATGGGTTTGTTGCAAGGTGTATTGAATACCTTTGTTATTTTGTTTTCTCGCATTATTGGGATGATAATCGATCGTGCGGTATTTAAAATTGAACGTGGCATAGGCCCAGGCTATTGGATAGGAAGCATTGTTGCTGAAGTGGTATTGGGTATCTTGGCTGCCATTATTGCTAAATGGTTTTCGCGCCGAAGAGAATATCGCGCAGACATAGGTGGCGCTGAACTTGCTGGTAAACAAAATATGATCGCGGCATTACGCAGGTTACAATCAGCTCATGAGCCTGAAAATCTACCTGGTGAACTAGCAGCGTTTGGAATATCGGGTGGAGTGAAAGGGGGATTGCAGAAATTACTTATGTCGCATCCACCATTAGAGCAGCGTATTGCTGCGCTAGAAAATAGTTAATAATTTAAGCGGCGCTAGAGAAGTCGTAACCTAGATTCTCATTAGGTTCGCGGAAAAAGTCACCGCTGACGAAATCAATATTGATTGACCAGATTTGGGATAGTGCTTCTGCAGATTCAACGAATGGTGCAATAGTCATAGTGTTTTTCTGTTTCGCTTGTTCGCAGATATGTTTGATATCTTCAATACGTTCTTTATCGCCATTCTTAAGGCTGGCCATAAGCTGGAAGCTCAGTTTTAAATAGCTAGAAGGAATCATTGATAGAATCTTTTCTGGTTCTTGGCTGATTCCAAACGCATCAATAGCGATCTGACAACCAAGTTGTTTTAATCGTGTTGCAAATTCGCGGGCATCTTTTAAGTGACTGACAATGCTTTCTTCGCGCATGTCGAACACTAGCCTAAACGGATCGACATTATTGCTTTGGCATTGTTTTTCTAACCATGGGGCAAATTGTTGGTCGTTTAAAGCACCGGTAGTTAACTTAATGAAAAACTGGGAGTCAGGGCTTTTGTCTCCATGCTCAGCAAGTTTCTTGATTGCAGTGGTGACTACCCAGCGATCGAGCATTGCAGACACGCCGGATCTCTCAATACTTGGAAGTAGCTCAGCCACAGAAATTTTTGCACCTTCTTTGCTGACTAACTGGGTGTAGACTTGGTAACGATCTTCAGTTTTTCCGGTAATGCTAACAACCGGTTGAAATAATAGTAATAATCTATTTTCGCGAATCGCATCTTGTAGTTCCTGCGTCCACTTTTGATCAAGCAAAGTGCCCGTTAGGCTGCGTGATTCCTTAGCAAAAATATAAAGCTCTTGTATTTCATTTTCCCAAGCGTAGTCACATGCTGATTTTGCTGCTGATAGTGCATCTGCAACTTCTTTTAAACTTGGGTCTAGTGGTGTGGCGCCGATGTATAGTTCCGGGGAAACCTTTAGATTGTTGATTGTGACAGGGTTGTTGTCAATCGCAGCTCTAAGGCGTGCACCCAATTTAACTAGTTTGTCTTCATCGTTTTTAGGGGTCAGTATGCCAAACGATTCATCATTAATTTTTCCAAGTGCTTCCTCGTCGCCACATACTTGTTTAAGTGCGTCTGCAATATGTGAGCCTAGCTTGTCAATTGCACTGATACCGAATTGATCTTTGATGGTGTCGATATTAGCAATGTCTATCTGAATATAAGTCGATGGAGTTTTTCCACCTTGTGTAGATTCAATCGCTTCTTGAATTTTGTCTGTTAGTGACTTCCTGTGGAAGAAGCCAGTTTCATGATCACGTTCGCTGATGTAACTAAGTTGTTCTTGAAGTTCTTTTGACTCGCTTGTTTGCATATGTAATACAAATTGTACGCAAGTCTCGCCTTCGACTAGTACTGGATTGTATTCAATATCTGTATGGAAATATTCTTCACCAGACTTGAAGTTTAAACTAGCAGTTCCAGATGTGCGATTCTTGCTAACATCTTTTAGAATTGATTTTAACGAGGCTTGGTCATCAGGTGAAACTAGTTCGAGAATTGATAGTATGCTTGCGTCTTCTGCGCCATTGATATCAAATAATTCTAAATACGATGTGTTGGCGTATGTGTGTAAACCTTCATGTATATAACAGATTGCATCACGCGAGGTATCAAGTATTTTATTGTAACGCTGGTCTAGATCTTTATAGTTGTCGGCTTGGACTTTTAAGTCTTGGATATAGAATTCGGTTTGTGCGAAACGTGAAGTGGCTTGTTTTAGCTGTTCAGTATCATCGTAAGGCAAAACTATATTGGCGCCGTCGGTGAATAGCTGTGCTTGCTGGCTGGAAACATCTTCACAGAGAGCAACAATAGGTGTTTCGTGATTATCAAATTTGAAGCAAGAACGAGCATCTTGAATGCCTAATTCGTCAATATTGTTAGCTTGAATAATAATGTGTGGATTGACTTCTAGATTTTTGATCTCTTCAAATTGTTCTTTTGATGAAACAATTGTCTCCCGCACTGCAAAGCCTGACGACTTGATTGTTCTCACAATATTGTCGGCATTATTTGCATTTTGGTCTATCACCAAAATTTTTAATATCTGATCCATGTGCTTAGAGTCTGAGTCCCTTCGGCAAATTTGTTATTATTCTTTGCTGAATATTTTTATCACTTCAATATGTGAGAAACAGCTAGTCTTTTCCAATGTTCTTCCCAGCATCACAGTGCGTTGACTGTTAGAGCCTTTAATGTTTATTTCACGCGAATCTAAATTTGAATTAGAAGGTAGTAATAAACTATAGCTTTTACTATTCTCAAAAATTCTTTTAAGTAATAGTCCTTGATATTCTAAGTGAGTATTATTTTTGTTATATGCGGTCACGCATGCGCACTCAGCGCCAAAAAGTTCTACTCCCACTTTGTGTTCTTTGTTAGGGAGGCCTTGCATCCATCTAATAATGCCAACACGCCACTGCAGAGTCTCACGACTTTTATTCTCATCGCGAATAGCAATAATCTCACCAACCCGAGTAGTGCAAATACCGTCTGCTTTGTAGTGTAGACAGAAGCCTCCAGCATTGAAGTTTTCTACTTGCCATTTGTCTAATGAAGCTACGATGCTAGAATATTTTGCTTGGTCTTGTTGATTGACGTCGGCAGCATCTTGCATTCCTTTTTGAACAGCAAATGGATTCCATACATCGCTTAATGTTTCATTAGCTGAAGCTTGGCTTAATGTTTTAGGCGAGCTGGCATTGATGGTTTCTTCCACTGGTAATAAGGAAAGGCTATTGACCACAAACGAACTCTGATCAGCATAATCGACAGTGTCCTCTGGTTTTGGATTCATTGTTTCTACTATGCGCGATAGGCCAATAATCGCACGCACGACTTGGTCGCTTTTGATTCTTTTTTTATGGCGCTGACTTGGGTTGCCAATCATAGTGATTAAACGGCCCGCTAGTTCAGGATCTAATTCTTCGTTTGACTGTAAATAATAAGAAGTGCTTTGAGCAAACTTCTTGGTTGATTCTGCAAGTTTGCTAACTAATGCCGCGTAACCGATAAAGCGATTCTCAGTGGAGATAGGCATTTCTCTGGGAATATAATATGTTGGGTGCTTGCCGGTGGCGAGATTGGCAATATAGATATACTCACCGCTTAAACTGTCTGTATTAGGTGTGATATCAATTAACTCATGATGCATTTCAAGGAACTTGTTTACTTTGTCGGCCTCACCTTGGCGTAATTGGTTAAATGATATTAATGTGAGTGCGCAAAGGTGCTTGAATATATTGATAATCGTGGTTTTTTCTTTTGTTCCGTCTGTGCTGATGAATGCGGTGTGCAATCCATAGTGTTCTGCTACTCTGTATAGCTGGCAAATGTCATGCCATAGACTTTTAGGTATTTCTTGGTACATTAATAAACTTGCAACATACTGATGTTGCAGATGTGAAATAGCATTGTATATGCAATGGAGTAATTTCTTTTGGTCTAGCCTTGCATCGCCTTGTACTACTTCCGATATGATAATCTTGAATGCGATAGCAAGCTCGGAATTCATGTTTTGTTGCAGCTGAAATATCTCGGTAGCACTTGGTGACAGCGGGAATGTTTGGCAAGCTAAGTATCTGCGATGATGGTCAAGAAATGTTTTTGATAATGGTAGTAACAACTCTATTGAAGCAAATCTTTGTTTAACAGGATATGACTGCCGATTACTAGCAGCGATTAACTGGAAGGTTTGTTTGCTCGCGGTGTCAAGATTGATCATGGGTAACTCTTTGATCCACTTCTTAACTTGGCGCGGGGTAAATGCAATATCCGGCTGTGCCAACGGATCTTGTGTAGGCATATAGATTTGCATGTCCAATAACATCGAAATAGTTCCCTGCGTGTTTAAATTTTCAACTTTAGATTCTAAAACTTGTACCAATAAAAAGCGGCTAACTAGTCGCCTACCTGTCGGCAGTAGCCATCCGTCTATCCTAATTGACGCGAATTAGTGTAATTGTTATCCAATTTGCGGTTTGTGATTGCCTTATCAACCTGAAAATTTAAATAAAACGACTAACAACTAATAGGTTAGAGATGTCAGTAAGATTTGCTGCTTTCACCGGGAATTTCCTGGGCAAGCCTAGGGACTAAATAGCCAGGTAGGTTATTTTTCATTTGTTGGTGAAGTTTTTTCGCTTGAGTGTCGGAAACCTTGAAATGATGCGTTCCTTTGGCTAGGTCTAGTTTGTGTAAGTAGTAAGGTAGTATTCCTGCAGCGAATAATTTGTTGGATAAATCAATCAGAATGTCTGCACTGTCATTTACATTTTTTAGTAATACAGATTGATTGAGTGTTGTGGTATTTGTTTGTTTTATTTTTTGCACTACATCACAAAATTCTTGGCTGATTTCATCAGCATGATTGATGTGAAACACACATACTTTGTTAAGTGTGCATTCTGCAAGTGTGGTGATTAAGTTTTCAGTGATGCGTTGTGGAAATATGGATGGAAACTTCGTGTGTAAGCGAATTGTTTTAATGTGTGGAATTTTTTCTATGTCTTTAAAAAGTTGATTGAGAGATTCATCTTCCAAGCTAAGTGGGTCTCCACCGCTAAGAATGATTTCGTTAATGGATTCGTCCCTTTGACAAAACTCTAGTGCCTGTTTGAATTGATGAGTATTGGGATTGGATTGTGGATAGGGAAAGTCTTTTCTGAAGCAATAACGGCAATGTATCGGGCAGGTGTTATTGGTGATGAGTAATACTCGGTGGTTGTATTTTTTGATTACGCCTGGTTGCATAGTTGCCGTGACATCGCCAACTGGGTCGTGGGTGTAGCCTGGGAGATCCGCAAGTTCTTGCAAACTAGGTAGATATTGCATTAATACTGGACCGTCTAGAGGGTGGTCGTCGAGCAATTGCTGAGATACTTGGATGGGAAATAGCGAATCAATTTTGTCCAGTTTATCTAGGCTAATTGAATTATCCGGCAGATTATCAGATATTTGTTTAATGCCTACATAGGACTTGGCAAATAATTTTTTCCAATGTAGGGGATGTTCTGCTGTTTGCTTGCACGGTATCATGTTGCGTCTTTTAAATTATCTAAATTATCTTTATGGCAAATTACAGCACTAACGAATTCAAGTCAGGTCTTAAAATCATGCTCGATGGCGATCCTCACACTATCGTAGAGAATGAATTTGTTAAACCTGGAAAAGGCCAGGCCTTTAGTCGAGTTAAGATCCGTAATCTTAAAACAGGTCGTGTCGTAGACCGTACCTTTAAGTCTGGAGATAGTGTAGAAGGTGCTGATGTCATGGATGTCGATATGCAATATCTATATACCGATGGTGAACAATGGCATTTTATGGATCAAAGCACATTTGAACAGCATGCCGCAGATGAAAATGCTGTAGGTGAGACTTATAAGTGGTTGAAAGACCAGGATATCTGCCAAGTCACACTGTATAACGGTGCGCCTTTGTCAGTGAGTGCGCCTAATTTTGTCGAATTGAAAATCACTCAATCTGATCCTGGTGTAAAAGGTGACACAGCTCAGGGTGCGACCAAACCAGCAACGCTTGAAACTGGGGCGACCGTAAAAGTCCCTCTGTTTGTCGAAGAGGGTGAAGTGATCAAAATCGATACACGTACAGGTGAATACGTGTCTCGGGTAAAAGATAGCTAATTAAGTAAGACTGGGTGATGTCTGATTGGCGTCCGACAGCCAGTTTGCACAATCTGGCAAGACGTGCCGAACTGTTAAATCTGACACGTCGCTTCTTTTCGCAACGTGATGTGCTTGAAGTGGAGACGCCTCTAGCGTGTTCAAATACAGTCACTGAGCCAAATATTGAGTCGTTTAGCTTTACTGTCGGTAGCATTAAACGATATCTGCAAACCTCTCCTGAATATGCCATGAAGCGACTACTGGCCGATGGCGCCCCTGATATTTTCCAAATATGTAAATCGTTTCGCGTGGGTGAGCAAGGCACTGCGCATAATCCAGAATTCACTATGGTTGAATGGTATCGGCGCGGATATAGTTTGAAACAAATCATGCAAGAGACTGTTGATCTTATTGTCTCCTTGCTAGCAAAAAGTGATGTGTCAATGAATGTTGAATATATTAGTTATCGTGATTTGACTGAGAAAGCCTTAGGTGTAGCACTGGACTCACTGACTGAAGATGCGATTAAAAATTTAGCCGCAGACAATGGATTAGTGTTGCAAAGTGATAATTCTTTACAACAATGTACCGATTTTTTATTTTCGCATAATGTTGAACCTGCGATGTGCGAACAATCTATCACAGTAGTATTTTACTATCCTGCGACACAGGCAGCGTTGTCTAAATTAAATGAGGATGACACTTCTGTCGCAGAAAGATTTGAAGTGTTTTATCGGGGAATAGAGTTGGCCAACGGCTATGTTGAGTTGTTAGACTCTGAACAACAATTAGATCGTTTTGTGAATGATCAGCAGATTAGAAAGCAGTGTAACTCGATAGAGGTAGGAATAGATCAGCGTTTAATAGACGCGCAACGGCATGGCCTTCCTGAATGCGCGGGAGTGGCTGTTGGGTTTGATCGTGTAATGATGCTGGCGGTCGGCGCATCTTCGTTAGCAGAAGTAATTAGTTTCGATTGGGATAACGCCTAACGCTTAATTGCTGCGTGAGGCAATAGTCTGTCCCATTTTAATCGGTTGATCGATATGTAGTTGTTGTAGTGCTTGCGCATAATTTTTCGAAAACATCATGACCACGGTGGAGCCCATATTAAATATGCCTATCTGCTCACCTTTCTCTAGTGATATCGATTGATCTTCATAATTGTAATGCACCACTGTATTTAAATGTGGTGGTGTGACTAATCCTTCCCAGGCCATTTCAATCGCTGCAACGTTAACAGCACCAACCATGGTGAGTGCCATGTAGCCACCATCAATTTTGAAAATAGAAGCGACTCTTTCATTACGTGCATATAGTTTCTCAATTGCCTTGGGTGCGTAAGGCGCCACGCTGAATAATCTGCCCGGCACGTAAATCATTTCTAATAACTGTCCAGAATAGGCGGTATGCACGCGATGGTAATCACGTGGCGATAAGTAAATTGTATAAAAGCTGCCACCAATAAATTTATCTAAATGTTTGCAGCTAGGCGTTAAAAATTCATTAAGCGTGAATGTTTTGTTTTTAGCTTGGAGTAACGTGTGTTGATCAATGTCGCCAAACATGCTGATTTTGCCATCGCAGGGAGACACAATAGATGTAATGCTGTCATCGATTGGACGAGTGCCTGGTTTTAAGGTGCGTGTGAAAAATTCATTAAATGTCGAGTATTGTGAGATATCTTCAATCGCGGCATCTTTCATATCGACTTTGAAAGTGCTAACAAAAAGATTAATTAATTTTTCAACAAAGGGAAGGCGTTGACGTGTTAGCCAAAAAGTTATGCGTGATAGTAAGTGGTGTGGGAAGCAGTGAAAAATTAATCCTTTTAGCTTTTCCCAAGTCGTAGCAAGTGCAGGTTCCATTAGCGATAAAATTTACGAATAGTTAAAAAGTCCTGAGTGATGTCCTCAGTATTATGCGGTGCGCCAAAAACAGCGCTAATTCCTGTGTCGGGTGCAATTAAGAAAATTGAACTACTATGATCGACTAAATAATCTGATGATTCTGCTTTAGGCGGTTGCTTAACAGCAATGATACCCATGTTCTTAAGGAAGGGGGTCAATTGTTCTTGCTCAGCGGTGACACCCAGTGCGTGTTGGCTAAATGCGCTGGTATAAGTCTTTAGCTTGGCAGCTTCATCTCGTTGCGGGTCAACTGATACGAAAATAATTTTTATTTCGTCTTCTATATTATATGTCGACTTTAGTTTACTTACTGTGGCGCTTAATGTGCCTAGTGTAATTGGACATATATCTGGGCAGTGGGTGAAGCCAAAAAACCAGAATGTCCAGACACCTTTGATGCTGTCTGGTGTGAAAGTGTTATTGTTGTGGTCGATTAGAGTGAAATCAGCGATCGCTTTTTGCTGGTCATACAAGTAGGTTGCTATGGTTAGTTGCTGATTGATGTCGCCTAAAGCGAACTTTTTACCCGAAGCATAAATGCCTAAGCCAATTGATATGACAATTGCTAGGATAATTAAGATTGCTTTGTTGATCGCGTTCATGGTTAATATCTTTGTAAGGCTTAAGTTTACCGTCTTGAATAAAATTTAAATTAAATCTGACCAATTATTGAATATGGAAAATTCTATAGCACTGGCTTGTAGTAGCGTGGCAGAAGCGGTGCATGAAATTGCGGACCTTCTACAAAAGTACCCATTAAATTATGGTCACGGCATACAAACCTCAATAGATGAGGCCGCGTATCTTGTCAGTTTTGTAGCGGGATTGCCACCCGATTTTGGTGAACAGGCAGCTGCTCATTTACTTGATCAGGCAGAGGTTGATCGATTGCAAGCTTTTTTGCATAAGCGCATATTTGCTCGGATACCACTAGCTTATTTGCTAGGAGAAACATTGCTGTCAGGGGTGAAATTTTTTGTTGATCCGCATGTGCTAATTCCGCGTTCGCCTATAGCAGAAATGATAGAAGATCGATTCTTTCCCTGGTGGTCAGACAAACAGCCAGCTCGAAGGATTCTAGATTTATGCACTGGCAGCGGTTGTCTGGGGATACTGGCAGCATTGGAATTTGACCATTCTCAAGTCGATGTTAGTGATATTGATCCCAAAGCATTGCGGGTGGCTAATAAGAATATTGTCTTTCACGGCATGGAATCGCGCATAAATGCTGTACTTTCAGATGTCTACGAGCAACTTCCCGGCCATCAATATGATATTATTGTTGCTAATCCGCCGTATGTTCCTGTGTCAGAGCAGCCAGACTTACCTAGTGAATTCTCCCATGAGCCAGCGCATGCCTTATTTGCTGGTGAGGACGGCCTCGATATCGCCAAGCGAATCATCTTGGGCGCGAGTCAGTTCCTCGAGCCAAAAGGTATTTTAGTGCTGGAAGTGGGTCAGTCTGCACAAACGCTGCAAACACAGTTTCCACATTATGATTTCATGTGGCATGAGTTGGAGCATGGTGGTGAGGGAATATGCGTGCTGACCTGTGAAGAATGTAAGCAAATTGTTGAAACAAATTCTATTGAGTAAATTAAATGTCCGGTAATACCTTTGGAACTTTATTTTGTGTGACCTCCTTTGGGGAAAGTCATGGACCTGCGATTGGAGCCATTGTTGACGGCTGTCCTCCTGGTATTCCTCTAACAGAAGAACACTTACAACCAGATTTAGATCGCCGCAAACCAGGACAGTCTAAATTCACAACTCAACGACGTGAATCTGATCGCGTTGAAATATTGTCAGGTGTGTTCGAAGGCGTAACCACTGGCACACCAATTGGATTAATGATTCGTAACGAAGATCAACGTTCCAAAGATTATTCCAATATTGCACAGAGTTTTAGGCCGGGTCATGCGGATTACACATATTTCAAAAAGTATGGCATTCGTGATTACCGAGGCGGTGGCCGATCTTCTGCTAGAGAAACAGCGATGCGCGTTGCGGCAGGTGCAATAGCGAAACAATTTTTATTGCGTGATTACAACACTGAGATACATGCTTGTGTGACGCAGATCGGCGATATTCGTATACAGAATATGAATTGGGGTGGGGTAGAGAGCAATCCATTCTTCTTCGGTGATGATGCGCAAGTACCTAAATTAGAAGCATTGCTAGATCAATTGCGCCGCGATGGTGATTCAATTGGTGCGCGTTTAATGGTGCAAGCCAGTGGAGTGCCGGTCGGTTGGGGTGAACCTATCTTTGATCGTTTAGATGCTGATGTTGCTAAAGCAATGATGTCTATTAATGCGGTGCAAGGCGTGGAGATTGGCTCAGGCTTTGATTGTGTAACACAACGCGGCAGCGAACACCGCGATAATATTCAACCAAGCGGCTTTCTGTCGAATAATTCTGGCGGCACCTTAGGTGGAATTAGTTCAGGCCAAGATGTGATTGCTTCAATTGCACTAAAGCCAACGTCTAGTATTCGTGTGCCAGGGGAGTCTGTTGATGAGCAGGGAAAGCAAACAGAAGTCGTGACTACGGGACGCCATGATCCATGTGTAGGGATACGTGCAGTGCCTATTGCGGAAGCAATGATGGCATTAGTGTTAGCCGATCACGCGATACGTCATCGTGGTCAAAATGCCAAAGTCAGTACTGACTTTCCAGATATTCCTGCATCTAAATAAATAGCATCTGAGTAAAATAACAATCGGATTTTTAAAATTCGATGAATATTAATTTAATCGACAAAACGAAATAAGCAATAAATATCCATGACTGCATTATCTTTATACGACAAGCTTTGGAATTCTCACGTAGTGCATACGCAGGATGACGGCACTAGTCTGATCTATATTGATCGGCATTTAGTACATGAAGTCACATCTCCTCAAGCGTTTGAGGGTTTGCGTTTAGCAGGCCGAGTGCCATGGCGTAAAGCTTCGATTCTTGCGGTACCAGATCATAATGTGCCGACAACGGATCGAGATAAGGAAATTGCTGACCCTGTGTCACGCAAACAATTACAAGCACTAGATCAAAACTGTGATTTCTTTGCGCTGCAAAAATTTGAAATGAATGATCCGCGTCAGGGCATTGTGCATGTGATCGGACCAGAGCAGGGAGCGAGTTTGCCGGGTATGACAATAGTTTGTGGTGACTCGCATACGTCTACGCATGGTGCATTAGCTGCGTTGTCTTTTGGTATTGGTACTTCTGAAGTGGAGCATGTGTTAGCAACCCAGTGTTTATTGCTAAGGAAAACCAAATCAATGCGCGTAAATGTCAGCGGAGCATTACCCAAAGGTGTTTACTCAAAAGATATCGTGCTGGCGTTAATCGCCAAGATTGGCACTGCAGGTGGTAATGGCCACACTATCGAGTTTTGTGGTGAGACGATTGAAAAACTATCTATAGAAGCGCGCATGACGATTTGTAATATGTCGATCGAAGCAGGTGCGCGTGCAGGTGTGATTGGCGTAGACGATAAAACTATTGAATATATTGCTGGGCGTCCATTTGCGCCTAAAGACGCAATGTGGGATGCCGCAGTAAAGTCCTGGCGTCAACTGGTCTCAGATGAGGGTGCTAATTTTGATAGCACAGTCGATTTAGATGCTAGCCAATTAAGCCCCCAAGTGAGTTGGGGAACGTCGCCAGAAATGGTAGTGCCGGTTGATGGTGTCGTGCCTGACCCTGATCAAGAGCCTAATGCGACTAAAGCAGAGGGAATGAGGAATGCACTGACTTACATGGGACTAACACCTGGGCAAGCAGTTAATCAAATTAATATAGATAAGATTTTCATTGGTTCGTGTACCAATTCTAGAATTGAAGATCTGCGTGTAGCGGCGCAAGTAGTGAAGGGTAAAACACTCGCCAGTAATATTAAGTTGGCAATAATTGTTCCCGGTTCAGGCTTAGTCAAGCGACAAGCTGAACAAGAAGGGTTAGATCAAATATTCAAAGCGGCTGGCTTTGAATGGCGTGATCCTGGCTGTTCTATGTGCTTAGGCATGAATGCAGACCAGCTTGAGTCAGGCGAACGTTGTGCGTCAACTTCAAATAGAAATTTTGAAGGTCGCCAAGGGCAGGGTGGTCGTACACATCTGGTTAGTCCTGCGATGGCGGCAGCTGCCGGAATTGCGGGTCACTTTGATGATGCGCGCAAATATTTTAATTAAAGAGTTTAACTATGGAAGCATTTACTAAACTGACATCAAGTTTGTTGCCATTGGATCGACCTAATGTTGATACTGACGCAATTATTCCTAAGCAATATTTGAAGTCTGTAAAAAAGAGTGGTTTTGGGATTAACCTGTTTGATGATTGGCGTTACTTGGATCCAGGTGAGCCTGATCAAGATAATAGTCAGCGCCGTCTTGATAAAGATTTCATTCTCAATAATGATCAATATAAAAATGCACAAATACTGTTAGCGCGAGATAATTATGGCTGTGGATCGTCACGAGAACATGCTGTGTGGGCAATGTTGGATTACGGTTTTCGTGCGGTTATTTCAACTAGCTTTGCTGACATATTTTTTAGCAACTGTTTTAAAAATGGAATGCTCCCTATCGTTCTTAAAAAAAGTGAAGTCGATAAGTTATTTGAAGCAAGCTTGAATGATCCTGATTATTCAATTTCTATAGATTTGGAGAAGCAACAGGTAGTCGCTGATGGTATTGGTAGTTGTCAGTTTGATATTGATGAATTTCTTAAACACTGCATGCTTAATGGCTTAGATGAGATCGGTATTACACTACAATATGAAGACAAAATTCATGCTTACGAAGAAAGATTAAAACAATCATCACCGTGGTTATTTGCTCATGACTAATTCAAATACACCTAAAATACTCATATTACCTGGCGATGGTATCGGTCCAGAAATTGTTGATGAAGCGGTTAAGGTGCTTGAGTGCTTGCGTGGAAATGGATTGTTAGTTGAGGTTGAGCATGGTCTCATTGGAGGTGCTGCATATGATGAAACTCGTTCGCCATTCCCTGAACAAACTATTGCACAGGCGGAAAGCTGTGACGCCATTTTGTTGGGCGCCGTGGGTGGTCCTCAATACGATGAGGTGGAAAGACATCTGCGTCCTGAGCAAGGCTTGCTAGATATACGTGCGCATTTAAATTTGTTCGCAAATTTGCGTCCAGCATTATTGTATGCCGAGCTGGCGTCAGCCTCGTCTTTGAAGCCGGAGCTTGTGGCGAATCTAGATTTGCTGATTGTAAGAGAGCTTACTGGGGGAATTTATTTTGGTCAGCCGCGTGAGCAACTGATAGAGAATAATGTGCGCCGTGCATATAACACTATGGTGTATGACGAAAATGAAATAAGCCGCATTGCTCATGTCGCATTTCTAGCCGCACAAAAACGTGATAAGCGCTTATGCTCGGTAGATAAAGCAAATGTGTTAGAAGTGTCTTTGCTCTGGCGCGAGGTAATGGAAGAAGTGCATCAACAGTATCCTGACGTCGAACTCAGTCATATGTATGTAGATAATGCAGCTATGCAGTTAGTTAGAGCACCTAAACAATTTGATGTCATGGTGACTTCAAATTTATTCGGCGACATACTTTCAGATGCAGCAGCGATGTTGACTGGCTCAATTGGTATGCTGCCATCCGCGTCTTTAAATCAAGAAAATAAAGGCATGTATGAACCAATTCATGGATCAGCGCCGGACATTGCAGGCCAAGGTATCGCGAATCCTTTGGCAACGATTTTATCGCTTGCCATGTTGTTGCGCTATTCGTTAAATCAAGAGATGGCAGCACAAAATATTGAGCAAGCTGTGATTGCTACTTTGCAGCAAGGTGCGCGTACACAAGACATTGTTGATGGAAATATTCAGGCAGTTTCTACCAGTGATATGGGCAATGCCGTGTTAGTAAATCTACAAAAAATTATATCTGTTTAAGATTCAAATTTAAGAAAGTTTAAGGAAGCGTTATGGCTAAAAAATATGATGTTGCTGTTGTCGGTGCGACAGGTGCTGTCGGCGAGGTAATGCTATCAATTCTCGCGCAGCGTAAATTCCCAGTGGGGAATGTTTATGCATTAGCTAGTGAGCGTTCAGTAGGTAAACCCGTGCCTTTTGGTGGTCGCTGTTTAGAAGCTCAAGATTTAGCCAAGTTTGATTTTTCTCAAGTGCAAATCGGGTTATTTTCTCCAGGCGCCTCAGTGTCAGATATTTATGCGCCGATTGCTGCTGAAAAAGGTTGCGTAGTGATCGATAACACTTCCAGATTTCGATATGAAGATGACATTCCATTGGTTGTCCCCGAGGTTAATCCTCATGCGATTGCGGATTATAAAAATCGCGGGATTATTGCCAACCCAAATTGCTCGACCATTCAAATGTTGGTGGCTTTGAAGCCGATTCATGATGCGGTTGGCATTGAGAGAATTAACGTTGCAACCTACCAAGCTGTGTCCGGGACTGGTAAAGAGGCGATTGATGAATTGGAAGCTCAAACTCAAGCGATTATGGCTAATGAGCCGTTGAATTGTCACGTCTATCCGAAACAAATTGCTTTTAACGCACTGCCACATATAGATATATTCCAGGATAACGGATACACCAAGGAAGAGATGAAAATGGTATGGGAAACACACAAGATTATGGGTGATGACAGCATCCGTGTGAATCCTACCGCCGTCAGAATTCCTGTGAAATTTGGCCACTCCGAAGCCGTACATTTGGAACTTAAAAAGCCAATGACTGCAACACAGGCGAAAGAAGTGTTGGGCAAAGCGCCAGGGATCGTGGTCATGGACGAGAGACGAGATGGAGGCTATCCCACTGCTGCTACAGATGCAGATGGAACAGATCCAGTGTTTGTTGGCCGCATACGAGAAGATATTTCACATCCTAGAGGTCTCAACATGTGGATAGTGAGCGATAACGTGCGAAAAGGGGCCGCTTTAAATAGTATCCAGATCGCAGAATTTTTGATCGAAAATCATATATAATTTAAATTAGTATCGTGAGTTACTCATTTAACTTAAAGTAGAATCTTTATATAACTTGATAATTCACTAGTGAATATACAAAAAGTAATCATGGGGGATACAAGAATGCATAAGAAGATTGTGGCACTTACCTTATTGGCCACTCTGCTTGTTGGAAGCCCCGGGCTCGTTTTCGCATTTGGATTGGGTGAGATCGAAATTAACTCAGCACTCAATCAACCAATGGATGCAGAGATTGATTTGGTAGGTTTCAGCGCAGCCACTATCGATGAAGTTCAAGTTGAACTGGCAAGCCAACAGATGTTTGAACGAGTTGGTGTACCACGTCCATATATTCTGACTCGCTTGAAGTTCACGCCAATGATCTCCAATGGCAAACCAGTTATTAAAGTAACTTCAACTGATGCTGTACGTGAACCCTTCCTTACGTTCCTAGTCGATGTGCGTTGGGCGAAAGGTAAGTTACTTAGAGAATACGCAGTAATGCTAGACCCACCAGTATTTGGTGAGAAAGCGAAAGCAACAATCCAAGCGCCAAAGGTAGCAACGCAAGCAGCAAAGCCTGCACCTGTTGCAAAAAAGCCAGTATCTAAACCACGCACGGTGGTTAATGCTCCAGCACCGAAAGTGCCTGCTCCAAGTGTGCGTCCCAATCAAGCAGCTGTACCCAGTACAGCATCTAAACCAGTCCCGCTAAAAAAAACAGATTCCAGGCCAGTTAGACGTGGAGATACTCTTTGGAGTATCGCTGAGCCATATGCGCGTGAGAATGGTGTAAGCGTTAATCAAATGATGTTGGCTATTCAAGAAGCCAATCCACAAAGTTTCGCGAAAAATAATATTAATAATCTTAAGTCTGGTGTCGTTCTGCGTATTCCCGCAGATCAAGCGTCAAAATATTCTGCACGTGAAGCACTTGCAGAAGTTCAACGTCAATGGCAAGTATGGAAGCAAGGAACATCAGCTGATTCTGGTGCCGTGAATGTTGATGCTGGCGATGTGGTTGACAGTGAAGTGATGGAAACTCCTCAACCTGAGCAAGGACAGTCAAAAAGTACCGATTCTTCTTTGTCTATTTTAGGTGAAGGTGATGCTGCTGATGGTAAAACTGGTGACGATGCTAATGCCACTCTAAAAGAGTTGCGCAGGCAAGTGAGCTTGCTTAAGGAAAACACAGAATCGAAAGGCCAAGAAAATATTGAGCTTAAAGGCCGTATAGAAACACTCGAATCAATGATTAAAAAGCAGGAAGATATTATTAGCCTGCAGAATGAACAATTAGCCCAATTGCAAAATACCCTGGCAACAGATAATTCTGATTCATTGGCACAGCCTGGGGCAGAAGAAAAAGTAATGGATGCTGCTGAACAAGCAGTTGCAACAGCAGAGAATCAAGTTGAAGAGCTAGCAGCAGAAGTTGATGCTAAATCTGAGCAAGGCATTAAAGCGGCATTGGTTGAGCCGTTGCCTGACTTCTCTGGTCCAATTCCTGAAGAATTCCTAGCTGCTGAGCAAGAAGCACAAGAAAGTTTGGTTGCACAAGCAGAAGTTGCGCCAAAGGAAATAGCGCCTGTAGAAACTGTGGCAGAAGTTTCATTTATCGAAAAAATTAAAACAATAATCCAAGATCAAGGTAAGACATTACTATATGCAGGTGGTGCATTGATTGTGCTTCTATTGGGTTGGTTAGGCATCAAGCGGCGTAATGCAAATGTAGAAGATAGTAGTCTTGAAGCAAATGGATTGCCGGCTTTTGAAGATGAGCCGTCAATAGATGAAATGCTTGATGACACTGTTGTTGCTACGACTGATGATAATGTTGATGAAGTGTTAGATGATCTTGAAACTGTCGATGCACAAGGTGAGCCAGAGGAAAGTGTATTTGTTGGTGAGGATCCGAATGCGCCTGTAGCTAGTGATGATGTATTGGCTGAGGCCGACGTCTACATTTCTTACGGCTTATATCAACAAGCAGAAGAGCTTCTAAAAGAAGGTCTGGTCAAAGAGCCTGATAATGCAAATTACCAAGTAAAATTAGCCGAAATTTATTACGCTGATAAGAAGTCTGATGAATTTGTGCAACATGTAGAAGCGATGGAATCCGGTATGGATAAGCAATCGCCTGAGTGGGCTAAAATCGCTTCGTTAGGCGCAGCACTAGTCCCAGCACATGCTTTATTTGCAGGGGCAGATGGATCATCGGCTGTCGCCGACGAAACACCTGCGTTTGCTGCAGATTCAACAGAAGACGTTGCAGAAACCGAAACCGATGACATAAGTGATTTCAGTATGGCTTCCGAAGATATGGAAGACTTTGATAGCGATGATCTTGACGACAACTCGCTTGATTTCACTTTCGATGATGATGGTGAGTTAAGTGATGGTGTATCTCAAGCTCTTGAAGATTCGTCAGCTGACGAAACACAGGCATTTGCAGCAGATCCAGAAGAAGACATACTAGAAGAGTCTTCTACCGCAATACTCGAAGCAGGATTGGATTTTGAAGATAATGATGCATCTACTGCCAGTTCTGGTGCTGATGATGAAACGTTAGCATTTGATAGTAATGATGTGGGTTCATCAAACGAGACAAGTGATGACAATGATGTGTTCTTGGACTTTGATGGGGATGCGTTAGAGAATGAATTGAATTCTTCAGTGGGTCATGATGGTGAGACAGAAATGCTAGATGCGTCGTTGCTAACAGGATCAGATGCGGATTTAGATCTTGATGATGCGATTGATCTTGGTGATGATTTGAATACTGAATCTACTAATGTGGGTATTAAAATCGATAACGATCTTGATGATATGTTGGATGGTGAGAATTCAGAGACAGCAATGTTTGATAGTTCTTTGTTTGATGTGAATAGCCCTGAAGCTAAGGCTTTCGCAGGCGGAGACGAAAGTGAGCGTGTTGATGAAGATACGGTAAGTCTAGAACAAGTACAGGAGAATCTAACAGCAGAACTTGAAACATTAAGCTTCGATCCTTATGATATTGACCCTGAGAACATGGAAGAAGATTCACTGCCGACATTGCAGACTTCTGAGCTCGGTAAGCCGGATCTAGATATTGATGATCTAAATGAGAGTTTAACTGCTAGCGAAACCGGTACGTTTGAAAAAGATATGCTTACAGATGATGTTACTGAGCAATTTGATGTCGGTAATATTGATTCAACCATGACTGATCTCGGTGAATTCGGAGATGATTATGAGTTAGAGAATCCATCTGTGATTGAAGAGGTTGGAACAAAGTTAGACTTAGCTAAAGCTTTCGTTGATATGGGTGATGAGGATGCTGCCAAAGAGACTCTCACTGAAGTGATGGAGCAGGGCGACTCAACTCAAATCCAACAAGCAAAGGATTTGCTAGATAAGTTAAATTAAATGTAACTTCTCATAACAAGTTAGTTAAGAAAGCCTCAGTGTGTACACTGGGGCTTTCTTGGTTTTAGCAATAAATATATGAAATTTGCAGGTATTGTTGAATACGATGGCAGTGATTTTTGCGGATGGCAGCGACAATCGCACGTACCATCAGTGCAAGAGGCGGTTGAGCGTGCGATTAGTTTGGTCGCTAACCATGAAGTGGGTATCGCTTGTGCCGGCAGAACTGATACGGGTGTGCATGCGTTAGGGCAGGTAATGCATTTTGAAACGAATGCTCAGCGTGAATTGCGTTCTTGGTTGCTGGGGATCAATTCTAATTTGCCACGCAGTGTGGTGCTGAGATCAATCAAGCTAATGCCAGAAGACTTTCATGCGCGTTTTTCTGCGCTTACGCGTTCATACCGTTATATTATATCCAACGAGAAGGTACGTCCTGCGTTACTAGCTAACAGGGTTGCGTGGGAGCATTCGCTTCTCGATGTGCAACTAATGCAAGCAGGGGCTGAATATCTCGTTGGCAAACACGATTACACTAGTTTTCGTGCTTTAGGCTGCCAAGCAAAAAGTCCTATACGAGAAATTTCTCGGCTAAGCATACAAAGAGAGGGTGCTTTAGTTATTATGGATGTCACTGCCAATGGGTTTCTGCACCATATGGTACGTAATTTGGCGGGTGTGCTTATGAGTATCGGAAAGAAAGAGTATCCCCCCGAATGGGCTTTGGAAGTGTTAATGAAAAAAGATCGTGCCGGTGGTGGTGTCACCGCACAAGCACAGGGATTATATTTTATGTCTGTACAATATGATCCAAAGTATCAACTGTAAAATACTATCAATCACGTTTGTTTGAGAAAAGTAAGTTAATCATGGCACGTACGCGTATTAAATTTTGTGGCATCACTCAACTTGAAGACCTGCAGGTGGCAGTAGATCTCGGTGTAGACGCAATTGGATTGGTGTTTTGCCCAACTAGTCCGCGTGCAATCAATGTACAACAAGCGTGTATGTTAATTGATCGCTGTGGCCCATTTATCACCAGCGTAGGGTTATTCATGAATCAAGATGCGGGTACAATCAGTTCACTAATAGACAAGGTTCCTGTTGATATGCTGCAGTTTCATGGCGATGAGTCAGAACAATTCTGTTGCTCCTTCGGGCTGCCCTACTTGAAGAGTGTCGCGATGGGCGGAATGGGCCAAGCTGTGTCTGAGTCGGACTACGCCTCTGCCTCTGCTTTATTGCTAGATAGTAATGAATTAGGTCAGCCAGGGGGTTCAGGCAAGCAATTTAATTGGCAGAATATCCCTGCATTAGAAAGACCAATTATATTGGCTGGTGGTTTAGAACCGAATAATGTCAGTGATGCCATTAAACAAGTACGACCTTATGCGGTTGATGTGAGTAGCGGTATTGAGTCAGTTAAAGGAAAAAAAGATATTAATAAAATGAAAAATTTTGTAACAGCAGTGCGAGATACTGATGAGTGCTAACGTAAAAGAAAATGTTATGAATGCAGCGATAATGCCTGATGAACGTGGTCACTTCGGTGTTTATGGAGGGCGTTTTGTCGCAGAGACTTTAATGACGCCTCTGCAAGAGCTGGAAGCTGAATATGCTGCAAGTAAAGTTGACCCATCCTTCCAAAAAGAATTTGATGATGACTTGGCTCATTATGTCGGCCGTCCAAGTCCTCTTTATTTTGCTCAAAGATTAACAAAATTATGGGGTGGAGCTAAGGTTTATTTGAAACGTGAAGACCTCAATCACACAGGCGCACATAAAATTAACAATACAATTGGTCAGGCTTTGCTTGCTAAGCGTATGGGTAAAACGCGCATCATTGCTGAAACAGGTGCTGGCCAACATGGTGTGGCAAGTGCCACGATTGCAGCACGTTTAGGATTGGAATGCGTCGTTTATATGGGTGCTGATGATATTCAACGTCAAGCGCCAAATGTGTACCGTATGCGTTTGTTGGGCGCCAAAGTTGTTCCTGTGACATCGGGTTCACGTACACTTAAAGATGCCCTTAATGAAGCTTTAAGAGATTGGGTAACTAATGTTGATAACACTTTTTATATTATCGGTACTGTTGCAGGTCCTCATCCTTATCCATTGTTGGTAAGAGATTTTCAAACAGTGATTGGGCGTGAAGCACGTGAGCAGAGTCTTGATCAAACAGGCAAGTTACCCGATGCATTAGTTGCATGTGTAGGTGGTGGCTCTAATGCGATTGGTTTATTCCACCCTTTCTTGCCAGATGCTGAAGTGAAAAAATACGGTGTTGAGGCGGGTGGTGATGGTGTTGAAACAGGACGTCATTCCGCGCCATTAAATGCCGGCAGTCCTGGTGTGTTGCATGGTAACCGTACTTATCTAATGGAAGATAACAACGGCCAAATTATAGAAACCCATTCTATTTCGGCTGGGCTAGATTATCCTGGTGTTGGCCCCGAGCATTCGTGGTTGAAAGATGAAGGCAGTGTTGAATATGTCACAGTTACCGATGATGAAGCGCTGGCTGCGTTTCACCAATTGACGCGTATTGAAGGAATTATACCTGCGCTTGAAAGTAGTCACGCGGTGGCTTATACGCAAAAACTTGCAAAGACAATGGATAAAGAGCAAACCATTATTGTTAATCTGTCAGGTCGTGGTGATAAAGATATTAATACTGTGGCACGTATTGAAGGAATAGAACTGTGAGTCGTATACAAGCGTGTTTTGAACAGCTAGCGCAAAATAATAAAAAAGCACTTATTAGTTATATTACGGCCGGAGATCCGCATCCGTCGAATACGTTAGAAATAATGCATGCGTTAACTGATGCAGGTACCGATATTATTGAGTTGGGCATTCCGTTTTCTGACCCAATGGCAGATGGCCCAGTTATCCAGTTAGCCTGTGAGCGTGCACTTAAGCACGGCACCTCGCTGAAAGATGTTATAGGAATTGTTAAACAATTTCGTCAGACTAATACGACTACGCCTGTAGTGTTAATGGGCTATCAAAATCCCATCGAAATTTTTGGTGTAGAAAAATTTGCTGAAACAGTCTCTGGATTGGTTGATGGCGTGATCACAGTTGATTTGCCGCCGGAAGAAAGTCAGCAAGCTGCATCAGTTTATAAACAGTACGATATCGATACTATTTATCTGTTGGCGCCAACGACAAGTGATCAGCGAATACAAATGATTACTGATCTGGCTTCTGGCTTTTTATATTACGTCTCGTTCAAAGGGATCACTGGCGCCAGTCAAATTGATGTAAATAGCGTCGAAGCCAAAATTGATCAGATTAGAAAACATACAGATATGCCTATCGCTGTTGGATTTGGTATTAAAGACGCAAACACTGCGAAATTGGTAGCAGGCTGCTGTAATGCGGTGGTTGTGGGTAGTGCAATCGTTTCAATCATCGCTGAACATGGAAAAGATATGCCAGCGACTACCAGTGAGGTGAAATCTTTGTTGCGTGAGATCAAGGATGCATTGGATAATGACGAAACTATACAGAATATAGCCTGATAAGATTCGAAGATTTAACTTCTTAGTAAAAAATAACTTAGTAAAAAAATAAAATAACATGAGCTGGTTAGAGAAACTAATGCCTTTGAAGATTCGTACTGATAGTACGTCTAAGCGAAAAGTGCCAGAAGGTTTATGGGATAAGTGTCCGAGTTGTAGCGCGGTATTATACGGTGCTGAACTTGAGCGTAATCTTCAAGTCTGCCCTAAGTGCGGCCATCATTTGCGAATTAGTGCACGTAGTCGAGTTAGATACTTTCTCGATGAAGGTGAACAAATAGAAATTGGCGATGAATTAGAGCCTAAAGATTTTTTGAAATTTAAGGACTCTAAAAAATATAAAGATCGTCTTTCAGCAGCGGTAAAAAGCACGGGTGAAAAAGATGCATTGATCGTGTCACATGGAAAATTAAAAGGCATGCCGGTGGTGGTGGCTGCTTTTGAATTTGGTTTTATGGGTGGATCAATGGGTTCAGTGGTTGGTGAGCGCTTTTTGATGGGAGTCAAAAAGAGTATTGCTGAAAGTATTCCCTTTGTGTGTTTTTCTACAAGTGGTGGTGCACGCATGCAAGAAGCATTAATGTCCTTAATGCAGATGGCGAAAACAAGTGCGGCGTTAACTCGCTTATCAGAGCAGCGCCTACCATTTATTTCAGTGTTAACAGATCCAACAATGGGTGGAGTGTCTGCAAGTTTTGCAATGTTGGGTGATGTACATATTGCTGAGCCTAATGCATTGATTGGATTTGCTGGTCCGCGAGTGATACAGCAAACCGTGCGTGAAACTTTGCCAGAAGGATTTCAGCGCAGTGAATTTCTATTGGATCATGGAGCAATAGATATGATCGTCGAAAGAAAAGAGTTGCGTGATCGTATCCATAATTTGCTACATATTTTGACTGATCGTGTTGTATAGATAGTTGCTATAGAAATATCAATATGGCGAATCTGGTTTCTGCACTTAGTTGGTTAGTGTAATGAAGTACAACACTTTAGATGATTGGCTAGCATGGCAGACCACGCTGCATGCGCGTGAAATAGAACTCGGCCTAGACAGAATCGAAACTGTCGCTAAAAATTTAAACCTCCTTGATTGTCCTTTCCCTGTCATTACTGTTGCAGGTACCAATGGTAAAGGTTCCGCAGTAGCTATGTTAAGCACCATTCTGCATCATGCCGGCTATAAGGTGGGAACATATACTTCTCCTCATATCATTCATTACAATGAACGTATCAGGATCGGTTTGCGTTGTGTACAAGATGAGAGTTTGTGCCAATCGTTTGAGAAAATTAATACTGCACGAGATGGTATAAGCTTGAGCTTTTTTGAGTTTGCCACCTTAACCGCGTTAGATATTTTTCATGACAGCCAAGTTGATGTCGCCGTGCTAGAGGTGGGTCTGGGTGGTCGACTGGATGCGACTAATATCATTGATAATGATTTGGCGTTTGTGACGAGCATAGGTCTGGATCATACAGAATGGTTGGGTGATAACCGAGAATTGATTGGCTATGAAAAAGCAGGAATTTTTCGTGCCAATACGCCAGCTATTTGTGGTGATATTGATGCGCCCAATTCGATTGCTGAAACAGCAGAAAAAGTGAATGCGAATTTATTTCAGTTAAATACTGATTTCAGTTATAAAGTGGCAAAAACATCCTGGTCTTTTTTGACCGATGGGTATGAGCTACATGGGTTACCTCTGCCAAATCTTTCCGGTGCGATACAAATTCGAAATGCGGCAAGTGTGCTAATGGGTTTACACTGCTTAAGCGATAAGCTACCTCTCAGTACAGATGCAATAGAAACCGGACTACGCGAAGTAACCTTAGAAGGAAGATTTCAGCGTATCGTTAAAGATTGTGAAATCATTCTAGATGTTGCGCATAATTTTGACAGTGCAAAAATATTGGCTGAGAATTTAATGGCGTTGCCTAAGCCTCAAAGGACTATTGCAGTATTCGCAGTACTGAGCGATAAGGATGTTGACGGTATCGTAGCCTTACTGCATTCCCATATTGATGATTGGTATATCTCGCAAGTGAATTCGCCTCGATGCATGCAAGTAGATCAAGTGGAACAGTCACTTATGCAACAAAGTTCAGACACAAGTGTGGAAGTGTTTGAGTCTGTTGAGCAGGCATACTCTCAAGCGCAAATGGATGCTAGCGAAGGTGATCGAATTATCGTCTTTGGCTCAATCTTTACAGTCTCCGAAGTGCTCGCAAGTGAATCATAAACCCTTTGCTGGGCGTTAAAAGTTTAGAAATTCAAGCTTCGCATGTGCCACTCGGTTTATGTAGAATGCAGCTATGACTTTTAGCCATCAAACTTACTAAAATAGTGGATTCAACGCTTAAATATCGAATCGTCGGCGCGACGGTACTGCTGTCTTTGGCGGTGATCTTTATTCCCATGATACTCGATGGTTCTGGGCAGGAATCAGTGACTAAGATCGATATGAAAATGCCACCTGAGCCAACCCTGGTGTTTTCAGATGAGTTGGATAGCCAAGTGAAAACGCCAGCCCCAGAACATACATCTTCTGGGAAAGAGACGAAAATAAGTCCACCAGATGCCGATCCAGTTAATAATGTGGTGCCAGAGGTGGTTGTCAGCGCAGATACTAAATCTGAATTACTTGGTTGGGTGGTTCAAGTGGGTGCATTTGGGGAAAGACAAAAAGCAGTGGCGATGCAGAAGCAACTTGTTGATGCAGGGTTTGATGCGTTAGTTGAAGTGGGTTCAAATAAAGGTAAAGACTATTTTCGTGTCAAAGTAGGGCCGGTTATTTCGCAAGATGAGGCAACTAAGATTAGGGATAACTTACGTAAGAAAATGAAACTAGAGGCTGCATTTGTAACGCGACATCCACGTACTGCTGGATAATAAAAACTATAAATACACATGGCTGATATTACTTGGATTGATATAATTATTGTCGTTGTTTTTTTGATTTCGACGACGATTGCTCTGTTAAGAGGGTTTGTGCGCGAAGCCGTTTCAATAGTGACTTGGGTGGCGGCAATTTGGTTGGCATTGAGTCAATCAGAGCAGGTTTCTTTCCTGTTGCCTGAGGCCATCGATAGTGCAAGTTTTTCGTTTGGAGAAAATGAGTACGGGACTAATATCCGTGTCGGGATTGCCTTTGTATTGATCATGGTTGGTGTACTGGTATTTGGTGCGTTAATTAATTTTGTGCTGAGTCAGATTATGAAAGCGCAAATCCTTAAAGGAGTGGATCGCATGTTGGGCATGGTGTTTGGTGTGTTACGTGCATCAGTCATTACTACGATTTTGATAATGACTGCATCTGCATTTACTACATTGCCGCAATCATCGACATGGCAATCATCTCGGTTAATTAAACCGTTTGAACAGGCAGCGGTGTGGGTGGTCGCCCAATTGCCTGAACGATATGCGCAGCAGTTTAGACTGCCTGCTAAAGTACACAACGCTGATATTCAGCTTTAGAGAGCTATTATGTGTGGAATTGTAGGGATTATTGGTAGCCAGCAACTCAACCAAGAGTTGTATGACGGACTAACAGTACTGCAGCATCGCGGGCAAGACGCAGCAGGCATTGCCACTTCTGAAGGAAGCCGAGTATATCAGCGCAAAGGAAATGGCCTAGTTCGAGATGTATTTCAAGATCGTCATATGCAGCAAATGCAAGGCAGTATGGGAATAGCACATGTAAGATATCCCACTGCGGGAAGTTCTTCTTCAGCTGAAGCTCAACCGTTTTACGTCAACTCTCCTTATGGCCTAACTTTGGGACATAATGGTAATTTGACCAATGCTGAAGCGCTGAAGCAAGAATTGTATATCGACGATCGTCGTCATATTAATACCAATTCCGATTCGGAAATATTATTGAATGTGCTTGCTCACGAATTACTTCATTCGAGTCAGAGAAAATTATCACCAAGGACGATTTTTGATGCGGTGCGTGGTGTGCATCGCCGTTGCGAAGGTGCATACGCAGTGGTATCCATGATCTGTGGGATGGGAATTTTAGCATTTCGTGATCCACATGGTATTCGTCCATTAGTTTATGGCGTTAAAGAGACTAGCAGAGGCATGCAATACATGGTGGCTTCCGAGAGTGTTGCCTTAGATGTGTTGGGTTATGAGTTGGTGCGTGATGTTAAGCCGGGTGAGGCAATACTTATTGATGAGCAAGGCCAATTTCATTCGCAAATCTGTGTAGACGAAGGTGTGTATGCACCATGTATTTTTGAGTATGTCTATTTTGCAAGACCTGATTCGATAATGGAAAATGTTTACGTGCAGAAAGCACGTATGCGCATGGGTCAACGATTAGCAGAAAAAATTCTCAAAGCATGGCCAGAGCAAGATATTGATGTGGTTATTCCTATTCCTGATACCAGTCGAACAGCTGCATTAGAAATGGCGCATGTTCTTGGTTGCAAATATAGAGAAGGATTCATTAAGAACCGTTATATTGGTCGAACTTTTATTATGCCTGGTCAGACTCAACGTAAAAAATCAGTACGTCAGAAGTTAAATCCTATTAACTTAGAATACAAAAATAAGAACGTTTTGTTGGTCGATGATTCTATTGTGCGCGGAACAACATCAAAAGAGATTGTTCAAATGGCCAGAGATGCGGGAGCGAAAAACGTTTATTTTGCATCAGCTTCTCCACCAGTTCGCTATCAAAACATATATGGTATTGATATGCCTGCAGCCACTGAATTGATTGCGCATGGTAAAAATGTTGATGAGATCTGTGAAGAGATTGGTGCAGACAAATTATTTTACCAAGACATTGATGATCTGATTTGGTCTGTGCGTAAGGGGAATAAAAAACTCAAACAATTTGAGACTTCTGTATTTACGGGGAAATACGTCACAGGTATTGGCGATGAATACCTTCGCTCATTAGAGGTGGTTCGTAGCGATGCTAGCAAAGCGATGCTGGAACAAGAAAAACAGCAAGATCTCACAAGTGTAGATTTGATTAGTAACTTGTAAGTCGGCTAGCCTGTTGTCTCAATTGCCAGTTAATTTGGAGAATGCTTGTTTAGAAGTCGTCGAAAAGTTTTCTAGTAAAATTACCGATCCCTGGTTAATGGTGGATTCAAGCACGCAGCAGTTATATGTGATTGATAGCAAATCACAGTCTCATAAGTTTCCAATTTCTACCTCAAAATACGGGATGGGGTGCCAGCAAGATAGTATGATGACACCAACGGGGGCGCATCATATCGCAGAAAAAATTGGTGGTGAAAATAAAGCGAATGAAATCTTCGTGGGCAGGATTGCAACGGGTGAAATAGCCGAAATTGTAAGTGAGAGTGAATCTTCAAATAAAGACCTGATTCTTACTAGAATACTTTGGCTGCAAGGGTTGGAGATAAATAAAAACTGTGGTGACGGTGTCGACTCATTTCAGCGTTATATCTATATCCATGGCACGCATGAAGAGGGATTGCTAGGGTCTCCGGCTTCTCATGGGTGCGTAAGAATGTCTAACTCGGACATCATGGATCTCTATCAGCAAGTTACTGTCGGAACTTTTGTCTATATCGCTTAAAATAATTCTGTCAGATATTAAAACTATTCGCACGCGACTATTTTCTATTGTATTCTCGCGCCTTTCGTCTAATTAGTAAAAAGTAATCTTATGGATGCACAACAACTTGAACAAGCGCGTGGCCAGGTGCTTGAAATATTTGAAGCTGGAGTTTCACGTGTTAAAGGTAATAATGCGGTGATAGAGTATTTGGGTAATAACCCATTGTCTGGTGAATACTGTTTGATAGCGGTGGGTAAAGCTGCATCTTCAATGTCGCTTGGCGCTTTGTCTGTGCTAAAAGATCAAATTACTACTGGCTTAGTGATTACTAAGCATGATCACACTGAGGACGAACTGCGTACCTATAAAAACATCACCGCAATGGAATCTGATCATCCTGTTCCAGGTGAACCAAGTTTGGTAGCAGGAAAAGCATTAATAGACTTCGTAGATGCTGCGCCTCAAGATGCAAAATTCTTAGTATTATTTTCTGGTGGTGCTTCAAGTTTGATGGAAGTATTGGCAGATGGAATGTCATTGGAAAAGTTAGCGCAATTAAATAAAGTGCTACTTTCAATAGGCTATGACATCACTCAAATGAATCAAGTGAGAAGAGCTATCTCTCATATTAAAGGCGGTAGGCTAGCAAACTTTATTAATGGTCGAGAAACGCTTGCGTTGTTGATTTCTGATGTACCTGGTGATGATCCAGCGGTTATTGGTTCCGGTCCTTTAACGCCGGTAGAAGAAGATATTACTCAGTTTGATTTGCCGGACTCCATTACTTCCATTCTTGATGGGGTGACATTTACCCCAGCGCCTAAAGCAGAACTATTTTCAAATATTACTACCCATGTTATTGCGACACTAGATGACGCAAAAATAGCTGCAGAAAAATGTGCTCAATCATTAGGGCTTAATGTCACGGTTTATGATGAATTTATGCAAGGTGATGCAGAGCAAAAAGCAGTGGCTATATGCACAGCATTAAATACTGCTGATTCTGGAATCCATATCTGGGGCGGAGAAACTTCCTTGATACTTCCTCCAAACCCTGGTCGTGGTGGGCGTAATCAACACTTAGCTGCAGTAGCAGCGCGAGAGTTGTCTGGTACAGATGATGTGGTTTTCTTAGCGGCGGGCACTGATGGTACTGATGGCCCTACTCCAGATGCAGGTGGGTTGGTTGATGGCCAAACAGTATCGCGCGGTAACAGCCATAATCTAAATATTAGTGACTATCTGGCGGCGGCCGATGTTGGTAACTATCTCATTAAAACTGGCGACCTGGTAACTACTGGTCCAACGGGAACTAACGTGATGGATCTAGTTATTGCGTTAAAGCAGTGAACAAGTTTTTCCAATAATGTTTTTTTCTCAGGTTAGAAATGCATTGTTGGAAAATGATCCGCTAGCAAAAGCTAAACTAGCCGATCAACTCTATATTGATCTAATCTCTTCGCAAGTTGATCTCGCGCAGCATGAAAATATTGATGCTATCGAAATTCCTGGGCGTCCAGCTCAACCTGCATTAGTCCATCCAAGTAAAGTTGCACGACGTAAATTAACTACTGAGCAAGGACGTGTCGCTCTGATACATGCAATTTGTCATATAGAATTCAACGCAATTAACTTAGCATTGGATGCTGTATATCGTTTTCAGAATATGCCATATGATTACTGTGTTGATTGGATGAAAGTTGCTGCGGAGGAGTCAAAGCACTTTTTATTATTGCGTGATCGACTGTTGCAATTAAACTCCGGCTACGGAGAGCATGTTGCGCACAATGGGCTGTGGGAAATGGCAATAAAAACGCAACACAGTATTGTTGAACGCATGGCGCTTGTGCCCAGGGTGCTAGAGGCAAGAGGATTAGATGTAACGCCTGGCATGATTGATCGCTTAGAAGCGGTGGATGATTTCGAAACAGTTAATATCTTAAAGATTATTTTGCAGGATGAAATTGGCCACGTTGAGATTGGTACTAAATGGTTTCGTTATGCCTGTAAGCAACAAAACATTGATTCTGAAGCAACCTTTATTTCGCTGTTAGCGCAATACAATGTCGC
>CALJEX010000041.1 GCA_938074525.1 uncultured Gammaproteobacteria bacterium
ACTACACCAACGGACTGTGGAATTCCAATATTTTTTTCAATTTCAAGACTTACTATAATCGTCCTAAATTGCGACTAATAAACAGCCGCTATCTTGCTGGAATCTAATAGACTTTCACTGAATGTAAATCAATATAGTTTAGAGAAACTATTTATATATCATTGATTTTCAATGATATATAATAAAATTCTCAATTGCTGCGATAATCTGACAAATCTCTAACAACAGAGTCTTCCTCTTTACCTTTTTTAAGCACATGCAGCTCAAAGTCTTCAGCACACACAGGACGGCCTATATAATAACCTTGAATATAATCACAATCTAAGGCTCTTAGGAATTCTTGCTGTTGCCGAGTCTCTACGCCCTCAGCAACCACCTGTAGGCGCATACTCTTAGCTAAAGCAATAATACTTTGGACAATCGCACGATCATCAGCATCCGTTTCTAAGTCTTGTACGAACGCAGCATCAATCTTCAAAAGATCGATAGAAAAGCGTTTCAGATAATTTAATGACGAGTAACCGGTACCAAAGTCGTCCACGGCCAATTTCACACCCATTTCTTTAAGCCGGTTCAACACCTCAATCACTCTTTCAGGATGGTGCATGATAGTACTCTCAGTAATCTCCAATTCTAGTAACGACGGATCCAATTGCGTTTCTTCTAGCACTTGATGTACTTGCTTAATAATTTCACCATTTTCAAGCTGAACACCTGATAGATTCACCGCTATTGAATAAGGACCATAGCCTTGATCGTTCCAATCCTTCACTTGCAGGCAAGCACCAATCATCACCCATAAACCAATTTCATTAATAATGCCGGTTTCTTCAGCTAACGGAATAAACTCTTGTGGGCAGATAACTCCTTTGTGAGGATGGTTCCAGCGGACTAACGCTTCCATACCGACAATTTTATTTGTCGCTAAATCAGCTTTCGGTTGAAAGTACACATCAATCTGATCACGACTAACTGAACGGCGTAAGTCTGCTTCGATTTCCATTTTGCGCGTCACTGCTGCTTCCATGTCACTCTCATAGAAGAAGTAACTCCGCCCTACTTCCTTAGCGCGGAACATAGCCGTATCGGCATGTTTCATTAAGTCACCAATGTCATCGCCATCAAGTGGATACAACGAAATACCTATACTTGTAGAAACAAATATCTCCTGGCCTGAGAATGAGAATGGTTGCTCGATACTTTCACAAATAGTTTGAGCAATTCTTGATACTGAATCCCTTGACTTTGCACGATCAATAATAATAGTGAATTCGTCCCCGCCTAAGCGAGCAACCATATCTGCGCCACGCACACATCTTTGCAAACGATCAGACACAGCTTTTAACAACAAGTCACCAACACTGTGGCCCAAGGTATCATTCACCAGCTTAAATCTATCTAAGTCTAAAAACAGCATGGCTATCATGTCATTACTGGCGCGCGCTTTTACTAACAGGTCATTCAGGTGTGATGATAGCGTTGTGCGATTAGGTAATCCCGTGAGTGGATCAGTGTAAGCAAGTTGGCGCACATGACGTTCGACGCTAGCAGCATGTAATAAGCGTGATATACGCTGCCGCAATACCGCAAAGTGCACTGGCTTTGGAAGATAATCTGTTGCACCGACTTTAAATGCGCGTTCAACAGATTCTTCATCATCCAGCGCAGTCACAATCAAGATAGGAATATGATCACCATTCTCTAACATGCGGATTTTTTCGCAGGCATCAAAACCATCCATCTGCGGCATCATGGCATCAAGCAAAACCAAGTCAGGCATATTCTTGGTACAGTAATCCAAAGCTTCTTGCCCGTTTTCCACTTCGTGTAGTTCATATCCATCTGAATCGAGCACATTCATTAAAGCGAGTCGCATACTGCGATCATCATCTGCAATTAAGACTCGATCTATTTGTTCATTAGCTCTAACGTCATCGACAGAAGTATTTTGCGACTCTTCTGGTCTAACCAAGTTAGTCAGATATTCAATCACACGATCAACTTTTTCAAACAGCGCAATCAAATGCGTATTCACATCCTGCATCTGATTATCCCTTCCCATGTCTTCAATTTCTTTAGCAACATTCGCTAATTCAACTGCACCAAAGTTTTTACCACTACCTTTTATACTATGCGCGTAGTGTTGTACTTGTTGTGCATCTTTTTTATTCACAGCTTCTTCTAACGAAGTTGTCAAACCTGGCAGGTCTTCTATATAAGCTTCTACCATTTGATCAAAAGCAGTGGCTACGCTATTGCGTAATTCTTCGATACGCTCTTCATCAATTGGGCCCGTGTTTCGTTGCTGCTCCTGAAGCTCAGCCAACGGCATGCGATCCACTGTCTGTTCGCATTGACTTAACACATTGTCCGGTACCCATTTTTCAAGCTTTGCGCGAATCCGATCCAACTTCAAAGGCTTTGACAAATAATCATCCATGCCTACTTGCAGACATTTTTGACGATCGCCCTCTTGGACGTTAGCCGTCATAGCAATGATAGGAATACCGGCTTTACTGCCTTCAATAACACGAATTTTACGAGTAGCCTCGTAACCATCCATCTCTGGCATATTGCAATCCATTAAGATCACATCAAATCTATTACGCTCCAATAGATTGATAGCTTCGATACCGTTACTGGCAACAATGACCGAACAACCTAAGCGCTCTAACATGCCGATCGCGACCTGTTGATTAGCTGAGTTATCTTCTGCCACTAGCACATGTGCATTAATGGTTACTTCATTATTTTCAACCGCATCAACAAACAATGGATTAACTATATTTAAACTGCCTTTCATTGCTGATGAAATAGAATCATAAAGATTAGATTGCAATATAGGCTTTTGCACAAACCCATCAATTTCAGCAAATCTCTCAAGGAAGGATTCCGCATGGGCTTGATTCGTCATCAACAACAATTTCACCAAATTCACCTCTGCGTGTTGACTAATCGACCTCATCAATTCAATACCATTGCAATGCGGCATTATTTCATCGACTAACACGATATCAAATGGCTTATTACAATGCTCTGCATGACGTAATTTCAACAATGCAGAGTCACTGCTATCTGTACACTCAACATAGGCACCCCATTCCTCAATGGTTTGCTGAACATTAAATTGAACTACTTCGCTATCATCTACAACTAACACCCGCAGATCCATAGACCCCTGATCTTCACGCGTTACTTCGCTATTAGTATTTGATAAATGCATAGGCAACTCGAACCAAAATGTGCTGCCCTCACCTGGAACACTAACAACTCCCATTTCACCACTTAGCACACTGACTAACTGCTTACATATAGTCAGACCTAAACCTGTACCACCAAACTTTCTAGTGGTCGACCCATCTGCTTGAGAAAACGCTTCAAAGATTTTTTCTTTTGCATTTTCAGGAATGCCTATTCCGGTATCTTTAACCTCAAAGCGCAAGCGAATATCAGCACCATTTGCTTCAATTAAGTTAACATAAATCCCTACTTCACCCGTGCTAGTGAACTTAATCGCATTACCACATAAGTTTAATAGTAGCTGGCGAATTCTACGTGAATCCCCCATGACTGAATTCGGCACACTAGTACAGATCAAATGTGCCAAATCAAGATTTTTGCTTTGCGCCTGCGATGCCATAATGCTAACAACATCATCTAACAATTCGCGCATATTAAACTCTTTAGAATCGACAATTAATTTGCCTGAATCTATCCTTGAAAAATCTAGAATATCATCGATCAACGCTAGCAACGCATCACTAGAATTACGTGCAATATTTACATATTCCCTTTGCTTGCTCGTCAATCCCATACCAGATAGCAATTCCAACATACCCAGAATGCCATTCAGAGGTGTGCGCAACTCATGGCTAACATTGGCAGCAAAGTCTCCCTTAACCCGCGCCGATTGAATTGCTTCGTCACGTGCGAACTCTAATTGAACCTCGCGGTCTTGCAAAGACTCAATCATGGTATTAAACGCGCCTTCCATTTCTTGAATATCTCGCGGACCTGAAAGCTCTGCACGCACATCTGTTTCACCACTTTGCGCACGCCGCATTAAGCTCATCAACTCTTGCAAAGGTCGAGTGACTCGCCGAGTGACCATCAGCAACAGCACCATTAGTGCAGCAGCTAAAATCAGCGTGATAAGGATATTCACTTTGCCAATTTTACTAATTAGCGTATTCAAACCATCCTTACTTTGTACTACTCTGACGTAACCCAATAACTCAGGTTGCACCTCTTGATCAAAAGCATCTTCTTCAGATTCCTGCAAATAATAAACAGGCGCAACAAAGTACCAATCTTCTTCCGTTTCTTTTACCAATGCCACTTCATCACTCCAAGTGGCCTCACTAACAATTAACGTCTCTTTACCTCGCTCAACTAAAGGCTTCTTCTCAAGGTCATATACACCAACTCCTTCAACACCTGGAAAATTAAGAATAGCAACCACTGAATCTTCAACATTTTCAACATTACTAACCAGCAACCCTAGAATACTTTGCGAAGCAAATGTCTCTGTTATTTTTTTACCCTCTTCAAGTAAGTTTTTACTTACAGCGTTTGAAGTAAACTCAGAAATGAAAAATGTAGAAATAATTGAGGTAGAAATAATGCCACCCACAAGCACCATTACCAATTGACGACGAAAGTCAGTGGATATAATCGCACTCTTTATGGAGCTCAATAAACTCATATAAACATTATCTAATTAGACACCGGAAAAACCACATCAAACTCTCTTAACTTCGATCTTGAAACATCAAGACCCAAGTGTTCAGCCGTACGTGAATTAATCGCATCTTGTAGTCCTATTGTTGGATATAACTTATTTCCAATTGAAGAAGCACTAGCTTTTTCTTTCAACATTAATGAAGCCAACTGCTTACCGTGCAATTCATTATCTGGATACATTGAGAAAAGCACACCTTTCTTGACATGACTAAGCGCGCTTGAAAATACAATGATTTTCTTTTGCCACGCGTTTTTTAATATAAATGGCAGCACCACTTTCGAATCCACTACCTTCCTATCTTTCAACAACCAAATAGCAATTTTATCTGGCTCACTACTTTTGAAGATCTCATCGTAAATAATAGCGGCTTGCTTGATATCTGTCGCCTTATAAGCAACCAGTCGAACCCCGTTTGCTGCGGCTTGTCGTTTAGCTAGATCAACCAACCACTGATTCTTAGATGGATTGTAAACAACAATTACTGTATTACGCTGATCATCCAAGTTATTGAGAAGATTAAATAATGATTTTGGATTTGGTGTTAACGCAATTCCAGGATACTTATTTGTTGGACTTGGCGAAGATAATAATGCTCCCAATACAATTGTAATATTCATTGGCACATACATTGAAGCTCTCTGACCAACTCCACCCAAAGTAATGACGGCATCAATACTTTCTTTTTCTATCCAGCGAGTAATTGACTTCGGGTCATAATCTTTACTCAATATCAATTTTGATGTTCGCTTATTCAGACCATCATCTATACCTGAGCCGACAGTATCAAAGATCACCTTAAATGGCTCACGCAACTCTGGAATGATCACGCCCACTTTAGAATCCGCTTTAACAGACATAGCCAAGAGCACATTCATCAAGAATGCGATCAAGATCAAATAAGTCCGTTGAAATAACTTAGAAGTCATTTTCTATTTCACCCAGCCGTGAAAATATGTTTAATGGCAAGTATGCTTGAAAAAAACTGTAAATACTCAAAATATAAGTGCAATATCACTTATATACAGTAAGTTATACAAGAATTATAAATAGAGGCTTAGATGTTGTGCAAAACGCAGAGAAATCTTGTGTCAGACCATCACAGACATCTAGGTCACACTTATTGACAAAAACTTGAAAATTCATGCAATTACCCGCATCAATGCAGGTTTGCTCACAACAACTTATACAGATTTTTATACCATCAATCGGGAAATTAGTTACCCTATAAGGATATATGTTTCCTCGCACCTACCAAAATATTTTTGTCCTCGGCCTATTCATATGGGGCCTTGGCCATGTGTTGTCTTTAGAAAGCAAAGAATTACACACCACTGATTTAGAGAGAATTCAGCGCAGCGGGGAAATCAATATTATCACTCGCAATACACCAACCACCTACTACATAGGTGCTGAAGGCCCTACAGGCTTTGAATATGAATTGGCGACTGCTTTTGCACGCCACTTAGGCGTCTATCCTAATGTGATTGTCAGCAATGAGTTTTCAAATATTTTACCTTCTATAGGCAGACGATCTGCCAATGTTGCTGCAGCCGGGATAACAGTCACCGAATCTAGAAAAAAACTCATCAATTTCTCTGATAGCTACCAGAATATTACTCAGTTAGTCGTCTACAAAGCTGGTAACAAAAAGCCACGCTCTATAGAAGACCTAAGAGACGCAACTATTCATGTCATCAGTGGCAGCAGCCATGAAGAACAGATTAATTTACTGCACAAACAACACGACTTTTTAACATGGCAATCACACGACAAAATTGACATTAGTACTCTGCTACAAAAAGTCGAAGATGGTGAATTTGAGTACGCAATTAGCGACTCCAATGATTACGAGTTCAACAGAAGGTTTCATCCAAAGTTACGCAAAGGATTCAAAATAAGCCAACAACAGTCGCTTGCTTGGGCCTTCCCCAAGACACGTGATAATTCAATATTATTAGCCGCAAATGAGTTTTTAGCTCAATCAAAAGAAAATGGCTTCATTGAACGTTTACACGAAAAACATTACAGTCATATCCCAGGACTCAATTACGCAGGTGCACATACATTTAGAAAGCATATCAATTCACGCTTAGAAGATTTAATTCCTATTTTCAAACAAGCTGCTGATGAGCAGAACATAGACTGGAGATTTCTTGCTGCAGTCAGCTATCAAGAATCATTATGGGATCCAAAAGCAGTGTCTCCTACTGGTGTACGCGGATTAATGATGCTAACCAAAAGAACAGCGCGTCAACTCGGCATAGAAAATCGAACAGACCCTGTTGATAGCACCAAAGGTGGCGCTTCATATTTAGTAAAACTGAAAAAGAAAATACCGAAACGTATTACCGAACCAGATCGCACCTGGATGGCGCTGGCCGCTTACAATGTAGGATTTGGTCACTTGGAAGATGCGCGCGTATTAACGCAAACGCGCGGCGGCAATCCTGATCGGTGGTCCGACGTGCGCGAATCATTACCGCTATTAACCCAAAAAGAATGGTATAAAAAAACCAAGTATGGATATGCACGAGGACATGAGCCAGTGTTGTATGTCAGAAATATCCGCAACTACTACGACTTACTTGTGTGGAAGTATAACGACAACCTAAGTTTACAAGATTCCATTACACGCATAATGCCAAAAGTAATGTAAATTACTTTTTCGCGGCTAATCTTTTTTGCTTAAAGAAATTTTGCAGCAATAACCTGCAATCTTCTTCTAACACGCCGCCTTGCACTTGAATTTTATGCAGTTGCTTATCATCATTTATCCAGTCAAAGCAACTTCCTGCTACACCAGTTTTTTCATCATAGGCGCCAAATACTAAGCGCTCAATACGTGCATGCAACATGGCACCAGCGCACATCATGCATGGCTCTAATGTCACATATAAAGTTGTACCTAACAGACGATAATTATCTAAATCCAATGCAGCACTACGAATCGCTAACACTTCAGCATGTGCACATGGATCGTTTAAGCTTATGGGAGAATTATTGGCAGACGATATCAGCTGATTATCTTTAACCAATATTGCGCCAACCGGGACTTCATTATTTTTTTCTGCGACTAATGCAGCACCTAATGCTTGGCGCATCCAGTATTCGTCACTATGGTCTGCTTCTACTCTCATTTAATAATAACAAGCAATAAATATAGCATAAATTCAATAACTTAATTTGATATTACTATTCCCATTCGATGGTTGCTGGCGGTTTCCCAGAAATATCGTAGGCAACGCGTGATATGCCATCTATTTCATTAATAATTCTTCGTGAAACAAGGTCAAGAAAATCATAAGGCAGATGCGCCCAACGTGCCGTCATAAAATCAATGGTTTCTACTGCACGTAATGCCACTACGTATTGATACTTTCTACCGTCGCCCATTACACCAACAGATCTAACTGGCAAGAAAACAGTAAATGCTTGTGACACCTGATCATACAAATCATGTTCGCGCAGCTCTTTTATAAAAATATGATCCGCACGGCGCAATATATCAGCGTACTCTTTTTTGACTTCACCAAGAATCCTCACTCCCAAACCAGGACCAGGGAAAGGATGACGATGTATCATTTCATATGGCAAACCAAGTTCATCGCCCAGGCGCCTGACTTCATCTTTAAATAATTCACGTAATGGTTCAACCAAAGATAATTCCATATCATCAGGAAGCCCACCCACATTATGATGCGACTTAATAAGATGCGCCTTGCCTGTAGCGGCTGCGGCGGACTCAATCACATCTGGATAAATTGTACCTTGCGCTAACCAGCGTGCATCTTTAATTCTTCTCGCTTCTTCTTGAAAAATTTCAATGAACAAGTTACCGATTTTTTTGCGTTTCAATTCTGGATCATCAATACCATTTAACGCAGAAAGAAACCGATCTTCTGCATTAACACGAATGACTTTTACACCCATATGCTTGCTAAAGGTATCCATCACTTGATCACCTTCGTGCAGACGCAGCAATCCATTATCAACAAATATACAGGTGAGTTGTTTACCAATCGCTTTATGCAGTAAAGCAGCAACCACTGACGAGTCTACACCACCAGACAAACCCAGGATGACATGCTCGGAACCCACTTGAGTTTTAACTCTATCGATAATATCTTCAACAATATTATCTGCTGTCCAACTTGCATCACACCCACAAATATCTGTCAGAAAACAACTCAGCATTTGTTCACCGCTCTTGGTATGTGTTACCTCAGGGTGAAATTGCAAACCATAAAGTTTTTTATCTTCGTTAGCGATGGCTGCATATTTAGCGTTATCGGTGCTAGCCAAAGTAACAAACCCTTCTGGCAATGACGTGACCTTGTCACCATGCGACATCCAAACATCCAACAATGATTCATCATGTTGATTTTTACCATCACTAAGATTTGAAAATAATTTTCCTGTTTGTTTAACTACTACCTGCGCAAAACCAAACTCGCGTTGAGAGGACTCACTCACTGTACCGCCTAGTTTTTTTGCCAGCGCTTGCATGCCATAACAAATACCCAATACAGGAACGTTAGCATCTAATACATAATCGGGTACGTAAGGCGTGTCTTCTAATGTAGTCGACTCTGGCCCACCCGATAAAATTATCCCCTGCGCAGTTTGTGCAAACTTTTCAGCACCAGGAAAATCCCAAGAGAAAATTTCGCAATAGACACCAATCTCTCGCACACGTCGAGCTATTAATTGCGTGTATTGAGAACCGTAATCGAGAATTAGAATACGTTGCGAATGTATGTCCGCATTATTTGATGAATTCATTTAAGTAACGCTTTAGTAAAAGAGGTCAGAGTCCTCTTTATTATTCTACGTGATAGTTTGGCGCTTCTTTGGTTATGGAGACATCGTGAACATGACTTTCCCGCATACCCGCCGAAGATATTTTCACAAACTCTGGTTTAGAATGCATTTCTTCAATATTGTTACAGCCCACATAACCCATACTAGAACGCACACCGCCTAGAAGCTGCTGCAGAATTGATGTGATGGATCCTTTATAAGGCACGCGCCCTTCAATACCTTCTGGCACTAACTTTTCTTTTTCAGCAATACCATCTTGGAAATAGCGATCACTAGAACCTTGCTGCATGGCACCAATAGACCCCATGCCACGATAAGTTTTATAAGAACGCCCTTGATATAATTCGACATCACCGGGAGATTCTTTTGTTCCCGCGAACAGACTACCCACCATAATGGTATTAGCACCCGCCGCAATGGCTTTGGCAATATCACCTGAATAACGAATACCACCATCGGCAATCACTGGAATATTTTTCTTCCTGGCAACACTGACTACATTATCAATCGCACTTATCTGTGGAACACCGACGCCGGCAATGATTCTAGTGGTACAAATCGAACCAGGACCGATACCCACCTTCAATGCATCTGCACCACTTTCGATTAACGCAAGCGCTGCATCGGCAGTCGCGATATTACCACCAATTACTTGAACTTCTGGATACTTAGTTTTTACCTGTTTGACCATATCTAATACTGCTTGAGAATGACCGTGTGCAGTATCCACCACAATCACATCAACATTAGCGTGAATTAATGCATCAACTCGCTCATCTGTTCCTGCACCCACTCCAACTGCCGCTCCGGCGCGCAATTGACCTTGCTCATTTTTACTTGCATTAGGATTTTCTGAAGATTTTTGAATATCTTTAACTGTGATCATCCCACGTAGCTGAAAGTCTTTATTCACCACCAGCACTTTTTCAATACGATACTTATGTAATAGCTCTTGCACCTTATCTAAGCTTGCACCCTCTTCTACGGTCACCAATCTTTCTTTTGGTGTCATGATGGTTGACACAGGTGCATCCAAATGGGTTTCAAAACGGAGGTCACGGCTGGTCACTATGCCGAGTAATTGCTCTTTATCCACAACCGGAACGCCTGAGATATTATTCGCACGCGTAATTTCTAATACTTCAGAAATACTAATATCAGGCCCAACTGTTATCGGGTCCTTGATCACACCGCTTTCATATTTTTTAACGCGGGTCACTTCTTTGGCCTGCATTTCTATCGACATATTTTTGTGGATAATACCCATGCCACCTTCTTGTGCCATAGCAATTGCTAGACGACCATCAGTGACGGTGTCCATTGCCGCAGATAATAAGGGGATGTTTAAGCGAATCTCTCGCGTGAGTTGAGTGCTAAGATCCACATCGCGCGGAAGTACACAAGAATGTGCTGGTACTAATAGTACGTCGTCAAATGTAAGAGCTTCCTGAATTATGCGCATTTCGATGTCCGGTGTTCGAGATGGCAGCTAATTATAGAGACTGACTCCAACAGGGTAAACTGCTAGCAAGTGATATATAAAACCAATACGGATGAACAAATGCCAACCAATTTGACTGATGCTCGTGAAATATATTCAGTTTCCGAGATTAACCAACAGATAAAGCACACTATTGCATCAAATTTTGCTTTGTTATGGGTCGAGGGTGAAATTTCAAATTTAGCTCGCCCAGCCTCTGGTCACCTATATTTCTCAATCAAAGATAAAAATGCCCAACTACGCTGCGTGATGTTTCGAAACAGCAATATGCGTGTGCCATTTGAAATCACTAATGGGCTGCAAGTCATTATTCGCGCTAAAGCCAGCGTGTACGAAGCCAGAGGGGATCTGCAACTCATTGTTGATGGTATGGAAGAGGCAGGTTTTGGCGTCTTACAGCGACAGTTTGAAGCCTTAAAGAACAAGTTATACGAAGAAGGCTTATTTGACGAGGATACTAAGAAAAATATCCCCACTTTCCCTTCTGAAATTGCCATTATCACCTCGCCTTCCAGTGCTGCCATCAAAGATTATTTGCAAGTCGCTCAGCGACGTTATCCCTGCTGCAAAAAAACCGTCTATTCTGTCCCTGTTCAAGGTGATCAAGCGGCAGCTGACATAAGCAGTGCCATCCGTGCGGCTAATATGCATGCGAGTGCCGATGTCATTGTCTTAATCAGAGGCGGGGGCTCAATCGAAGATTTGTGGTCATTTAACGATGAATCCCTCGCCCGCACTATCGCAGACTCGCAAATTCCCATCGTTTCAGGCATCGGCCACGAGATTGATTACACTATTGCTGACTTTGTGGCTGACTTACGTGCTCCTACCCCTTCAGTAGCCGCAGAATTGACCTGCCCTGAAGCTGAGATATTGCACTCTATGCTTGCTAATACTCAGCGAACATTGAAAAGACTCTGCATCGAAGTTATCAATACCTGCGCACAGAGCACCGACTGGCTCTCACAACGATTACTGCGTACTCATCCGTCTAATATCATCAATACTCAAAAACTATCACTACAGAGGCTGTTAGACCGTTTGCAACGCAGCACCCAAGTTCACACTAAAGATAGTCAGTATCATTTACAGAATCTATTGCATCGCTTACGCAATCAATCCCCACAAATGTTGTTAGCCAGCCAGCAAACTCATATCGACACACTCCATTCACGCTTACGGGAAACAATTCGCCATCAGCTTGATCAAATGAACCACAAATTCCAGTTATGCACTACCACTATGAATGCCGTCAGCCCACTCAACACGTTACAGCGTGGCTATTCTATCACCGCTAAAAACAATCAACCCTCCGACGTGATCAATCACTATTCTCAGATCAAAAAAGGTGATCAATTAACCACCTACTTAGCCACAGGTGAAGTTATTAGTCGTGTGGAATCAACGAGTTCCAAAAACATTATCGAAAATATTTCGACATCTAACAAAGAGACAATTTAACTAATTTCTTGCAACTGTGGATTTATTCTGATAATAAAGCGGGCTTCATTTATTAGAGCTAACAACATGGCAGTTAAAAAAGCAGTTCCGAAGAAAAAAGCAGCGAGCGCTAAAAAAGCGGCTCCAGCTAAGAAGAAAGCGGCTGCACCAAAGAAAAAAGCCCCTGCTAAAAAGAAGGTAGTCGCCTCTAAGAAGAAAGCGGCTCCGACTAAGAAAAAAGCGGCTCCGACTAAGAAAAAAGCGGCTCCGACTAAGAAAAAAGCTGCCCCGGCTAAAAAAGCGGCTCCAGCTAAGAAAAAAGTCGCTGCTAAAAAGGCACCCACTGCTGTTAAAAAAGTGGTGGTTAAAAAACCTATCCCTAAGCCTAAGACTCGTTTAATCCCTGATGAGCCGATTGTGGGAATGACACTGCCTGTTGAAGGCATTGATCCTTACATGCCGAGCAAAGGTGAGCTGTATATGAGCGATGGCCAGTTAGTCCACTTCAGACATATTTTGATTGAATGGAAAAAACAATTAATGCAAGAAGTTGACCGCACTGTAGATCACATGAAGTCAGATGCAGCCAATTATGCAGATCCCGCTGACCGTGCTACCCAAGAAGAAGAATTCAGCTTAGAACTTCGCACCCGAGACCGTGAGCGCAAGCTAATCAAAAAGATTGATGAATCTCTTATCACATTAGATATGGGTGATTATGGTTATTGTGAGTCTTGCGGAATAGAAATCGGCATTAGACGATTGGAAGCAAGACCAACTGCGACTCAGTGTATCGATTGCAAAACTTTGCAAGAAATTAAAGAAAAACAAATTTATTCATAAGCCAGGTATTTATTCGCTCTAGAATTGCACAATACGGTCGTTATCGCGGCCGATTTGCCCCCTCACCCACGGGACCACTGCATTACGGTTCATTGGTCACCGCAGTCGCCAGTTACTTACAGGCACGCAGCCACAACGGCCAATGGTTTGTTCGCATAGAAGATATTGATCCTGAGCGAGAATCAAAAGGGGCCACTCAATCAATTTTACAGACTTTAAAAGACTACGGCTTTAATTGGGACAACAAGCCTATCTTACAAAGCAAACAAGCGAATTTACATCAACATATTGCACTGCAATTACTAAACAACCAGCTCGCTTACGCCTGTAGTTGTAGCCGTAAAGACTTAATCGACTCCGTAAATCACGGAGAAATGGGATTGATATATCCTGGTAACTGCTCGCAAAAAAATCTTGTTTATCAACCAGGGACGACTCTTCGAGTGCGAGTTGACGATGCCATTATTCATTACATAGATAACAACTTTGGCGAACAACGATGCAATTTAAAACAACATAGTGGCGACTACATTATTTACCGCGCAGATAAATTACCTAGTTATATATTGGCAGCCAGCATTGATGACTTATTCGAACAATATACAGAAATAGTCAGAGGCGCAGACTTATTAGCCATCACACCTAGGCAGATTCATTTAAGCCAGCTTATTCAAAATAAATTCCCAGCGTTTTTGCATATACCTATCATCACTTATGCAAATGGTGACAAATTAAGCAAACAAACTCTCGCACCTGCTTTAAAAAAACACCATGCACGCACTTGGTTATTGAATGCATTAACAGACTTGGGTCAGGAGCCACCAAATAAGCTTCAATGGAAGCCTTTGTGGGCAATATGGGATTGGGCAATTAGTCACTGGCAGCAAGATCAAATACCAACACTAAAAACAATTCCACTAAAACACTAAAACAAAAAAGCCGGCATAAAAGCCGGCTTTTTTTATTTACTTAGCTAGCAGCTTTATTCGCTGTCAGAATCTTTAAACCATGCCCATGGCTCTTCTTGCGCAATGCCGATAAACAACCATACGTTACCAATCAAAGTAACAACCAAGAATAATGCACCGCCAATAGCCCAAAGCAGCTCATCGTAGTGATTTTGGAAACCGATAAAATTAAAAATCGAAATCATCGCAATTGTAAATAGCGCCATAATTCCTAATGCTTTCATTGTCATAATATTATTCTCCTAATTATTTAGCATCGAATCAGGGACTTAGCGTCCACCGGGTATCGAGCTGGCGTCTAAGAATTTATCGTAATATATACTGTCTTCATCAATTCCTCCAGACTTTAGCAGTTCAATAGCTGAATCAATCATCGGAGGAGGACCACACAGGTAACCCTGAGCGTCTTTCAAATCAAAAGTTGAAGTATCCATATAAGCTTGTTTAAAGTAATCAGTGACGTAGCCTGTTGGCCCTGTCCATGATGAGCCTTCTTTATTCGCAGACAAGACTGTCACGTACTCAAATTTATAGTCTTTATGCCACTGCTGCTTAATACGCTGCATGTCTTCATCACAATACAGGTCTCGTTCCTCTTGAGCACCAAACAAGAAGATACAATTACGCTCTACTTGTTCTAATACACATTCCTCAAGAATGGCTTTAATTGCACTCATGCCACTACCACCTGCCATACATACCATTTGTGTATTTAGTGGACGATGATAAAACTGCCCATACGGCGCACCAAGCTTAATCTCTGTGCCCACTCTATTTTCAGCAAATAACCATTCAGTGAATTCGCCACCAGGTACTTTACGAATATAAAAACTAAATTCGTCATCTTTTTCATTTCTAGGTGCTTTGGCAAATGAATATGACCTTGGCGCAGAGATATCTTTTACTGATATTTCTGCGTATTGCCCTGCCATCATTTCGCGCTTAAAACTAGTGTCACATTTCACCACTAGCTCTTTGATGTCATGAGTTAATTCATTAACTTGGGAAATCTTACCTTCCAACTCAAGCAATTGAGTTGCCAGTGCTTCACCCATTTCAACATCGACTTCAATATCAGTTTTTAATGCTGTCTGACATGCAAGCGCAGTACCCGCCTTTAATTGTTCACCATCTAATACGTATGAAAAATCAGTTAATGCTTTGATCTTTCCTTTCTTGATAACGCATTTACAGGTGCCACAACTACCTACACGACAGTCATGCGGCCATGCTAGTCCTGCTTCCAGTGCAGCTTTTAATAAATTATCACCTGCTTTAACGGTAATCGTTGCCTCACCGTTATTGATAGTCGCAGTGTGATCTTGTTTCTTATTTCCAAATAATCCAAACATGATTTTTTTCTGGTATAGGTAATGCTATAAACGTAAAAAAGCACGCAGAACACAATCTGCGCGCTTTTTCATTAATGTCGATACTTTATGAGTTTATTGAAATCCCATTTAACGTTCCTGAAGCAATATCAGTTGCTGAAGGCAACACAGTAAAAGGAATAATCTTTTCTTTACTCGTACTTGGGTGCGACTTAACTTTGTCATACCACTTAGCAACACCAGGACGTGAACTAATCAAGTCTCCAGCACCACCAATTTCGATCAAGTTACAACATGCTGACCAATGAATATCAGCTAATGAAAAATCACCACAAATGAAATCACCTTTTCTTGGTGGATTCAAAACTTGCTGCTCAAGACCGTCAAACAAAGGTGCTAATGCATCTTTATTAATTGAATCACCGAGATTAGGTGCAACGCTTTCTGTAGCAATGATTGCCCACTGATACATAATTGCCCGGCTCACACCGTTACGAGGAACAAGCGATGGACCAAAGCCTTTATCATCAAGGTAAGACATTACTGCTACTGTTCCGTAAACAATAAAATCAATATCCTGTAATACAGGACCTATACCAAAAGGGGAGACAGCACGAAAATCGCTAGCATTAATATCTGTAATCACTTCAGTATCAATGTCTACTCCCTTTTCTGCGGCAGTCTGCAAACACTTACTTGTGTTAGGGCAACTTGGATGCCCTCGCAGAATCATTTTTGTTCC
>CALJEX010000042.1 GCA_938074525.1 uncultured Gammaproteobacteria bacterium
ATGGGAGCATAACGCCAGATTAGAAATGGCTAGAAATAAACGCTATCAATGGTACGGAGAAATTTCTCAATCACTACTGCAAGTAAAGTTTTCACAAGCTAACTTATTAATACTTCCATCACGTATGGAAGGTGGAGCAAACATTATTTCAGAAGCTATTATGGCAGGGCTTCCGGTTATCTCTTCTAGCATAGAAGGTTCAATTGGCTTACTCGGGAAAAAATACTTGGGCTACTTCGAAGTTGAAAACACAAAACAAATAAAACAAATGTTACTACGTTGTGAATCTGACACTAAGTTTTATCAAACTTTAATCAAGCAATGTGCATCACGCCGTTATTTATTTAGTTCAAGTCATGAAAAAAATAGTTGGTTAAAATTATTAGCAGAGTTTTAACATCGCACAATTTGTTAATAAAATAGTACGCACTTGACGGCATCAATATTTCTATACGTAACGCTTAGCACTACCTTTAGCTCATACATTCCACCCAGAAGGCCTCCCCCCACAAGAAGTACAAAATATAACCAGTTTTTTGATTTCATCTCATTTAAGAGTCAATTATCTGTCCTACTTAATAATTATTTTAACTAGTTGCTATAAGCTTGCCTTTATCACAAGATCTGCTATTATTTTGATACTTAGGTCACAATATCTAGATAAATTTTACAGATTCAAGCATGATCCCTAATCAATTGTATATTTATTAACCACATCATGAGTTTTGCAGACAGCCCAAGAATTTATTCAGCACTACAGCTTTTTGCCAGTTCGCCCAAGATAAATAGACGCTATCAATCACAATCAGGAATATTCAACACACAGAAGCCATTAAAACTTTCCGTAAAATGGGCAAAATATAAAAAACAAGGTTGGTGTAAATTAAACACTTTAAACTTGGAGCAAGTAAAAGCTAGTGGTAACTACATAGTATGGAAACCACAAAATAAGAATAACGTCATTAGAATTGGTCATGGACGTATTGCCGATGAGCTACAAATGCTAAGAAACAGCTCGTTACTTAATAGATTTGGTGACGATCTATTGGTAACTTGGGCTTCAGTACAAGAACAGTATCGAGATGGCGTAGAAAGATATTTATATGAGCAGTATTCACCTGTTAGCGTACACAGAATTGCTAATGCAAGACTAGTTTATGTCAACATGCCTGGGAAAATAAAATAGCTATCAATTGTAGTTACTTTGATAGCAACCAAGTCATTAATTCCTCACCTATTTTTTCATCAACGTAGTTAGGATTGACTCCAATTAGTTGTGCAGTCGCCGTTTGATTAAAAAAGAAGTTCTCTAGCACGTCCTCAGAATAGCTTAACAATGGCTGGGCAAATCCAGGTTGTGGATTAAGTGTTAAATAATCTAAATGATGCGCAGAACCACCTATCTGGTTGACGCTATGGCAAGGAATACAATTTAAAGTGAGCACCTCGAATGCTGAAGCACTAAGGCCACTAAATTCTGCATAAGGATCTTGATCTGTAAATTCAATACTGTCAAATAAGATAGATGAGTATTGTAGATAAGGTAACTCCATATTCGCTGGTGGTGGATTTTGAAAATGAATAAAAGCCCCTAAAGATTGAGAATAGAGCATATCGTCACTTGGCCCGCCCTGCTCCCAACTATAATATCTTTTAGTTCTATAAAATGAGGTCATCCGATATAGATTTTCTTCATCATCAATCGCAATGACAAATTCAGGTTGATACTCTCCATAACGTTGCAGATCCAAATAGAACTTATGACCCTTTCTATTAGAGAAAACAACAAATCTACCTCGTCGATTTTCAGGCAAATAATCTCGATATTTCATTAAATTAAATGCTTTATATTTCTCAACCTGCCATTGTTTTAAAAGATTAATATCATAGGCATAAAATGCCTTCAAAACTCGATGTATATCATTATCAACTTGGCGCTCTTCAACCAACTCGCTTAATTCAAAAAACTTATCATTATTGACTACCGGATTTTGCCAGCGAGATTCTGCATTAAATTCAATTTGATAAGCTGGGTTTATTTTCCCATTAATCAAATAAGACACCATATGCGGTAACACTGAATGAGATAGCAAACCATTACCATCATCAACAAGCATAGTTGACCATGCCCATTGATCATTATTTCTAATGGTGGATGCTAAAAGTCGAGCAGAAAAAATATCTTCAGATAAATCATTAACATCGCTAATAACAAGCGTCTTAGGAGTAATAATATTGTCTATATAACCCTCATCAAGATTAACCTGAAGAAGAATTAGCGCTGCTATTTGATTACCATCATTCTTACTTAGAGCTGAGAGCAACGTTTTCGAAGAATCCTTATCCGCTAATAAGAGCAAAGGTTTATTAACATCTTTAGTTCTCGATAACGCACTCTTTACATATTTACCCTTACAAGCAACACGTTTAGCATTATCTCCTCTCGCACAAGCGTCAATAATATCAACCGACAAATCTAGCTTTTCCCATTGATTGACTAGCTTGACTTGATCACTATTATCGTTGACAAACATCAACACTAATGCACGACCAAGAATGATTTTATGAGGTTGAGTGTAAAAATAATAACCACCACCAGCAATGATCAAAACCAAAGCAATAATGATATATAAAATAGAATTTTTCATAGTCAAAATTTAGAAAGCGTGGTCGAATAAGCTAATTGTAGCTTATTTTATAAGCCAATGAGCTAGGCTTTACTAACCACTGCCTACTAAAGATTATCTATTAAGATTTGACGTACTGCTGCGATCGCACTGTCTTCTGACATATCATATTGCTTGGCTAACAACTTAGCGATTTTTATAATGCTGCGTTCACCATCGATAGCAGAAAGCACTTGTGCTTGTAGAAGATGTTTTGAGGAATGCACCATCAGTTCATCTTGATTAGGAATACTAGTACTATGATCATTAATCCAATCAGGAAGATAGTTAAATTTCCTCAACGGAAGAGAATCAAATTTCTTTTTTGCAGAAAAACTAAAAACATTCTCAATACGCCCATGAGCACTATGAGGTGAATTTAAGTAATTGATTTTACTCCGATTGACTTGGATATCATCAAACCCATATTTCTTCAACAAATCAACCACTTCCTCTTGGCTGTAATTCCACTGTTGCTTGCTATGAAGAAATGCTAAAGACCCAGTGTTCACCCATAATCGGCCTACTTTGAGCAAGCGATTCACCTGAAGAATAAACTCCTTAAAGTCCATTGGGATGATATCTATCACCCAAGGGGTAAGAACCGTATCAAATGTTTTTTCTGTTAATGGTGCATTTAGTGCATCCGACAATATGAAACTAAATTCTTGTTGGGTAATATTATCAACTTTACATTCTTGTTCTACTGAAAAATCTTGCATCTTCAAGGGAGCTAAGGGAAATTCATTAAGCGTTACGGTTTCACCGTTAATAATTTTAGCAGCACAACCAAGCAACACAGGATTGATATCGAGCAATACTGAGTGCTTTGCTTCGTATTTCTGATGGAAATCATAAGAGCATCTCGATGCACCCGCCCCTAATGTTAAAGTGAGTCCTGCATGGTAGTCATCTTCAACAACATATGAAATGCTTTCTAACAACTCTTCATTCTCACCATTATTCCAACACCAATCACGAAATATATTATTTATGTAGCTGTCGACACCCTGATTTTTTGCAACCTTGTTACCGCTATATACATACTGTTCAGCAGCATACTTATCAAAACATTTAAGGTGATCTGTTATTTGCTTAATATACTGCCTTTTTAATTTTAATGACGACTTCAACCTTTCTCTAGTTAACTTGCTTATGTATTTATCTTTTGATTGATTACTTATAATCTCAATTTCTTCTTCAACTGTTTTTTTAAAACCATTAATTCGCGCACACCATACTTGAATAGCAGCACTAACATCTTCAAATATAAAGGGTATAGCGATGCTATCAAATTTAAGTTGCGGATAAGACTTCAGTGAATGGAACCTCATCACGAATCATACCTATGACTGTAGCTGAGAAGTCATTCAAGTCAGAATAGACAGAACCTTCTCGATTTGTCCATGGAGTGGAAAAATCTTTTAATGTTGTATTATAAAATGCTGGATTTTCCATCGCTTCATAAGCGGCTCCAACAGTATCTCCATTTTGAATCTTTGTTGTCATCGAATCTAGAACTGCAGATGATGGCGGAACTCCCACCAATCGGTCATGCATTCTTTTCGCTTGTTCACGTGGTCCTGCGTGTACTGCAGATATCGTAAACATAACTGACATCAACGTAATAACTAAACTATATGCAAGTTTATTGCGTGAGCGCATAGCGGCACCTTTTCAGCGTTACTTTATATTTTTAACGTCTTATAATTAAAATCTAAGACGTTCCCCTCCAGCCACATCCATGGACTGATTTACTAATCAGAAACGTAAATTCCTAACCACCTTCTGGCTTGGGTGTATGTATAACTCTGTGAGCTGGTTCTGATTTTGATCCGCGATAGACGGTCAATATTTCCCTCTAAATGGGAGAATAAATATATGAGTTTTGCTAATAACGAAGGAATGCTTAATAGACGGGTTATAATTCCACACAAATGTGGGCTTTTAACATCCCAGCAGTGCCACTAATATGTTTGAAATATGATCAATTCACAGAACCATAAAATATTTACTAGCTGGTTATTTTTTGTTTATCTAGCAATAAGTTCATGCAGCAATGACCACAATCAAGAAATTGCAAAAAATATTGATCTAGAATTTGAATTAACTTATCGGTATGTCATAACTAATATGCATACAGAGATTGATTACTCAGACAACTTCTCTGTTATGAAAAAAAATAATAAAGATGCATTTACCTCAATTGCATATACGTGGCATATGATTTCGCTTGATGAATGCGAGCTAAAAGATAGTAACAGCAGCAAATCCAACAAGAGCGGATATGAACAAATGATAAATCAATCACCGATTAATGATAATCTTACTAAACCAATTATGGATAGTGAGCGTCCATGCTTAGCTGGTGTATATTTTAAAAATTGGTCTAATATTCAAAACATGTTGTTATTAAGTTTCCCGAGCCTCAAGTAACTTACTGCTACTCAATTATTTATTTAAATTAAAATCTTTTAATTGTGCATGGAAAATTAAACATTAAAAATAAATAGTATTAAAAATAAATCTTTTAGGCATTTTTTTGACAGGGGTCAAAGTGCGCGGTTATCATTTGAATTATATTTTACAAACTTTCACATTAATCAAAATAATTTCAACATGCCTTACACCGTTGTATTACTAGACCGCGCAGGAAATGCGTCGCCTGAATTACCTTGCGATATTCATTGTGATGGAACTGAATTAGAAATAGATGCCGAACTATCTTACGAATATATTAATAGTTCACATACTGCCCATATCATCGATAACAACGAAGTTGTTAGCACGCATTCTGTTTTAGGATATAGCTTTCTTGGAGACACCATTATCAATGGCGTCAATGCATCACGCAGTGGTCAATACGTATTAATCATAAGTAACGCAAGTTAGCCAACAATTACTGGTTTATCTCTATCATGGTCAACAATACAGTAAAATCCAAATGGTTCACTATTAACATTTCTCAACTGATGCGTTGTCATTGGCTTTATATATAAAACATCATTTTTCTTTGCAGCATATTTTTTATCACCAACAACCACCTCTCCTTCACCTCGCGCGACTATGATGACATGAGTATGTTGATGCATCTCTCTGCTTGAAAAGCCATTTTGAGCCACTTCGAAGTAACGCAGATCAAACGCTAACTCCTCTCGATTCTTTCCTACTAATTCAACTCGGCGCACAGAGTTAAATGAAGTATGGTTAGCTTCTTTATACTTAACACTTTCTCTGCCTAGCCAATTAAAATCTTCAAACTTCATATATTCTAATATTGAACCTATCTCTGATTCAGAGTATTCGCATGCGGATATCTGTTTTATTTCTTTTGGCGTGGTAATTTTTTCGGAAAATTCTTCTTGTATTTTAGCTTTAAATGCTTGCGTTGATTCAGACAACTTCTCAGAATGCTCTAACAAAGATCCGCCGAGAAGAAATACCGAATCTTGTTGATACCAGCGACACATTTCATTTAAATGTGCATATTGCATTCCGCCAGCAGGACAGGGAAAAGCCGACTTTATGTTCAACAATGGCTTACGTAACTCATCTGCTATTTTTTTACAGTCTTGTTCTCCAAACTGAAATCTACCTCCTGTATTTGGAAACACTGATATATCAACACCGGCCAGTCTGAACAAAAATCCATACAGCAAGTGATAACTCATACCATCATTAGGCGCAACACAATAACTGCCAGTAAATGAAGGATGAGCCATATAAATCAAATCATATTTAGCGGCTATTCCTCGCGCTGTGTCCAATCCAAGAATCAACGGTGCCAATAATACACCTTGCACGCCTTGACGTTTTACCCATTCAAAATACATTTCAATATGCTCATAAGGAGCAGATATAAATGGGAAATAAACACAGCGTTTACCTGTTTTATCTTCGGCTTTTTTAACAGCATTCAAGCATAAAGTTACTCTGTGTTTAAATTCTTCAAAGCTACCAATTAAATTTTGGTCATCTTTAATAATATCACCACCACCCAGAGCAAATTCATAGGCAAGATCAGCAAATTGCTTATCGCTATAACCGCGTGGCTTCAATGCTGTTGCTAGCAATGGCCTTCCATAAACACCCAGACGCTCACGTATTCCGTCAACACCAAATCTAGGGCCAGTGAAATGTGAAAGTAATTCTTCGGGCAAATTAATATCAACACACTTAACATTCTTGTACATTGAGACATTCCCAAAACACAAATTAACAAGTTGATTATATTGTTGACTTAATATTTCTTCGGGATAACTTAATTCAATCGTATATTTATCAATTTGATTTTCTACGCGATTAATTTCTATCACTTTACCAACAAACCTTGATTCTATTTCAGGCGTAATTAGCGACTCAGGTGTCTCAACGCTCTGCTCAATAGCAATTTTTCTTGCTAAATCAGATACATCATTTTTATCTGAAATGACTTGGTATGTAACAACTATGTCTGACATTAGAAAATTTCCTTAACCTCTTAAATATCCACTAACTAACTCGATCAGTGGTAAAAAATTACGACTAAACGAATAGATAGGCCTAATAGTGTATTGAGTTCTACCGATAACTATAAGTAACCGCACTAATATTTGGACTCTTTTTATGGGCACAGTATATACAAACTTTGAACAAGCAAGAATTGAACGTGAAACAACAAAAATTGTTTCAGATCTGGTTTCGATTGGAGGCGTAGATTGGGCAATAAATACTATTACTCAGATCCCTTCTTTTAAAGATACCTATCAAGAGCAATTGCGCATAGCCTTGAAAGAAAAGCTGATTAAACTCAATACATATGTTCTCTAAGATCTAGCAATTGAATTTCTTGATCTTGAAATTGAACAAAAAACAAACAACAGTACTTGTTTTAATTTGAAATCAGCATTCATAGCTATACCGCTAACTCACTAAATTATTTAAAATAATGACAATATTTTGGCCAATAGATTTGTCTTAATTCCCGCACCAGTCATCGGAGTTAAATTTAATTTCATTAAGATTTGTGTACAAATACACACATAATTAATGCACCTGTTAACTAAGCCAGCCAAACAACCAGAAAAGGATTACCTCATCATGCTACGTCATGCATTAGTCTCACTATTGTTATTCATTTCCGCGTCGTTATTTGCTGATGATGATATCTATGTCGCTAAAGAAAAAGATCAATACAATACCGAACAAGAAGGCTTATTTGATGGAAGGCTAGATAATTTTGCGCTTCAGATCAATCTAGCGTCGTACCATCCAGGCAATGCTAGTGAATACAATCAATTCAATCGTGGCATCGGCATAGAATATTATTACGATTATTTCTTTATTGCTGGCGGTTACTTTTGGAACAGTTTATATCGAGATAGCTTTTATGCTGGCGTAGGCAAAGAGTTTACTTTTGGTGATGTAGACTGGGTAGGCTTAGGCGCAATCGGAGGATTAATCACTGGATACGATGACGGACAAGAACCTAGACCCGCGTTAATCCCATACCTATTCTTCACTAAGGATAGATACACTTTAAAAATACATTACCTCCCAGAAATTGGTGAAGTAGAAGACGATGCATTTGGTTTTGCACTAAGAATCAAACTTGATTAATACTTTCATCTTTAGCTAAAAATCATAAAAATCCTATCCAGCCATACCAACGAATTGTTATGCTTGCACCTTAATTATTAGGTGCAAGGTATGACACATGGACAATCAAGACACTCTTTTCACAAAAATTATTAATCGAGAAATTCCTGCAGAGATCATCTATGAAGACGATTTGTGTATTGCTTTTAGAGACATTAACCCACAAGCTCCTTTGCATGCCCTACTAGTCCCCAAGCAAGTCATCAGCAAACTCTCTGATGGATCCAAGCAAGAGCAATCATTGTTAGGTCATTTAATGTTGACTGCACCAGTTATAGCTGAGCAACAGGGTTATGCCGATGCTTTCAGGATTATTCTTAACAATGGAGAAGCAGCTGGACAGACAGTATTCCATTTACACATACATATCATTGCCGGACGAGAACTGAGCTGGCCTCCCGGCTAAGCTATATAACATGAACATTTGGAGTTGATATCGATACCACAAGATATCCACGGCCTCTAGTGCAAGAGTAAGTCAGTTTTAATGAGATTTCTTATCTAACCAGGCAATTAGGCTTTGTATTTTATTAGGCTCTTGTGATTTCTCTTTCAACACTTGCAAGCTATAGCGAAACTCATGGATCAAATGTTCATAAGCTTCAATTTTATCTCTCTGATAGGATAATTGCTTATTAGCTTTAGATAACATTTGCCGCAGCTCGCTTTTTGTTAACTCATGTGGCAACTTCTCAGTCGCATGTTGAAGTGAGCTATCTTTGATTTTATTTACCCAACTCACCATATCTGCATCATCAGAACTAACATTCGGATGCAATTCAGTTAAATCATCGATATGCACCATACCTCTTACGCAAGGTAATTGACCGGCGTCGATTTCTAACTGTAAATCGCGCGCTGGTATTCCCACCAAGGTGGCAGCTTTATGCACTGTTACAAATCGTCCCATCTCATTCCTTAGAAAACATGAATATAATTATTCACAAGTAATAATACTGCATGTTTATGGCGATAAACACCAACTCATAAAACGAAACTACCGACATCAAATGTAATCTCTTCAAAAATAAAAACGACATTAGAACAATAATATTATTGTTGCCATGACAGCGTCATAAAAACACTATAAAACTGGTAAAAAAATAATCTGCGTTTACTTGCACTAACTAAGATTAACGCATAAAGTAAAAAAAGCAGCAGGAAAAATAATAATAATAAAAGCGATTCATCATGCCCATAACGATTAATCTAATTATTGCATTGTTAGTGCTTGTAATTAGTGTTGGCGTATTTTTACGCTGGCATTAAAAACCAAGGAGATAGAAACTAACTTTAAACTATTTTCTAGATAACAGGCCTAACTGTTATCAGATTTCGCTCGACTTGAACTATGGTGACAACCTTTTAGGTAACCCGTCTCCACGTTTACTTGGAATATGTTTGCCGATAAATCCAAAACCCATACCTCCCGAAGATATATGAGCGATGACCGCAAATACACGGATCATTTTGGCAGTGCGCCCGCGGTCGATGACAAATACCAATTGTATACGTCTGCCAACATATGCCCGTTTTGGAACAAAATCGATGAATACACCACGCGAACTAATATTGCTTGGCTTGCAACGCTCCAATTCAAGCTGTTTACAATATAAGTAGACATTTTCTGATGTTGGACGCCGTACGCTAAGACGTCGTTCCATATTTTTTCTTGCTGACATAGCTAATTTGAATGTATTTGATATTTGAGTTGAGACACTTTATCAAAATATACAGCAAACTGAAGTGTTTACAGGACAAATTGCAAGAATATTCGACCACTTCACGTATCCAATAAGCATAGTTTCAATTTCCAACTTAAGATTATGTTAAATAGTATGCATTTCAGCCAGCATGCACAAATAATCTACAAACAAGCGACCAATAATCGCGATTATCGGAAGAAAGTCCTCGATTAAGATTAAACCTTGGTATCTGTCACATTTTTACTTAAAATAGGCGTGATCTATCGAAGTAGCAGAATTTACGCATAAACATTAGCTTACGCAAACTTGGACCTATCTTTGATATTTTGTTGTTACAACTAAATTATATATATATTTTTAAAACTTCGGAGTTATAAAAAATGCAAGACAAGTTATTGAAATCTCTTCAAGCTCTCGCTATGGCTGGTACTGTAGCATTCGCTGCTGGCTGTTCTGTTACAGGTACAGAAGAAGCTGCTGGTGATGTTGTTGATCCGTTAGCAGAAGTACGTGAAATTGCAAACGAAGCTCTTCGCACAGCTAACACTGCTGCGTTCAATGCTGCAACTGCAAAAGACATGGCTCTTTCTGCTCAAGAATCAGCTGACGCTGCTTTAGAAGCTGCTGTTGCTGCACAAGCATGCTGTGATGCAAACTCACGTCGCATGAACGTTATGTTTCACGATTCAATGAAAGGTAAGTAATTTCTGAATCGGTATAACAATAAAAAAGCCCCTTTTTAAAAGGGGCTTTTTTTTGACTAAAATTTTATCAATCCCACTTACCCATCTCTAAGAGACATTAAAAAAGGCACGCCGCGTTTTTGTCTCGCCTCTTGGTAGCCTCTCTCCCACAATATTTTATAGTCCTCGTGTTCTTTTTTCTTAGTCTGTGCAACAACTAATTGAACAAACTCTGTTAAATTTCTAGAAGATGCTTTTTCTTGTTCTTCAATTTCAGAATGGGTTTCAACATAAAGCTTATTATCGCGCCAACCGACTTTATAAGGTTGGTTAACAATAGTAACAGGCGTATTCACTTCGACGCTTTTAAATAGCTTTTCAATGCCAGTGGGATGTAAACGAATGCAACCATGAGTCACACGCATACCAATCCCTTCAGGGACATTAGTTCCATGTATTAGATAGCCCGATAATGCTAATCCAATCTTGTAATCCCCTAAAGGATTATCTGGACCAGGAGGAACAACTTTCGGCAACGGATCATTATTCTCTTCATGCTCTTTGCGTATAGACTCAGGAGGATACCAATTTGGTCTTGCCGTTTTTGAGGTAACGTGAGTAAAACTAAGTGGTGTTTCCCACTCATCATCTTTACCCACACTTACCGGATAAGTAGACACACTTGAAATATTATTTTTAGTGCCATGGAATTGATACAGTCTTAATTCTGCAAGATTTATCACCACGCCTTCCCTATCTACATTTGGCAACACATATTGTGTAGGAATAATGATTTGTGCATCTTGTTCAGGGATCCATGGATCAACATCAGGATTAGCATCCACTAATTCGTTAAATCCAACGCGAAATGTTTGCGCTAACTGTAAAAAATTATCGCCGTCTTGAATTGTATGGATTGCAATATTACCAACAACATCCTCGCCCGGTCGATAATCATAAGTTTGAGCAATTGCTGTCCCCATTAGTAATGCCAAAAGAAGGCATAATATTTGTGCTATTCGCATTTTTCTTTATCTCTATATATTTAATTCTCTACAGCAACATTGACAGCTTCTTCCATTACTTCCATCACTAAGTCAATTTGCTCATAATCTATTATATAAGGCGGCATAAAATACAAAACGTTCCCTAGCGGCCTAAGAAGTATATGGTTTTTAAGCGCGTGTTTATAGGCTTTCAAACCTCTGCGTTGCTGCCAAGGGTATGGAGTTTTAGCGGCTTTATCCTTAACCATCTCTATCGCAAAAATCATCCCGGTTTGACGTACTTGCGCGATATTTGGATGATCATCAAAGCGCTGACCATTTTCTTTAATACGCTGAATCAACCCCTTATTTCTTTGAATAGTATCATTATTATGAAATATGCTTAACGTTGCTAAAGCAGCGGCACATGCTAGCGGGTTACCCGTATATGAGTGCGAATGTAAAAAGCCTCGCATCGACTCATAATCATCATAAAATGCATCGTATATTTGGTTAGTGGTCAACACTACCGACAACGGCAAATAACCCCCAGTCAATCCTTTTGACAAACACATGAAGTCCGGTGATATATCAGCTTGTTCGCAAGCAAACATAGTTCCAGTGCGACCGAAGCCTACTGCAATTTCATCTGCAATCAGATGAACATTATATTTATCACATGCTGCTCGCAGCAAAGTTAAATATTTTGCATCATACATACGCATAGAGCCAGCGCATTGAACTAATGGTTCAACAATAACCGCACTAATTTCATCATGATGCTCACTTAACGTCTTTTCCATATGTGCAAACATGCGCAACACATATTCATCAGTCTGCTCACCTGCCTCCATATTATAACTATCAGCACCTGGGACAGTAATAACATCTAACAACAACGGCTTGTAGATATCCTTGTATAATTCAACGTCACCTACAGATAAAGCACCCAGTGTTTCGCCATGATAAGAATTTTGCAGCGTGACAAATTTCTTTTTATTAGGCTTCCCGACATTTCTCCAGTAATGAAAGCTCATTTTCAATGACACTTCCACTGCTGAAGAACCATTGTCTGCATAAAAACATTTTTGTAGTGGCTCAGGTGTTAGCTCAACAAGTTGTTCAGATAAGTGAATAATAGGTTGATGAGAAAAGCCGGCCAATAATACATGTTCTAATTGCTGTGCTTGCTGAGATATTGCATCACCGATAGTTTTATTCGCGTGACCAAAAATATTTACCCACCAAGAACTAATCGCGTCGATATATTTATTGCCGTCAAAATCTTCTAACCAGACTCCCTGTCCACTGACAACGGGAATAATTGGAAATTGTTCATGGTCCTTCATCTGCGTACATGGATGCCATACATGTGCAAAATCTCTTGCTACCAAATCATCAGATACTAAAGAATTTTCCTTCATAGGAAATACTCGTCTCACGGTAAATCAAAGAATAAAAAAGTTGTTACTGCAGACCTATGCTCAGGTCCTTGTGAAGACTAATTATTGAACGGTGTTGACGCGCGTAAATACACGATAACCCAGCAATATCGCAAGAATTGAAGCATAGATAATTGGCTCAAATAAGTCTGCTTTCACCAACCACCAGAAGTGCAGTATAGCAAGAATTGAAATCACATAGATTAATTTATGTAGCTTCACCCAAACGCTTTGAAGTTTTCTTTGCATAGCATCTGTTGAAGTAATGGCTAAGGGTATAAGTAGCAAAAAAGCAGCAAAACCTACTGTAATATACGGACGATCTTTAATGTCATCTATAATTGCTATCCAATCAAACCATTGATCTAAAATAGCGTAAATTAATAAGTGACAAGACACATAGAAAAAGCTAAGCACTCCGAATAGTCGGCGCAGATGAATTAATCCATTTATCCTAAATAATTTTCGCGCTGGACTTATGGCAAGCGTAATTAACAGTAAGCGTAAAGCCCACTCACCCGTTATATGAGTAATCTCCTCAATAGGGTTTGCGCTTAATGTGTCGTTATAAAATTGCCATGCAGCAATCATTAATGGTGATAGAAAAACAATCAATAAAGGAAACTTAATCAGATTGCTTTTAAAATTGAGACCAATAGTCATGATGACTTGCTTAGCAATAGTGTGGTTGAATTAGATAGAGATGCGATTAAAAATGTATCGCTCTTCCATCTACATCAAGCGCGGCTTCATGCATGCCTTCAGACAAAGTCGGATGCCCATGAACGGTTCTCGCCAAATCTTCAGCAGTTAATTCAGATTCAATAGCAACTACGCCTTCAGCAATCAATTCAGAAGCATTTGGACCAATAATATGCACGCTTAGCAGCCTGTCTGTATTCGCATCAGCAATGAATTTTATCATTCCTTCAGTTTCACCCATAGTACGTGCACGCCCTAATGCCATAAATGGAAAGGACCCAGTTTTATAGTCTACATTATCAGATTGTAATTTTTGTTCTGTCTCGCCTACCCATGCTATTTCTGGCCAGGTGTAAATAACCCAAGGTGTTGCTGCATAATTAACATGTCCATGCTGATTAGCGAGTTGTTCGGCTAATGCGGCCCCCTCTTCCGAACTTTTGTGTGCAAGCATTGCACCGCCAATCACATCACCGATCGCATAAATGCCATCGGCACTTGTTTTCCACTGCGCATCAACTTCAATAAATCCCCGTGAATCTTGCTTAACACCTAAATCGCTTAGACCTAAATTTTCAGTATTCGCAGCACGTCCGATCGCGACTAGCAAACAATCCACCTCTATCTGCGATTCACCCTCAGCATTTAATACAGTGACTGATACAGACGCTTTATTCTTAGTTGCTGCTTGTACTTTGCTATTGAGTTGTATATCAAGCCCTTGTGATGAAATAATTTTACTTGCTTGTTTCGCAATATCTTTATCAACTGTTGGCAGAAATTGTTCCGCTGATTCCCATATAGTGACTTTAGCCCCTAGCCGGCTCCAAACACTTGCCATTTCAAGGCCAATCACACCAGCACCTATTACACCTAAGTGCTTAGGTACTTGCTTGAGCTCTAAAGCACCCGTTGAATCCACTATCTGCTTTTGATCAATTGGCAAGAAATCTAACTCAAACGGCTTGGAACCAGTGGCAATGACGATTGATTCAGCAATAAGTACTTGATCAGCACCATCATTTGCAACATGCACTTCTTTAGCTGACTTAATCGCAGCATTGCCATGCACAAACGTTACTTTGTTCTTTTTCAACAGACCTTTAACACCAATTGTTAATGTTTTAACAATCTTGTTCTTTCTCTGCAGCATTTTAGCCACATCAATTTCGCATTGCCCAGTAGCAATCCCATGCTCCGCAGCATGGTTGGCTAAAAATGAATAGTGATGGCTAGAATCTAATAAGGCTTTTGATGGAATACATCCAACATTAAGGCAGGTCCCCCCTGGACTTGGCTTATTATTTTTATCCGACCACGCATCCACACAAGCAACGGTTAACCCTAATTGCGCACAACGAATCGCACACACATAGCCGGCTGGGCCAGCACCAATCACAACAACGTCAAAATTAGATTTATCCATGTTTACAAGTGCAGCAGTAGTTGAATAGGGTCTTCAATAATTCGTTTAATATGGCTCAAGAACAACACAGCTTCACGCCCATCAATAATGCGATGATCATAAGACAATGCTAAATACATCATTGGTGCAATGACTATTTCATCATCTTTTACAATAGGTCGCTTTTCTATTGAATGCATCCCCAAAATTGCACTTTGTGGTGGATTAACAATTGGCGTGGACAACATTGAGCCAAACACGCCACCATTTGTAATAGTAAAGGTTCCACCAATAAGCTCATCGATAGAAAGCTTGTTCTCGCGTGCTTTAGTCGCAAGTTGATTAATTTCAATTTCAATCGAAGACAATGACTTAGCATCTGCGTTACGCACGACAGGAACAACTAAGCCTCGCTCAGCACTGACAGCAATACCAACGTCTACATATCGATGATAAACAATGTCATTCTCATCAATCGATGCGTTCAGTACTGGATATGCTTTTAACGCCTCTATAGCCGCCAATACAAAAAATGACATGAATCCGAGTTTTACATCGTGTTGCTCAAGAAATTGTTCTTTGTTTTTTGATCTAATTGAAAGGATTTCACTCATGTTAACTTCATTAAAAGTAGTCAACATGGCATATTCTTGCTGAGCAGATACTAAGCGGTCTGAGATTTTCTTTCTCAAACTGCTCATAGGTACGCGTTCAACCTCATTACTATCATCTGAAGAACTTATCGCCGTGCTAACTACATCCGCTGGTGATTGTTTTGAGCTTGATGCGGAAACATCTTGCTTAGTAATTCGATTGTTTTTCCCTGTAGGTGTAATACCGTCTATATCAATATTCTTTTCAGCGATAATTTTTCTAACGGCTGGACTAGTTTTTTTATAATCAGCTGCACTCTCATCATTATTTTCAGTGATAACTTTTTCTACGTCGCTAGAAACTTCCTGATCAAAATTTTGCTCACTCTGTTTAGCGTCGACTTGATCAGACTCAGCCAAACTACCAATGACTTCATGACTATTAACCACTTCATTTTCATTTTTTATGATTTTTTCTATCACACCAGTGGCTGGAGATGGAATTTCCAATACAACTTTATCAGTTTCTATTTCAACTAGTGTTTCACCCTCATCGACTGGATCGCCAACTTTTTTCAGCCAAGTACTAATCGTGCCTTCACTGATTGATTCAGAAAACTCAGGAATTTTTATATCTATAGCCAATGTATTTCCTTAAATTGATATATCTTAACTAACACTTTTAAGTTCGACGCTGCTAGCCTCAGTTGTAATGCCCAATGCCTCATTCACTAGCTGACTTTGCTGTTGACGATGCAATTGCATATAACCAGCCGCAGGAGAGGCAGAGTAATCTCTCCCTGCATACTGTAGTGATTGATTTGGATAAATACAATCCGATAAATTTTTACGTGATTGCATATAGAACCATGCGCCTTGGTTCCTAGGCTCTTCTTGAACCCAAACAATGTCTGATACATGCTTAAATTTAGCTAACTGCGCTTTTATTTCATCACCAGGGAACGGGTATAACTGCTCAATCCTAATGATTTCTATATTATCCAATTCATTTTTTTGCTTTTGTTCCACCAGGTCATAATACACTTTACCGCTACATAGCAGCAGTCTTGTAACTTTTGCAATACTGGTATCATCATAAGTGGTAATAATCGGCTTAAAACCTTGTTGAGTAAATTCGTCTAGCGACGATGTCGACCTTGGATGACGTAGCAAACTTTTTGGTGTCAACACTACAAGTGGTTTTCTATACGGCCTAAGCATTTGTCTACGCAGCAAATGAAAATGTTGAGCTGGAGTCGTAGGAACGCATACCTGCATATTTTCTTCTGCGCATAACTGCAAATAACGCTCCATTCGGGCAGATGAATGTTCTGGCCCTTGACCATCATATCCATGTGGAAGAAATAACACTAAGCCACAGTACCTCTGCCATTTAGCCTCTGATGAACTTAAGAATTGGTCAATAATCACCTGTGCATTATTAGCAAAATCACCAAACTGAGCTTCCCATATCACCAATGAGTTTGGCTCAGATGTCGCATAACCAACTTCATAGCCAAGCACTGCTGCTTCAGACAACAAACTATTGATTGGTAAAAATTGTGGTTGGCCTTTAAAAATATTTCTTAATGGAATATATACATCGCCATTATTCTGATCATGAAATGCGCAATGTCGATGAGAGAATGTTCCACGCACACTATCTTGACCTGATAACCGAACCGGATAGCCTTGTTCTAACAATGAACCGTAAGCCAACATCTCAGCAAAGCCCCAATCAACAGGTACTGAACCAGTTGCCATACGCTTACGCTGGTCTATAATTTTTTGAACATTTTTATGTACAGCAAAATCTTTTGGAACAGAAGTAAGCACTTCACCTAGCTGTTGAATAATATCATTAGCGATTGCAGTATCCACCTGCTGTTGCCAATGAGTCCCTTTAAACGGCTTATAATCAACCATATACTTTGAGCGACTACGCCTAGCAATTTCAGTACAAACTGGTTTGCCAATATTTAGTTTTTCAATATAGCTTTTTTCAAAATCATCATATTCACTCTGGCTCACCACATTCTCTTCAAGCAGTTGATTAAAATATACCTGATCAACACGATCTTTATTACGAATACGTTGATACATTAATGGTTGAGTAATTGCTGGCTCATCTGCTTCTGAATGCCCGTGGCGGCGATAGCAAATCATATCGATGACAATGTCACACGCATATTTCATGCGATAATCCATCGCTAACTGTGTAACGAATACGACTGCCTCAGGGTCATCGCCATTAACATGCAGAATTGGTGCTTGCACCATTTTCGCAACATCGGTGCAATACAGCGTGGAACGAGAATCTAGTGGATCGCTAGTAGTAAAACCAATTTGATTGTTAATAACAATATGGATTGTTCCACCCGTAGTATAGCCTCTTGTACTAGAAAGGTTAAGCGTTTCCATCACCACGCCTTGACCAGCAAATGCAGCATCGCCATGAATTAGCACTGGAATCACTTGCTTATGTTGTTTATCTTGACGTCTTTCTTGGCGCGCTCGAACAGAACCTTCTACTACTGGATTAATTATCTCCAGATGTGAAGGGTTAAACGCTAATACTGTATGAATTGATTTTTTAATGGTTTTTAAATCAATCGAAAAACCTTTGTGATATTTAACATCACCAGAACCAAATTCTAAGTCAACATTTCCCTCAAACTCTTCAAATAAGTCATGAGGATTTTTACCCATAATATTGACTAGTACATTAAGTCGACCACGGTGTGCCATACCGACAATCGCTTCTCTAACATCATGATCACCTGCACTTTGTATCAATGCATCTAATAAAGGAATTAAACTTGTACCGCCTTCCAATGAGAATCGCTTCTGGCCAATATACTTGCGATGCAAATATACTTCTAAAGCATTAGCAGCAATCAATCTTTTCAGGATGCGTTTCTTTTTATCAGCGCTTAATTTTAGATTCGTATAGTTAGACTCTAAATATTCTCGCAACCAGCGTTTCTGCTCAGGATCAGAAATATGCTCTGTTTCAGACCCTATGCTTCCACAGTAAGTCGTAGACATAAGATTAATAATCGAGCTTAGCGATTGCTTATGCTTGGTATCATTTTCCCAGATAAAAAATTCTTCATCCAAATCAACTGATGTTAAACCGTGACATTCAGGATTGAGCAAATCAATTTGAATGCGCCCTTCACCATAAAGTGGATCTATATCTGCTTGACGATGACCTAGGCGTCGATAAGCACGTATCAGACGTAAAACGGCCCGTTGTTTTTCTTGATGATGTTGATTGGAGCTTTTGGAGCTTGAGGAACGAGAACTATTAGTTTGCGTGTTTTTATTACGAAAATTATCAACAATGTTGGTTCTTACACGTTGGTGCAAATCATGTAACTGAATATCTATGTTGACATCTAACTGGCTAAAATATTGTTGCCAAGATTGGCTAACTGAATTGGGATCTTGATTATATTGTTGATATAGAGATTCAATATATTCAGCATTGAGACCATAAATGTGTTGGTTGTTTTTATGACTCATTGCTATGTCTATGTTGCGTTTGATTTGTATAGTTAAATTTTATATTTTTAGCCGAATAGAAAGCAAGCTATACAAATTTAAAACAAAATAGTTACATAGTGTGTGTAGGTCTATCTGCCTGCAACGCACCACCTAATAGTGCTTCAATTTTTGTACGTGTTTCTCCACTATCCTGACTGCTAAATTGGACACCAATACCTGTGGTTCTGTTCCCTTGAGATCCATGGGGTGTTACCCATATGGCCTGACCTGCAACTGGAATCCTTTCAGTCTCTTCCATTAAAGTCAGCAACATAAATACTTCTTCGCCCAAATTGAAATTCTTACTGGTTGGTATAAATAAACCACCATTTTTCACAAATGGAATATACGAGGCATATAATGAGCCTTTATCTTTAATCGCAAGCGAAATTATTCCTCTTCCACCATTGGCCATATGTCTATTCTCTTTTTATCTTTAATTTCACACTGAGTGCTTAATCGCTAGTTTGTGGCTACGTATTAAAAAGGATTCAGCAAATAAACGCCGATTTAGACTATTATCGAAAATCCTTTTACGTTCTAGCACCAACTCCCAGAACTCCAACAGTAAAGGTACTTGCATACGTGGCGCCAAAGCAAGTAGCGGCCGATAAAAGTCCGGATTTTCGAGCGTTATTGGGTTTTCAGCGCCTTTTATCCTCAATAAATCGACAATAACAGCTTGTATCCACTGAAAACATTGCAAGAATGGGATAGCTTCAATTCTTGCGGCAATTTCTATTGGGTCTGAATTGGTTTCAAATAGTTCCAGAAATCCCTGTATCACTGATATCCGTTGATCCAATAACTCAGTTTCATGATATTGCATGGCTTGTAATGGTGCCCCCTGGGCAACTCTGAGCAGTGGCTCCCATTCGACATCATTGGATATGCTATTCAACCAATCAAGCGCCTGCGCCTGTGTTGGCGAATAAAAAGGCACAAATTGGCAGCGACTACGGATGGTAGCAGGCAATCTAAGTGGAGCACTTGTTACCAGTATGATTATCGTCTCTTCGGGCGGCTCTTCCAAAGTTTTCAGTAAGGCATTGGCGGCGTTGGTGTTCATATTATCCGCATACTCAATCAACGCGACTTTTTTAGCATCAAAATGTCGAGTCAAATGCAGTTTGGTGATTAATTCACGAATCTCATCTATTGAGATAGTGTTTTTATCCTCTTCGGGCATCACGTGCACAAAGTCGGGATAGGTATTAGCCTCCATCAACAGACAATGCTTACATTGCCCACAGGCTGTGCCATTCTCATTTGGCTGTAAACACAAAATTGTAGCGACTAGATTTCTAGCAAAGTGATGCTTGCCAACGCCATCGGGACCACTTAATAAAATCGCGTGAGGTAATGAATTTGACCCAACCATGCGCACAAATGAATTCCATTGTTCATGCTGCCACGGATACAATTGATTATTCATTCAGCAACTCATCTAATTTTATTCGAATAGCTGTTTGCACTTGTTCAATTGAGCCAGTCGCATCGATACTAGCGACACGATCAGGATTGTTATGCGCAATAGCGAGATAGCCATCTCTTACCTTCTTATAAAAATCTATTTTCTCATTTTCAAATCGATCTTTATTTCCACGTTTAGTGACTCGATCCATACTGACGTCCAAAGTAACATCTAGTAACAGGGTTAAATCTGGTGCTAGCTCACCTATGGAGAAATCTTTAAGCATATCAATACGCTTCAAGTCAATTTCTCGCCCATAACCCTGGTAAGCATATGTTGCATCATAAAAACGATCACACACCACCCACTTACCCAAATCCAATGCTGGTTGAATAACTGCTTTCACATGCTCAACACGCGCTGCAAACATCAACAACAGCTCAGTATCCATGTGCATACTAGGTAATTTATCATCTAATAAAACGTCGCGAATTTTTTCACTCACCAAAGTACCACCCGGCTCTCGAGTGCTAACTACTTCTATATTATTAGTTTGCAGATAATCAATAATGAAATTTAATTGGGTACTTTTTCCCGAACCTTCAATACCCTCTAAACTTATAAAACGCCCTTTCACAATTATCTCTTTAACTGATACTTGCGCACGGCAGCAAGATGTTCTTTATAAGTTTTTGAAAAATAGTGAGTGCCATCATTCTTTGAAACAAAGTACAAATCACCAGTAATGTCAGGATGCAACACAGCAAGTATTGGAGCTTTACCTACCAATGCAATTGGCGAAGGTGGCAAACCTCGACGCGTATATGTATTGTAAGGATTATCAGTTCGCAAATGTTTACGTGTTAGATTTCCGTCAAAAGAATCACCCAAGCCATAAATAACAGTAGGGTCTGTTTGTAGCGGCATCTTTTTATTAAGCCTTGAGATAAATACCCCAGCAATCACTGGACGCTCAGACTCTACAGAAGTTTCCTTCTCAACAATTGAAGCAAGTATTAATGCTTCATATGGACTAGACACAATAGATTCTTCACTTCGGTTTGGCCATTCTTCATCAAGAAAGTCGCGTAATAAATTATGGCTTTGGCGAATAATATCGATATCTTTTGTCCCTGCAGTAAACGTATAAGTATCAGGGAAAAATAAACCTTCTAAGCTATTTTGCTCAATCTCAAGTTCTGTTTTGATATCATTCACGTCATCGATAACGCGAGTGATTTTAGGGTGATTTTGTAATTGCTGATAAAAATCCTGGAAGCGCTTTCCTTCTATTATAGTCAGCCTATATTGCAAGGTATTACCCTGCACAAGGTCATCTAATATCTGTGCAGGCGATTGCTTCTTGCTAAACTTATACTCTCCTGATCTTATTTTTTGGGTTTTCTCCTCATACATAGCAAGCAGCTTGAAATACAATGGGCGCGTTATAAATTCTGCTTCAACCAAACGCTGGCTAACTTGATTAAACGTAGCACCCTGATCAACAACAATTTCTATAACATCACTTTCATTACTAATAGGATTATTCACATAATGATCAATGTTATGTGCAAATACACTCGCCGCAATAATCGCTGCTATCAATAGAATTGAAAATACCTTTAACATAGATCAGACTGGATACAGATTAGTCAAGGTTGAATTGGCTTCTTGCATCAAACTAGAGACCGCTTGACTGATAGGATAATCTTTACCCTCAAACTTAGTCACTGGCCAAATACCTACTACGCTATTACATACAAATATTGACTGTGCATTTTGCAATTCAGTCAATAGAATATCTTTTTCAACACATTCAATCTCAGCACGATAACTATTGCGCATAACCCATTGACGCATGACACCTAGAATTCCAGAGTTTTCTAACTTTGGTGTCAACCACTGTTGATTTGACTCAATGAAAATATTAGTCATCGTGCCTTCAACGATACGACCATCATCAGCCAACATGACACCTTCTTGAAATTCTTTTTCCCATTCACTGCGAGCCATCACTTGATCAAGACGATTCAAATGTTTAATCCCTGCTAACTGCTTATTGTCTGGTAAGGCGTATTCACATTTTGTTAACTCAATGCCTTGACGATAATAATCAATAGGAATGTTTGGCAAGTCATCGCGGTAAACAATTCGCGTGCTCGTATTGTCTTGTTTATCGTAAACATAACCGCGCTGACGCTTACCTCGGGTGACAATCACCTTCACCACACAATCATCTTGTTTGGCAACTTCTCGAATATCAGCCAATATGGTTGGCAATTCTTGTTTGGCCAAGCCTAGACGTCTGCAACCATTTTCTAAACGTTGAGTATGTCCGGCCAATAAGACAGGTCTACCCGCTTCGCATAAAATAGTTTCAAAGACACCGTCACCATATAAGAGACCTCTGTCGGCAACTGAGAGAACATCACTTGGTAATCCATTAACCAACATACATTGCACCTACTTTAATTTATTTAATATCGTAATTGATACAGGATGGTAATGTAATCAGGCAGACGAGTCGACGTATTGCTGACAATAGATGTCTGCAATACATACTTCAACTTATTGATAAATTTGCCGTGCTGAATAATACAGCGGCTAGATTTTCTTAAATGCAAGCGTGCCGTTAGTGCCACCAAATCCAAATGAATTTGAAATAGCGACATCTATTGATACATCACGCGCCTGATTTGGCACGTAATCCAAATCACAGTCAGGATCTGGTGTTGTGTAGTTAATGGTAGGTGGCACCACTTGATTATGAAGCGCCATTACTGCGAATAAGGCTTCTACTCCACCTGCTGCACCCAGCAAGTGACCTGTCATTGATTTAGTTGAACTAATTGCAACTTTATAAGCATGATCCCCTAAAGCGGCTTTTAGCCCATCTGTTTCGGCGATATCACCTGCAGGTGTTGAAGTACCGTGAGCATTCACGTAGCCAACATCTTCAGGATTAAGACCTGCATCGTTAAATGCATTTCTCATGCATTTAGCCGCGCCTACTCCGCCTGCAGCCGGTTGTGTCATATGATGCGCATCACTGCTCATTCCATAGCCAACTAACTCGCAATATATTCTTGCACCACGTGCTTTTGCCGTTTCATACTCTTCTAGAACAAGTACTCCTGCTCCATCACCAAGTACAAAACCATCGCGATTTTTATCCCATGGACGACTCGCTGTTTCTGGATCGTCATTATGCGATGAACACAAGGCTCTTGCCGCTGCGAATCCACCAATACCAAGATGGCATGTGGCCATTTCAGCGCCACCGGCAATCATCACATCGACATCGCCATACTGTATTAGCCGTGCTGCATCTCCAATACTATGTGTACCAGTTGCACAGGCAGATACTAAGGAATAGTTAGGCCCACGTAATCCGTACATAATGGAGAGGTTGCCTGACACCATGTTGACAATATTTGAAGGCACGAAGAAAGGAGAAATCCTTTTAGGCCCGCTCTTCATAAAGCTTGCATAGCTTTTTTCAATCCCTGGCAATCCACCAATACCTGAGCCAATAGAAACACCGATACGATCAGCATTTTCCTCGGTAATCTCTAAGCCAGCGTCTTTGATCGCTTGTGCACCTGCACCCATTCCATAATGGATAAACGGATCCATTTTTTTCTGATCTTTCTTAGGAATATAGTCATCGGCATTAAAACCCTGGACTGCACCTGAGATTTGCACAGAAAATTCTGACGCATCGAACACATCAATTTTTGAAATGCCACTTTTGCCAGCACATATATTCTGCCAGGCAGTATCTACCGTAGACCCTACGGGAGAAACAATACCTAGCCCTGTTACGACTACTCTTCTAGAAGACACGGATGGTGATATTTATAAAGTAATGGGGGGATTGTCATAGCTATTGATTTAGTAAGCGCTTACTTGTGCGCGTTTACGTAATCAATCGCTTGCTTAACTGTGGTGATTTTCTCTGCCTCTTCGTCAGGGATCTCGCATTCGAATTCTTCTTCTAATGCCATCACTAATTCAACAGTGTCTAGAGAATCAGCGCCTAGATCGTCGACAAATGAAGCTGCTTCTTTAACTTCTTCTTCGCTTACGCCGAGTTGTTCTACAACGATTTGTTTCACTCGTTCTTCAATATTGCTCATTTAATAAAATCCTCAAATAGATATAATTTGTGTGGGAGGAGAAGGGCCGCCATTGTAGTGAAAAGTTTATTCGCAATCTAGTCATTAATGACGTTTATATTTTAGCTGATTTTAGCTAGAATATACACTTATTTTACCTTATATAACATATAGTTATAAAATAAACTTAATTCAGAAACTTAGATTTAACTAAGCGCCTATTCCATATACATCCCACCATTTATATGCATTGTTTGTCCGGTAATATAGGCAGAATCATCCGATGCTAAGAATTTAACTGCTCTAGCAATATCTTCTACCTCACCTAATTTACCCATAGGCACACCAGCTAAAATCTGCTGTTTCTGGTCGTCAGTGAGCTCATCTGTCATATCTGTACGGATAAAGCCTGGCGCCACACAGTTAACCGTTACACCACGATTAGCCACTTCACGCGCTAATGATTTAGTGAACCCCACCATTCCAGCTTTAGTACTCGCATAGTTAGCCTGCCCCGGGTTACCAGTCGCGCCCACTACCGATGAAATATTAATAATACGTCCAGCGCGGCTTTTCATCATGCCACGCAAGCAAGCTTTACTTAATAAGAATACTGAACGTAGATTGGTCTCATAGACTTCTTCCCACTGTTCTAATTTCATTCTCATCAATAACGTATCTCGAGTTATCCCAGCGTTATTCACTAAAATATCGATATTGCCAAATTTCTCATTGATAGCAGACATACATTGATCAATGGATTCGACATTACACACATCCAACACCATGCCCATCCCATCTATCCCTTCCTGCTTAAGGTAGTCAGTAATATTATTTGCACCCTGCTCTGAAGTGGCGGTACCAATCACACGCGCGCCATTTTTGCCTAGCTCAACAGCGATACCTTTACCTATACCACGGCTTGCGCCGGTGACTAATGTGACTTTTTTATCTAACACTGTTATTCCTCGATAGTCTTTAATGCGGTTTCAAGTGATTGGTTATCGCATACACATAGTGACTTAAGCGATTTATCAATACGTTTATGTAAGCCTGAAAGTACCTTACCTGGGCCCATTTCAATTAAACATTCAGCACCTGCTTGTTTAATCTCTGCGATAGTATCCACCCAGCGTACAGGTGAATGTAATTGTGCTTGTAATGCAGATTTTAATTCATCAGT
>CALJEX010000043.1 GCA_938074525.1 uncultured Gammaproteobacteria bacterium
TATTAGAAATGCAGGAGCAATTTCTAATGCAGGCGGGGATCCAGCTAATCTATAAAATTTCTGATTAATCTTTGAGTTTCACCCACACCTGAAACACTACTAGACTTCCGACTAGAATAAATCCAAATACAAATCTAACCATTCAGGATTAAATTCATAAATTAATTTCAATTTCCATTGTCGATTCCAATTTTTTAATTGTTTCTCTCGAACAATTGCACTTTCAATAGAGTTATGCATTTCATAATAAACCAATAGACTTAACTCATAGCGTTTACTAAATCCATCCACTACTTTTTCCTTGTGCTGCCATATTCTCGATCTGAGCTGAGTGGTGACACCGATATAAAGTGTTCCGTTCTTTTTATTGGTGACTATGTAAACACAAGGTAATTTTTCCATATTTCAAATCTAATGGATTCCCGCCTGCGCGGGAATGACGGTGGTGCACGAATGATAAATGTGCGCGCCAATACCTCACACCCTTCTTCTACAATTCTAATTCATCTCTGCAACACCACATCTATTCTACAACTCTAGATCATTCCCGCACAGGCGGGAATCCAGTCATAGATAAACCCCCGCACAAACACTCAACTCTGTGTTAATGTTAGGAAAAATTCATTTATGATTAAGAGATCTCTACAGTGTATATCCACGAATATCAGTCCAAGCGTTTACTCCATACTTACGAAATCCCCGTACCCAGAAGTGAAGTCTTTACCCAAGGTGACAGCATTGAAAAGTTTGTTGCCAACTTTGGTGGTGAATCCTGGATTGTTAAAGCACAGGTTCATGCTGGTGGACGCGGAAAAGCAGGCGGCATTCTCTGGACTCATACCAAGGAAGAGCTGAAGCAACAAATAGACAAGCTGATGGGCACTCGACTAGTCACCAAGCAAACTGATGCTGTTGGCTTACCCATCCAAACACTACTAGTCGAAAAACCTGCCAATATTAAACGCGAAATCTACTTAGGCTTATTAGTCGACAGAGCGAGCAAAAAAATTACTGCGATTGCCTCAGCTGAAGGTGGAATTAATATTGAAGAAGTCGCCGAAACATCACCAGAGAAAATAGCATCGGTGAATATTCATAAAACATCGGGCGTACAAGGCTATCACTGCCGACTGCTTGCCCAAGATTTAAATCTTAATAAAGCCCAGTTTAAGCAGTTCTCGCATATCTTAAGACAGATGTATGCATTGTTCCTTGATAGTGATGCTTCGTTAATTGAAATCAATCCACTTATTGTCGCTGAAGATGAATCACTGTTAGCACTTGATGCAAAAATGAATTTTGATGACAACGCATTATTCCGCCATAAAAAAATAGCGTCGTTAAAAGACACCAGTCAAGAAAATCCTATCGAGCTCAAAGCTAAACAGCATGACCTTAACTACGTAAAACTAGATGGCAGCATTGGTTGCATTGTTAACGGCGCCGGACTTGCCATGGCCACTATGGATTTAATTAAACATAACGGTGGCGAACCGGCAAACTTTCTAGACGTGGGTGGAAACACGACTGCACAGCGCGTCACCCAAGCATTTAACTTATTAATTGACGACGAAAGTGTTCGCTCTATATTCGTTAATATCTTTGGTGGCATTGTACGTTGCGATGTCATTGCCGAAGGCATCTTGCAGGCCTTAGAAGAAACAGAACTCACCTTACCTGTGGTTGTGCTTTTGCAAGGCACTAATGCCGAACAAGGCAAAGAAATTTTAAAAGGCAAACATCAATTAATTACTGCGGTTAGCGAGCTCACGGAAGGCGCCAAACTAGCGATCGAAAAAGCTGGTGGACAATCATGAGCGTATTAATCGACGAGTACACACAAATACTTTGCCAAGGCATTACAGGCAGCGTTGGCACATTTCACACTCAGCAAGGCCTAGACTACGGCAGTAAAATTGTTGCCGGCGTCACACCGGGTAAAGGCGGCAGCACGCACCTAGACTTACCTGTGTACAATACGGTAAGCGAAGTCATGCAAAACCATGAAATAGATGCCACGGTAATCTATGTGCCCGCTGCATTTGCTGCGGATGCAATACTAGAAGCAGTAGAAGCAGAAATTCCATTAATTGTGTGTATCACTGAAGGCATACCGGTGCAGGACATGATTCCTGTCAGCGATATCCTTGAAACCAGCGCCTCATTATTGATTGGGCCAAACTGCCCTGGCATTATTACGCCAGACCAATGCAAAATCGGCATCATGCCTGGTGCGATTCACAAAGCTGGCAATGTGGGGATTGTTTCTCGCTCAGGCACACTCACCTATGTCGCCGTAGACCAAACAAAGCAGCATGGCCAATCAACCTGTATAGGGATTGGTGGCGACCCCATTCATGGATTAGATTTCATTGAATGCTTAACCATGTTCGAACATGACCAAGACACAGATGTAATTGTCATGGTGGGTGAAATTGGCGGCACCGCAGAAGAAGAAGCCGCGGAATTCATTCAAACGGCTGTTAACAAGCCTATCGTTAGCTACATTGCAGGCGCCAGCGCACCACCAGGAAAACGTATGGGTCATGCAGGCGCGATTATTAGCGGCGGCAAAGGGACAGCTGAAGACAAATACAAAGCATTAGAAAATGCTGGTGTGCATACCGTTAGAACATTAGCGGGAATTGGTGAAGCGGTGAATAAAATCCTGGCATGATGTTAAATCGTTTCCGCAACTGTCATGTCATTCCCGTGCTTGCAGGCATTTCCACAGCCATCATGTCATTCCCGCGTAGGCGGGAATCTAGCGGTACATAAAACCCATTCTATTACCTACTATGAAAATGGCTTAGTCACTTAAATTAGTTAAGACTGCTTCAAATTGATTGGCTAGCTTCTTACGATCAAAATGTTGTTGGACATACACGTAACCATTTTCCGCATAATTGTTATACGCCTCAGCATCTTCAAATAATTTAACTACTGCGGCGACTAATTCATCAACATTTTCGGGTTCAATGCAAATACCTGCATTGCCTTCTTCAATTAATGCTTGTGACTCGCCGCGCACACCTAACACCATTGGCTTTTTCATTGCCATGGTTTCAAATATTTTTGATGGGATCACGGTTAGGAATAGATCCTGTTTTTTCAATAGCACTAAACTGACATCTGAGATAGACCAGATATTGGGCATCTCTTGTTTAGGCTGTTGATCAAGCATAATGACATTATCTAATTGGCGACGACTCTTCTCTTCTAGAAGTTTTTCTTTTTCGGCACCGTCACCAATCATTAAAAACACAATCCCTGGCTTACTTTTTAGTTTTTCAGCAGCATCAAGGATTACATTCAAGCCATGCGCCATCCCATGCGTGCCCACATATGAAGCAACAAACTTATCCTCAATACCGACTGAACGCGCGAATTCATCATTTCTTTTTTGAAGTTTAAACAAATCAAAATTAACACCATTCCTAATCACATAATAAAGATTCAACGCCCGCATATACCTTATCAACATCAGTACCAACAAGCTTAACAGTACCAGCTTCAACTGCTTCCGGCCTCTTAGTAACATCTCTAGTAACTAATACCGGCTTGCCAAGAGTTGGGCCTTCTTCTTGAACGCCCCCAGAATCAGTAAGAATCAAATCGCACTTTTCCATCAACCAGACAAATGATTCATAATCAGTTGGCTCGATTAAATGAATATTAGAAATTCCACCAAGTATTCGATTAACTGGCTTCTCAACATTCGGGTTCAAATGAACAGGATAAACAAAATCACAATCATTATACTTACTAGCTAAACTCTTAATAGCAGTACATAAATTTACAAATCCTTCTCCAAAACTCTCCCTTCTATGCCCAGTTATCAAAACCATCTTTCACAATGGATTCAAAATGTCTGTAACTAGCTGATCGCAGAAAAAATCAAACCAATATGTATTTGGAAATTTCAACGCTCTTTCTCTCCCCATAAGAAGCGCATCAATTACCGTATTACCAGTAACAATAATATTGTCGCTATTTATATTTTCGGCAATTAAATTATTTTTAGCATGCTCTGTAGGTGCAAAATGAAATTTTTCAATACGCCCTGTCAGAGCTCTATTAGCTTCTTCAGGATAAGGTGCTTTCATATTTCCAGTACGCAATCCTGCTTCAACATGCCCCACGTCCACACCTTCATAAAAAGCTGCAAGTGCTGCTGCAAAACTTGTCGTTGTATCTCCGTGAACTAAAAGAACATCTGGCTTTACTTCTCTAATCACATCTCTCATACCTAACAAAACATTAGAAGTCACATCAAACAAATCTTGATTTGGCTTCAAAGAGAAAATTTGTAAAACTTGATCCAACATCTCTCTATGCTGGGCGGTAACACATATCTGCGATTCAAAATCTGGTTGGCTTTGCAAACCTAATACGACCGGCGCCATTTTTATCGCTTCCGGTCGCGTACCGAACACACTTAATATTTTTTTAGTCATGAAATTTATATTAACTTTGTTTCACTGATAGATTTTTAACTTATACTAGAATCTAATTTTAGTACTAGGATGCTCGTGATGATCGCAACAACAGTCTATTTCAACCCTCAATGCTCAAAATGTCGTCAAACTTCATCATTGCTAGAAAAAAACAACATTGACCCAAATATCATTGAGTATTTAGACAATCCACCTTCAAAAGAGGAGCTTACTAATATTATTGCGCTAGGCATGCCCGCAAAGGATTTAATCCGCACTGCCGAAGACGAATGGAAGAATACTGGGCTGGATGTTGAAACCGCCTCAGATGATGATTGAATTAATGCCATTATTCAGCATCCTATTCTGCTTCAGCGC
>CALJEX010000044.1 GCA_938074525.1 uncultured Gammaproteobacteria bacterium
ACTGCTAGCTATATAGTTGATAGTATTGTTCGCAATATTAAATCCAGTAATTATTTTCCATTCTGTAATAGCGCTGCTTAAGTACGATTAAATATCTCAATTATCCATGGTTGGGTTAAACTGACTATATTCTATATAATCTATGATCTTTAATAGGCTTGAATCAATTCAATATATAATGGGGTTCCAAAATGCACTTTTCAAATATAAAAATTTGGCAATTTTCTAGTTTATTGGCAGTCATATTCATATTGTCTATGCCAGCGTTTGCTGACGGGGTTTCTGGGTCTGCCGCTGGCGGTAGTACTCAAGGCTCTGATAGTCAGTTAGAAACATGCACGGAAACGTTGGGTACACTGGCAGTGCACGAAGATCATATGAACCTTGGTGGCATACTTACTATAGACGTTATCCCACACTAGGAAGCACGGTTCCGTTGCTTAGGTTGATGATTCAGCAGTCGAATTGTTTCGTTGTTGTAGAGCGAGGAAAAGCATTAAAAAATGTTATGGGTGAGCGCGAATTAGAAGCATCTGGCGAAACTCGAGAAGGAAGTAATTTTGGTAAAGGCCAAATGGTTGCTGCTGATTTCACTATGAGTCCATCTATACAATTGTCAGAAAATACTGGCGGCCTTGCTGGTTCTGTCGGTGGTTTATTTGGAGAAAAAGGTAAGTTACTAGGTAAGCTTGCAGGCGGACTGAAAAAGAATGAAGCTTCTACAACCTTACTTCTGATTGATAATCGCTCAAGTGTTCAAGTCTCAGCTGCTAATGGCAATGCAAAGAATTTTGATTTTGGCGCTGGTTTGGGAGTTTTTGGTAGCCGAGGTGCTGGTGCTGCTAATGGCTATACTAAAACCCCTGAAGGTAAAACAATCGCAGCAGCATTTGCTGACTCATATAACAACATGGTTCGCGCTTTAAGAAACTATAAAGCTCAAAATGTTGAAGGCGGCCTGGGTAAGGGCGGTAGATTGAAAATAGGAGAGTAATCTTATTAATAATAGCTAGTGCGTACTATTGCGCACCAGCTATTATGTTTTCTACTAATGAGGCTACTGCTCACCCCATATTTCTTGTACGCGTTGATCGCGCCCACAATTCCATCGATAGTACTTGTAGCGCACAGGATTTTTCTTGTAATAATCTTGATGAAAACTTTCGTCTCCTGCAATAGGGTAGAAAGTAGAAGCATCTAAAATAGGTGTAACCACGGTTTGATCAGGGAATTGATTTGCAACTTTCTGCTTAGATTTTTCTGCAAGTTCACGTTCATTTTGATCAGCAACAAAAATAGCGCTTAAATAACTAAATCCTTTGTCGCAAAACTGACCTCTGGCATCAAATGGATCGATATGTCGCCAGAAGTAATCTAATAGTTGTTCATAGCTTACAATACTCGGGTCGTAAGTCACTTCAACGGCCTCGTAATGTCCTTGATGATTGCCGCTGTAAGTTGGGTTTTCTAATGTGCCGCCTGTGAATCCTGAGACGGCTTCAGAAACGCCTTCGAGTTTTTCAAAATCAGATTCCACGCACCAGAAACAGCCGCCAGCAAAGATAGCTTTATCAGCGAAGGCAATGGTGTTAGATATTAGCAAAAAGCTAATCAGTGCATAAAACGTAATATATTTCATTTTGTATCTTTAGGAATAAAGCGTCTTTAATAAATATAAGACCTTACTTATACCAGTTTAATTACAACGCCTATCAGCTAGCAAAATAAAAATCTAATCTATGTTGAAAGATTATACTGTTTGCAAAGGTCTTATAGGTGTTAAGTTAAATGTACTTTTAGGAAGATACTTGAACAGGGATGTTCGTTTTATCTGAGATAGGAATAACAAGCTCATTAGATATGCAACTTATCGATTCCTCTGATTCGAAGCGCTCATACTCAATGTTAGGCTGAGCGTGGATATAAATTTACAAGTTCCATGGTCCTTCGCTAGATCTTGGTTTGGCGTATAAGTTAAACCTGATTTACTTGTTGATGATTAATTCACTGATAAGATCTATTAATTCATTGGACTGGTCAGAACTATCTGATGTGCTATCGATTAAATCGTCAAGGCCTTCAAGGCTGGCTAGTTTTCCTAAAAAGCCTTCTACCTGCTCATCATTGAAACTTTCTTGTAGCGAACTTACCTTTTCTTGATCGACGCCAAAAATTGTAAAATAAAAAATAAGATAGACTGTAATGGCAATGCCGCCATGCATGAATAAAAATGCCACATCAGAATCACTACCATAGGCAATTAGAAATCCTGAGCCGCCAAACATAAGCATATGAAACATGAAGAATGGATAAACCATATACCAAGGAACATCCATTCCTTGGCGATACATTTTGCCGTTTATCTTCATGTTGCTGTGTAGTTTCATATATTAAAACTGCTAAAATTTAATATGATATTTTCGCTCATGCAGAGTGTATTTAAGATTAAATTATGTGTGGAAGAGTAAATGTAACCGATTATCAGTCCATTTCTATTTTGATGGAATCTGTAGGAATATCACTCAATTTGGCTGCTGGAATGGAGCTGAGTGAGAATTTATTTCCTTATTATAAGCCGCTAGTCACAGGCTTTATGGATGAAAATAATAAGATGGATAGCGCGCTAATGAATTGGGGGTGGCAACGAGACTGGGATCCAGCTAAACGTTTGTTCAATTCGCGCCGAGTGAGTGCTAAGGGGCAAGTGATTTGGAAGAGCCCTGTCTGGGGTGAGGCAATAAAACAAAGACGCTGTTTGATACCCATTAATGCATTTTACGAATGGGATCAGAATCAAACCAAAGGTAAGCGTAATCGTTATCGCATCGAAACTCATGAGGCTGCATTCACTTTGGGTGGAATATTTGAAATCAGTGAAGACGGAGAGATGTTTTTGTCAATCTGTACTACTGATCCCAACGAGAAAATGGCAGAAATTCATCATCGTATGCCAGTCATTATTGATAGCAAAGATGCTGAGCAATGGTTAGCTAGCGATAACGCTAAAGAAGTCGATGAGCTAATGCAGGCAAAACCAGAAGATTATATTCGTATGATTAAAGAAAGCCAGGTCGGTAGAACAGAGGATTTATTCTGACTACCAGCCAGCAGGGTCTATATTATAAAAGCGGCTTAGCTGTTCATATAGCTCGGGCAGTTTCTTCTTCATTTGTTTGGACTTCTCAAAGAAAGATTCAGTAGCCACTGCAAAGAATTCAGGTGGAGAAATTGTGCCGTATTCATCCATCACAGAATTCTTGCCGCGCTGTGAGCGATACTTTAATGAAGCAAATTCTTCATTGAGGACACTGGCCCAATCAGAGTAATGAGCATTCTCTCTGAGTACGGGTAAGCCATCCATACTGCCGCTTTGCTCATCTAATTTATGTGCGAATTCATGAATCACTACATTGTGTCCATCTTTAGCATTTACTGACCCACGTAAAGTGTCTCCCCACGACAATACAATGGGGCCACGAAACCAAGATTCGCCTGCTCGATGACTATTTTCTATTGATTCTAATGAACCATCATGATTGATCTGTTTAGCGACGTAGGTATCGGGGTAAACGAGAATGCTGGTAAAGCCAGGAAAGCTGCGTTTTTGTCCTTGCAGCAATAACATGCAAGCATTGCCAGCAATGGTTAAACGTATTTGTTGTGTAATTTCAATACCACGCCCAATAAACTCTTTTTCGTGTAGAAATAATTGAATGCAACCATGTAATTGAGTTTTAAGCGTATGGGGTAATCGTTTATACAATGAAACATTGTCTTCAAGTAGTGAAATCCAGTTAGCGGATAATGGTGTATCAAACAATTGACTGCGCTTATTAGCAATGAGGCGTTTGCGTATATACCAAGCTAAACACACGGCAATAATGATTGTAAATAAAATATAGATAGGCATGGTGATCGCTGGTTAATTTTAATAGATACAATAATAAAAAGTTAACGTTAAAATTATATATAATCTCTAATTAGCACTGACACAATTCAAAAGTCATATCACGTAATCCACAAAAAATTTAGGTAAATGTAATGAATGTCGTAAAGAGACTTCTTGGCGGTTTGCTATTGTTTGCCATAGCTACTCAAACCATATTAGCAGATGAAATCACATTAATATCAGGTGATCGACTGCTTGGCACAGTGCAAGAAATAAATGACCAATATATTGTTATTAATACTGCATTTGCCAAAGCAGTGAAAATACAACATAGCATGGTGCTGACATTAACCACAGACGAACCTGTCAAAGTGATATTTGAAAATGGTGAATCACAGTTAGGACAATTGAATAAGAGTAAAGATTCACCATTTAATTTAACTAGTAACGAAACCAGTGTGTCATTTGAAGCGAACGAATTGGCTGCCAATCAAACTGATATAGCAGAACAGTCAGATCAGAATAAAATTAAATATTCGGGTAATCTTGATATAGGCTTGAGCCATTCTAGTGGTAATGAAGATGATGAAGATTATCAAGGTAGATTGTATGCTCAAGCAAGAACGCTGAAAAATCGCTACATATTGGAGCTAGCAAAAACTATCGAAAAAAATGATGGAGACAAAACCCAAGATGAAACATTTGGTTCTTTACAATTAGATCATTTCATTAATGAAAAATGGTATGGCTTTGGCTCAGTGTCGTTTGAAGAGGATTTTGAAGAGTTATTAAATTTAAGATCAACTTACTCGCTTGGTAGCGGTTATCAATTTTTTGAAAGAGATGATCTTAAAATGAAAGGTGAAATTGGTTTTGCCTATGTCGATGAAGATTTTGAAGATGATGAAGACAACCATTATGCCGGTGGCCGCTGGGCTTACGACTATGAACAAGAATTATTTCCCTGGATTGGTGCTTTCCATAATCACGAAGGCTTTTTTAGCTTAGAAAACAGTGATGATGTTAATGTCCGTTCCAGTACGGGCTTCAAATTACCTTTGAATGACTATATTAACGCAAAACTGCAAGCTAATATTGATTGGAATAAGTCACCTGCGCAAGGTGCAGCAACAACAGATAAAGAATATATCTTTACTTTGGGTTATGAATTTTAGTGCATGTCTAAACTAAGATGTTGTTGGTATTGTTTTTGCTATTTAATCGATTAGAGGAGATTGAAGGCTGCTAATTGGCTTTGGTTTTCTCAGATCTTATTAAAACAATTAGGTAGCGAAATGGAATACGCATCAAAACGGCTGACACTTTTTATAATTATTTTTCTGAGTGTAATAACCTCTGTAAGTAACGCAGATGAATTTGTCAACAATGCTAGTTACGTGAATGAAAACAAGTATTTAGATGTTGTTGATAAAAAACAACTGGACTCATCTCTGGAAGATTCCAGCATTAAGGATGATTTTTTGTTGAGCCATAAAATTGCCCAAAATCAAATAATAGGGGTTAATTACGGTGAGCAAGATATTAACAATAAGCTGGGTGCGAAACAAAAATCTAAATTATGGTTGTCATTGCAGTTAGCATTCTAACCTCAACGCTATGCACCATTATGAGGATGTTTGTTAGTAAGAAGCACTATTTTAGGGAATGCAAGTTAATAATACATCAGCTTGGCTAGTCAGTTTCATTTGCCTTTAGCTAAGTGTCTTCAGCATTAAAACATAATTGCACTCTTTCAGGAGCATATGACTTGATAATAGCCCTCATTCAAGCGTATTGCGTTAATTATAAAATACCAGACAGTAACTAAAAATATAAAACTAGATAAAGTCTGATATTAGTATGCATATATAAAAAACTGGCCTGATTCCTGCGTAGTAAATAGTGAATAAATATCACTGTCATCGGAAGCAATATCCGAGGTAACTATTACTACATAATAAGCTAACGAAGGTTATTCAAATGAGCGGAAATCAAGCGCGGCTTCAAGCCGTAAGTCAAATTACAAATCGTATATCCAAGTCATACTCGCCGACACAGCCATTAAGCGAAATCTGGGCATGTGACGTCTTTAATCTTTCGACCATGGAAGATGCCTTGTCTAAGAGTGCATTCAAGGAAATAAAGAAAACAGTACAAACCGGTGCACCACTCGATCCAGCTACTGCAGATGTGGTGGCTTCAGCAATGAAAGAGTGGGCAACAAAAAAAGGGGTTAAATTTTTCTCTCATATTTTTTACCCGATGACGAATATTACGGCAGAAAAACATGATGGTTTTATCGTCACAAATTCTGATGGAAACGCGATTACAGAATTTACTGGTAGCTTATTAATCAAAGGTGAGCCAGATGGTTCATCATTCCCAAATGGTAGTTTACGCATGACTAATGCTGCACGTGGTTATACTGCTTGGGACCCTACTAGCCCAGCTTTTGTTATGAATACCGCTAACGGTTCAACGCTGATGATACCTAGTGTGTTTATGTCGTGGAAAGGTGAAGCGCTGGATAAAAAAATCCCATTGCTAAGATCTAATGCGGCTATGGATAAAGCTGCCAGCAAAGTTTTATCGTTAATGGGAGAAACGGATATTGCACCTCTAAACTCAAGCTGTGGTGCAGAGCAAGAATACTTCTTGGTCGATGAGAACTTTGCTAATAGTCGTCCTGATCTTTTGTTGGCTGGGCGGACATTATTCGGTGCTGCTTCTGCAAAAGGTCAGCAGTTTGATGATCATTACTTCGGCGCAATACCTGCACGCGTACAAGTATTTATGCAGGATTTTGAAGACAAGCTTTATCGTTTAGGCATACCCGCTAAAACACATCACAATGAGGTCGCGCCAGGGCAATTCGAGATTGCACCTTACTTTGAAGCAGCTAATGTTGCGGCAGATCATCAGCAATTAATGATGACAACAATGAAAAGCACAGCAAAAGAGCATGGATTTTTATGCCTGCTACATGAAAAGCCATTCGCTGGCATTAATGGTTCAGGCAAACACGTTAATTGGTCTGTCGGTAATTCTACCCAAGGTAATTTACTCGACCCAGGAAGCACGCCGCATGAGAATCTTAACTTTTTACTTTTCTGTGGCGCGGTCATTCGTGGTGTTCATTTGTATGGTCCATTATTGCGAGCAGCGATTGCGTCTGCAGCAAATGACCATCGTCTTGGTGCAAATGAAGCGCCACCAGCAATTTTATCTGTGTATTTAGGTGATCAATTAGAAAGTGTGTTCAATGATATTAAAGAAGGTAAATTATTAGAGAAGGCTAGTGGTGGTGTTATGGATCTGGGTCTTTCTCAGATCCTCAAATTTGAACGTGATCCAGGGGATCGTAACCGTACTTCACCATTTGCCTTTACTGGGAATCGTTTTGAGTTTCGCGCAGTTGGTTCATCTCAGTCCGTGTCTGGACCTTTAGTGGCTATGAATACAATGCTGGCAGATTCATTAAATTGGATAGCTGAAAAACTTGAAGCAACGTTAGCTAGTGGTAGTGAAAAAACAGAAGCAGTCATTATCGTATTAAAAGAGCTAATGGAATTACATGGCAATGTTGTGTTTGGTGGTGATGGTTATTCGTCCGAATGGCATAAAGCTGCAGTAGAAGAACGTGGACTTAAAAACATACCGACGACAGCAGATGCATTACCTGCTTTTAAGGAAGAATCAGTAATTAAGCTGTTTGAGAATACCGGTGTGTTATCACCCGGCGAGTTGGCGAGTCGTTTTGAGGTTTATGCGGAGCAATATGTACAATCTATAGAGGTGGAAGCAAAGCTTGTGGTTGATATGGCCACCACTAAAATTTATCCAGCAGCAATCACATATCTTTCTACCTTAACAAAGACTGCCGAGAGCTTAGCTGGCATGGGTTTAGAAGTGGATGGACTAAGCATTAAGAGTGTCGCAACTGAAGCAAGCAAAATGATGTCGTTTGTTAAACAGCTTTCAGACGCAATAGAGAAACATGATTTCGATACAGTAGAAGAGCATATGACTTTTTGTGCAGACACTATTTGTGGCTTAATGCTAGAAGTAAGGACACATGCAGATGCTTTGGAAGGACTAATTGCTGATGAATTGTGGCCATTACCAAAATATCAAGAAATGCTTTTTATCAAATAAGTAATTCTTGAATAGCCAGGTGATCATTAGCATGTATTTGTTGATGATCACTTTCTAAGGGTCAGAATAAAATATGCGTTTAGGTTGATCTATGTATTCCGCATTCATGACGAATTGATATGAAAGTGTAGTGGTATTATTTATCAATACTATTAGCTAAATATTGATTCATGACAATAGATGTGAGTAATAGCTGAGATATAATGCAATATCAAATCACATTGTTGCTAAGTTATGACGCAAACATTATTTGAAAGAATTGGTGGCGAAGATACTGTCGCAAAAGCGACGCATTATTTATATGTCAACTTATTCAGGGATGATAAGTTGAAGCCATTTTTTGACAATATCGATATGCAAAAGCAAACATATAAAATGCAAGCGTTCTTAACCATGATTTTTGGTGGTCAAACACTATATGAGGGTTCAAGCCTGCGCGATGCACATAAAAATGCAGTTGCTCATGGACTAAGTGATGAGCATGTAGATGCTATGATTGAATGCGTATGTATCACTTTAAAGGAGATGCAGATTAATAATAATATTATTGGTGAAGTAGCTCAGAGGATAAATCAATACAGAGATGAAGTGCTTAACCGTTAGTAGTTGAGTTGTTTGCTGCGAGCGTAAGAATTGTCCAGCACGATAACAACTAGTCACTTTTGTTATTGTATTAAACGTCCTTAGTGTCATTACCTCAAGATGATTAATTGTAGCCACAAAAAAGCCCCTAAAAAGGGGCTTTTTTGTGGCTTGATGAGACTTGCTTAAAAGTCTGCAATTTTAATAATAGGTGGTAGTTTTTTGGCTTTAATGTCTGCCGCAGTTGGCATGAACGATGTGGCAATAACATCCTGACCACAAGCGCTTTTTTTACTTCTAATTTTAGCAAGCCAATTTTTAATATTACTGCGTTCTTCTATCAAATCAACACCCGCAGTTAAGCTTAGAAGGTGTAGAGCTGCAGTCCAATGGATATCAGCTAGTGAGAATTTGTCGACAATGAATTCGCTTTTACCTAAAGCGTCATTAAGCATGTCTAAAATAGGGGCTAATGTATTCTTGGCGTCAGCAATTTTGCCGGCATCGTTGCTATCAGAACAAACACACTCTGCAACAAGCGTTGCAATGGCAGGTTCTGCTTGTGTTCGTGAGATTTCAATCCAGCAATCTTGATCAGATGCTTTAACGGCATTCATTGGAATTAGTGTGTTGCCTAAGCCTCGAGCATTAATAAACTCGGTAATTGCTCTTACTCCAGCCACTGTGTAATCACTTTCTTTTAAGGCTGGCATGACACCAAATTCTGAAACGGCGAGATAGTCACTAGAGCTTTGTTCGTTTTCAGAAGAGTCAACTAAGCCACAAGTCATTTCCATGCCTTGTTCAGCGGCTGCTAAAATACACTTAAGCGTGTCGGGACACCAAGGTGCTCCTAATAGCTGAAGAATATACTGAGTTTTCTTCATTTCACCTGAAAGTCCGTATTGTCCTTCGCTCTCATCGACGGCTGCGCGTTGATCAAATAAATCCATGTTGTTAATCCTCTCTCATTAATCTGTTTAGCTTACGTGGCTCATATAGGTAGAACGTAAATTTTCCGGGATCTGCTGCTCAACTCTAGTCAACCAGGTATCGATGTTTGATAAGCCTGCTGGATAACTGCCTGACTTTTTAAGCATAAGTACGTTTCCGGCAATCACGGCATCTGCAAGTGATAGGGGTCCTGCGACATATTCTTGGTTAGCCAAATTGCTGTTTAGTCTGTTGAGGATCTCGCTTACTTTTTCGCCTTTGTCTAAAAACTGACAGCTAAGATCCATCCAATAATTTTGCTCGCCTAAGATGCGTGCTTTTTTAGGTCTGAGAGATGCACCGGTACCTTTTTTGTCAAAATAGGTAATCACAGCACTTTCACCCTTAGCTGAAACTGGCCCATGGGCTAGGCTGAGTGAGTCACCGGATAGATTGATATCCATCTCAACACCACGTACGCCTGCTGTCATGATAGCTTTCATGGTGATGGCATCGGCTGGCCCGGTGAGTGAAATTTTGTCGTTCTTACCTGCGGTTACGGGTTTTTGTTTTTTTCCGCCAAATCCAAATAGGCCCATTCTAAATCTCCATTAAAATCAATGTGTTATTTTATAATTATAGAAGTATTACACCCTAATTTAGTGATAAATTTTCTTTAAGTTATTATAGTGTCGTCCGATAAGAAACATATTATCCCGAATAGTTAGCTATCGTACTTAACGCTGATAGATAAATTTTATTCGTAATTCTAGGCTAAGCGTTCGTACTATAGTATTTAAAACTTCGTCTAGTTTAAATCAACTAATCTGATGACTTCATGCTATTTATAAGTCATCATTAACAGCTGCCGAGGTTATTAAATAACCTAGTTGCCCACTAGTGTAATCATAAGTTAAGTGGGGTGTCATTGTAATTGATATGGATCAAGGCTGGTATGGAAACTATTTTGTGCCAAGTTAAATATGGAGAGTTTGATTGACTGAAACTAACGTAAGTTTTCGCGCTCTGAGCGCCTCATGTAAAACATGCAGTTTGGCTGAGTTGTGCTTACCGCGTGGGCTGCAAGCAGAAGAGTTTCAGCGACTAGATGATGTGATCAAGGCTAGACGTGTGGTGCATGCTGGAGACCTCCTTTTTAAAGAAGGCAATGATAACCGAAGCATTTATGCAGTGCGGTCGGGTTCAGTTAAAACCTTTGCTATTACTGAAAGCGGCGAGGAGCAAGTGCTTGGCTTTCACTTGCCAGGTGAGATTGTTGGTCTTGCCGGGCTAGATGAGTCTATACACAACTGTAGTAGTAAAGCGTTAGAGACTAGTAGCATCTGTGAGATGCCTTTGGATGATTTAGAAGACATTTGTTTGCAAATTCCTAGTTTGCAAAAACAGCTATTGAAATTAATTAGCCGTGAAATATCTCAAGACCATAAAATGCTGTTACTTCTAGCTAAGAAGAATTCAGACCAACGTGTGGCAACGTTCTTACTAAGTTTGTCTGGACGTTTTAAGCTGCGCGGATTATCCAGTGAATCTTTTATGCTGTCTATGAGCCGCCAAGACATTGCTAATTATTTGGGCTTAGCCGTTGAAACGGTTAGTCGTATTCTGACTAAGTTTGGTGATGATAATATTGTTGAAGTGACACGACGATCTATTCAGATTGTTGATCATGATCGTTTGCTAGAGGTTGCTAGCACATAAAAAAAGCGCGGTATTACATACCGCGCTAACTGCTACGTCTTCCTCCTTGCGGAGGTACTATGGATTTATCAAGAAGATGTTATTTTTCCCACTGATAGGCTTCTTCACCGGCGATGGCGAAGAACATCCATACATCAATAAGTAAAGTCACTAAAAATACAACGGATGTTCCTATTGCCCATAAAGGCTCTTGATGATGAGCTTCTACGCCGGCTAGCACTAATGCGTACCCTACTAGTGAGGTAAACAGTGCAATTGAAAAAAGTGCTGCTAATGTTTTCATTTTATTCTCCTTAATTCGTCGTCTATGCTTTTGAACATAAAGGCATGTCATGCCAGCCTGCACGGTAATTCATGCGTGCCGCAATTTTTTGTTCACCTTCGCTAGCAAATTTCTTATCCCACTCAGCTAGTCGTGGTTTTATGAAGCTCTCCCAAACAGGGGGAACAAGTATCATTGCGAACATTGCAAAGTAACCGTAACCAGTATCAGGCGAACCAACTTCTTCAAGTTCCCAAAAATGTGTTTCACCGCGATCATGATGATCGCCTTGACGACCTATCTCAATGAATCCCCACTGTGTTATAGGTGATTCACCAACATCCCATGAATGGTGGTACTCAATTGGCTTGCCTTTCTCACGTATCAATCCGTAATGCTCCAAGTAGTTAAGTACTTCTAATTCAAAGCCGGCGATGGCCCATGCTGCTACCATAATGCCAAGACCAATCCATCCGCCTGCCATCCAGAATAAGATAATGGTTGGTAAACTCATCGCGTAACCGCGAATCCAACGATTTTTCCAAGAAATGAACGGAGTGCCTAATCTTTTTAAGCGTTGTTGTTCCATGATGTACAAAAATCGTGATTGTCCAAAATGAGATAACAAGTAGTGTGAGTAGATGGATCTGCCACGAGGTGAAGTGGCTGGATCATCTTCGCAACCTAACTCTAGATGGTGGTTGTAGACATGCGCATAACAAAAGTGTGAAATCCCACTTAATGCCATCATCCAACGCGCAAGTACAAAAGTAGGTCCTTTTGTATGAGCAAGCTCATGTCCAAACATAATGCCAAGCCCTAAAAACATTGCTGCTGAGATAGTGGCGCCAGCCATCTGCCAACCAGTCACGCCGGTTTGAACTTCAAACCATAGGAACTCCATGGTGCCAATTGGTGTGCCTGAGGCAAATTCATAAACACGCCAGATTAAGGCAAGCTGTAGTGCGACAAACACAGGATACTGTGCCCACATCATGGCTTTAAGAAGCCATGCCTTTCCTATCGTTTCGCCGTCTTCATCGCGCCCTGCGGCATCGGCATGAATACTAGGGACTGCGCTGGTAACAAAGTCAGCAATGATAGCCGCGCCAAATATAGCGACGCCTAACCATACCCAGTTGCCGCCTAGTACGACACCTATGAGCGATAATATGATTAAGGCTGGTGTGAAAAAATATCTAATATTTACTAAAAACGTATGCATTTTAAAACTCCCGAATCTATTTTTGTGTAACTTGTGAGTCTATTTTGGGAGCTGCACTGTTAATTAGAAATGATGTATATCAAGTAAAGGTTTGATCAATTAGTTTTGTTTTTACAACAACTTGACCAACATCAAACTTTAAAATCTTTTGCCAAAGCCAAGTCCAACTACAATAGGATCAATGTCGACATCAACTTCGACATTTCCAAACACAGTGTCATGAAACGTCGCAGTTGAATCTATCTTGATATATTTAATATCTGCGTTAATAAACCACTCGTGATCGAGCATGTAGTCAATGCCTAATTGAGCGGCTAAACCCCATGAGCTATCCAAACGAATGTCTGAACCTGCGATATCTAATGGACCTCTGACCTTTTCATCATAAAAATGAGTGTAGTTCACGCCGATACCTGCGTATGGGCGAAAAGTACCATCAGGATTAAAATGGTATTGCAGGGTTAAAGTAGGTGGGAGCACATCTGTATTGATCACCCTGCCAAGAGCGCCTAATGATCCGCGTGCGGTGACATTATGATTGGAGGTTGCAAGGATGAGTTCTAAGCCTATATGTTTAGTTAACATATAAGTGATATCAAGTTCCGGCACAATGTCTTCATCAACACCGACACCGCTATTGGCAACGGATGTGCCGTTGACGGCGATGTCGCCGCTGCTGTCATCTGGTGCAATATCAATCGCGCGCAGACGAATAATCCAACGATCATGATTATCGGCGTTAACTGTGGTAGATAATATTAATAAGCATAGAAAGCTAGCAATAGCTTTTGAAAAAGTTTGTGTAGTCATAATACTCAACTGAATTAAAATTTGTAAATTCAGTGTATGTATACATGACATTAGTGTCATTGATCTGTATCAGGAAAATTTCTAGCAGCAATAACAGAAAATCTAACTACCGGATAGAATTAGCTTTGTGTTGCATAAGTCCATCCTATTTTCGATGTAGCTAGTTAAGGAGGATAATTACACATCAGCCTAAGGTGGCTTTAGATGTTATGGTCAGTGATTGCGCGTTGATTAAAGCTTAATGTTTATGCGCTAATAGACAAGGATAATTGGAGAGATAGATGAGTGATGAAAATGAAAGTATTCGTGAGATAAGAATTAATCCGATTGTTCCCTCTGAATCTGTTTTAGTTTCCACCGCGCGTGGTTTGCGCCCTAGAAAGGAAGAAGCGCCGGTCGAGCGTGATACACGAGAACATGTAGAAAAATGTCCATTCTGTGTAGGTAATGAGGAAATGACTCCTGCCACGATTGCGGCTTGGCCAACACCGACGGATTGGCAAGTACGAGTGGTTGAAAATTTATTTCCTGTACTGAGTCCGCAGCAAAGCGGTAATGCGATTAACTTTGGTCTGCAAAAAGTGATTGATGGTTATGGTCGGCATGAAGTTGTCATAGATCATCGCAATCATGGTATACGCGTCAGTGATATGGAGGTAGGTCATATTGCCGGGATGTTCTCGATGTTTCGTGATCGTATGCAAGAAATTTATGCAAGTGATGAACGCATTAAATATGTATTAGTATTTAAAAACTTTGGTGCAGCCGCAGGTGCCAGCATTGCACATTCGCATAGTCAAATCGTCGCTATGCCGGTAGTGCCAGAAAACGTGGTGAATGAATTAAATTCTACGCGTCAGTATTATCAAAAATATAATCAGAATATTTTTCACACCTTGATTGATGAGGCGCTAACTTTTGAAGCAACTATATATGATCGCCAGTCTGGTGAGGTAAGGAGAAAAATTAATGTCGGCCAATATATTATTGAGAGAGGCGAATATTTTATAGCAGTCAAACCATTTGCTAGCCGCTTTGAATGGGAGGTACAGATACTGCCATTATTTGATCAGGCTGATTTCATAGACATTAAAGATGAACACTTAAATGATTTTGCGACAGTACTTAAACATACTATGCAAAGACTTAATAATGTACTAGGCAGTGTTCAATATAATTTCTTTTTGCATTCCTTACCGCATTCAACTGAATGGCAAGATTGCGTTGATAGTTATGTTTGGCATTTGGAAATATGCCCGCGTACAAGTATCCCTACTGGATTTGAGTTGGGTTCTGGCTTGTTTGTGAGTACAGTCAGTCCAGAAGATGCGGCCGAGCAACTGCGTTCAGTTACCTTATAAACTTTTTGCTGGATTCCCGCCTTCGCGGGAATGACAACGTTTTGCACAGAGATAAAGTCTAAAAGAAAATAACTACTATTTGTGTAACCACTAATACACTTACTAAAATAACCGTCATTCCCGCGAAGGCGGGAATCCAGAACAGCTTATCTTGTCTGATATCGTAGTTATTCTAGTGCACGACTATAATGCAATTTAAAATGACCAAGAATTGAGAATATTTATTTAGTGAGTAATCAAGAAAATAACTTCAGTGCCATCGCCGGCAAATGGATGATAGTGTTGTCATGGGTAGCGGCAATAGGATTGTTGACAATGCTATTTACTAACGTGCTCGACAATAAGCGTAATCCCAACCAAAACCTAAGCACGCAAGTGTTGGATAATGGCAGTAAAGAAGTAGTGCTGCAAAGTAGTACCCACGGTCACTATGTGGCTAGCGGAAAAATTAATGATAAGCCGGTCGTATTCTTAGTGGATACCGGGGCAAGTTTTGTGTCAGTACCAGAGCGGGTGGCATATAGAGTGGGGCTAAAAAAAGGTAACGCTTTAACCGCAACAACAGCGAATGGCAATATTACAGTTTACTCGACGGTATTAGAGCGTATTAGTCTTGGTGAAATTACTTTATACAATGTGAAAGCCGATATAAATCCACACATGGATGGCGAAGAAATATTACTGGGTATGTCGTTCCTTAGGAATCTTTCTATTACTCATGAAGGAGGAAGGCTTACCATTAGGCAGTAGGCTGACTGAGTTTGTATCCAGTAATGTTTTTTGCATCTTGCACAAGTACAAAAGGGTGTACTACCACGCTCCATACATCAGCATCTTCGTTATGCCAAGTTTTGGCTTGAGCGTTGAACTCTTTAACCAGTAAGCCTGACTCCATCCATGCAATGATCTTAGTAGCATCATCGAGGGAGATTGAATAACCTACTTCTACTAAATTCAATGTCTCGCTAACTAAGATTAATTTTCCTTGCGCATAAAACTTTTCTAATTCTTTCCACGCAATCTTGGCTGTCTCTGCAGCGATCTTAGCTTTTTCTTCTTGGACTAATCTTTCTACTTCTCTCATTTCATTGCGTGCTTAAATGTTAAAATCAGTATTGAGTTTTTTGCGAACAGGGACATTCTTAAGTTTGACATACTGTGGCAAACCATTTTTATACGGAGGGTAGTCTTCGCCTTTAATCAAAGGTGATAAATAAGTACGACAACGTTTAGTAATGCCGAAGCCATCTTTGGTGATGTAACTGGCAGGCATCATTTTTTCTACGTTGGCAACGCGCACCAAAGATGCTTGTCCGATCTTCCATTTATATGGATCATTCGATACTCGAGCAATAGTAGGCATAATTGCTGTCTTACCTTGTAGGGCAAATTCCACTGCAGCTTTACCGACGGCATAAGCTTGGTCGACATCTGTTTTAGATGCGATATGACGAGCAGCACGTTGTAAATAATCTGCTACTGCCCAATGATATTTGTAACCAGTTGCATCTTTAATCATTTGAGCAACGACTGGAGCAACACCACCTAACTGCTTATGACCAAATGCATCCACCCCGCCGGCGTCTGCTAAGAAAGTACCATCTTTATAAGCTGCGCCTTCGGACACAACAATGGCACAGTAGCCATATTTCTTAACGCATTCTTTCACGCGCTTGATGAAGGCTGTTTTTCTGAAAGGAACTTCCGGGAATAAAATAATGTGTGGCGCATCACCTTCATTTTCGGCGGCTAGGCCACCGGCAGCGGCAATCCAGCCAGCATGACGGCCCATGACCTCCATCACGAAAACTTTGGTCGATGTCTTTGCCATTGAAGCAACATCAAAACCTGCTTCGCGGATAGAGACTGCGACGTATTTGGCGACTGAGCCAAACCCAGGGCAGCAATCAGTAATAGGTAAGTCATTGTCGACAGTTTTAGGAATACCTATGCATTGGATCGGGTAGCCCATCGCTTTACTTAGCTGCGAGACTTTGTGGGATGTATCTTGAGAATCGCCGCCGCCATTATAGAAGAAGTAACCGATATTGTGTGCTTTAAACACGTCGATAAGGCGTTCATATTGAGTGCGATCTTCTTCTGGATTTTTTAGTTTGTATCGACATGAACCAAAAGCACCTGACGGTGTATGACGTAAGGCTGCAATTGAACGAGTTGATTCTTTTGAAGTATCGATTAAATCCTCAGTCAGTGCGCCAATGATTCCATTGCGCCCTGCGTAGACTTTTCCAATCTTGTCTTTATGTTGGCGTGCAGTCTCTATTAAGCCGCATGCTGTGGCATTAATGACTGAGGTGACACCACCAGATTGGGCGTAAAAAGCATTTTTTTTACTCATATGATTTGCCTTATGAATAGGTAGTTAAATTATATTGAATAGCGATACTGATTCAAATTTATTATGGTTAGCTGTTATCAATAACTATCATGACGATAAACACACTTTTTATTAGACTTTGCCTGCCTATTTCGGCGCGGGAAATTATGCTGCTAATGAAATCAGAGATTGATGGCATTGATACTAGAGTAAATTTGTTTAATACGGTGGGTTACTGCAACCGTGTGTGTCAAAATGGTGCTTTATAAAAATAATTAACTGAGGAGTATATACCAATGCGTGCAATCTTATTAGGTGGTCCAGGGGCCGGAAAGGGAACTCAGGCAACTTATATCACTGAGCGTTATGGGATACCGCAAATATCCACAGGCGATATGCTCAGAGCAGCGGTAAAAGCAGGCACGCCCTTAGGCGTGGAAGCCAAAAAAGTCATGGATGCTGGTCAACTTGTATCCGATGAGATTATTCTGGGATTAGTTAAAGAAAGAACTCAGCAAAGTGATTGTGCTAAGGGATTTTTGTTTGATGGTTTTCCTCGCACTTTAGCGCAAGCTGATGCGTTGAAATCTCAAGGCTTAGATATAGATTTCGTCGTTGAAATTGATGTTGATGATGAAGAAATTATTAAACGTATGAGTGGACGTCGTGCCCACCTCGCTTCAGGTCGTACATACCATGTGATTTATAATCCACCAGCAGTGGAAGGCAAAGATGATGTCACTGGCGAAGATCTAGTTCAGCGCGATGATGACCAAGAAGAGACGGTACGTGAACGTTTACGTATTTATCACGAGCAAACTGAGCCTTTGATTAAGTATTATTCTTCATGGGCAGATAGTGGTGAAGCTAATGCACCACAATATTTGAAAGTAGATGGTATCGGTAAAGTTGATGAGATTAGGGATACCATTTTTAATGCACTAGGATAAAGTCAATACATTGGATGTTTTTATAGTACTTGCCATCATTGCAATAGGTGTATGGCTTTGGATTGATGGATTGCGCTCACGTGAATTTGCAATGAAACGCTGTCATTCGTTTTGTATACAAAATCACGTGCAGATGCTGGATCAATCTATTCATTTAAAAAAATTCTTTCCAGCAAGAAAAAATGGTCGTTTAAGGCTGCGTCGGTTCTATGCGTTTGAATTTAGCATTAATGGCTCGGATCGATACAATGGCGTTGCGGTCGAGTTTAGCAATAGAATCGAGTATCTTTCCTTGTTGCATCCAGATGGAGAGATTATCCAGGGTATGTTGCATTAAGTGATAACCGGCGTTATTCGTTAACGCGAAATTGTTGTATGTTCCAGTGGTTATTTTTGTAATTTAACATCATGCAGGATGCGCCGCCAAAGGTGCGCGTGTAGCCGCCAGCACCAGGATTGATAACCCAAGGTGATTGTTGTTGGTCGCAGGCAATGTGGTGACTGTGGCCATAAATAATTATATCTGCGTGTGGAAACTGATCTCTTAATTTGTCGTGGCGGGTTTGAACTTTATGAAACTGATGTCCGTGAGTGACAGCAACCACTTTGTCGTCAAAAGATAATTCAAGATTGTCAGGAATGTCAGCTAATACAGGTAAATCATGCACTGGCCATTTTTCTTCAGTATCGTTGTTGCCTCTGACGGGGAAAACATAATTAGCATGTGCATTTAATTTTTCAAGCACATCGGCGTCACCAATATCACCTGCATGAATAATTGCGTCACAATATTGTAAAGAGTTAACCACAATATCATTAAGCTGATTATGTGTGTCTGATAGGACCCCAATTACAATGTCTGACTTTTTTATTAAATTATTAAGGTTGATTTTTATGTCCACAGATATTTCTTTTTATGTTTATAGTTAAAGTTAAATGATTACAGTGTCTTCATGAGAATAGGCTGGACTGCAAGCACAAAGAATCACTAAATCATTATTGCCGGTATTAGCAATCTGGTGAGGGGTATTTGGAAGAATGCAAATAGTATCGCCAACACTTACTTGGAATTGGGTTTCGCCCAGAGACATGATTCCTTCGCCTTGAGTGATGTGATAAATCTCTTCAGATTTTTTATGCAAGTGTAATTCAGTTTGTATACCTACAGGAACCGTTGCTTCTGCAAGACTTTGATTGCGATTTGCATGTGCATCAGGGTGCATCAGCTCGCGTATGGTGGAGCCATCCTTAGTGATGTAATTTTCTATTTGCTGGTAACGAGTATGCATGCTGAGGATTATATATCACTCAGCCAGCCGATTTCTCGTGCTGTTTTTTCTCCGATGACAATTTTTCTAAAACTATTTGGCATTTCGGAATGAGATGCACTGAGTGCACGTCTACCCGCCATCAGTTCTGTTTTCTTTTGTGGGTATAACGGTGATTGGTTTGGCTCGCCCAAACCATCTGGAACAACAGGATTTCCAAATTCATCATATTTATCACTAGCACCCACGGTATGGAAAAATTCATGAGCAATGACGATATTATTTTGTGTTGATTGTGATTTCACGCCATAAGCGTTGACGATACCAACCAATCCTTTCTGTAAACCAACAGAGTGTTTCAATTGTGGCATGATTGAAGGGTCGTGATATAAGACAAACATTAGTATTAGGTGTTTATCATTGATTTCATCTGGCGCATTTTGCCATAACCATAGTCTAAGTTTTAAGCTCCAAAAGATAATGTCTAGTGTGTTGCTTCCAAGTTCTGGAGGGGCTGGAGGTATTATGTTAAGAGTTTGGCCAAGTCTCATTTTTGTTGGGCTGCTGGAGACTATGTTGTATTTTTCACCTTCTCGCTTAATCATTTTGTCTATTTGTGAAAAGCTTTGAGAAGATAATGAATCTATATATCGCCGTACGATCGGGCTATTCGTAGGATTGATGGGGTAAACTACGATATCAAGTGTTTTGTACCAGCCTTGGGTGACTAGTTTTTGGTCTTTGACGTAAAGTGCTACTGTCGCGAGAATGATCAGTAGGATTAGAATCCGAAAATTTTTGAATGAGAAGACGCGCATATTGTTAGTACTTTAGCGTCTAATAATTCAACAGTCGATTTGATTGAGTCTAGAAGGTCTATCTATAGTGCTGAGGTGATGAAATTGCATGAGTGATCTTTATGGAACATAAAGTTACCCTTTGTAGTAATAACAAAACATTTATGGTGCAGGAGAATGAAACAATTCTCGAGGCAGCTATCCGCGCGGGCATATCAATTAACTATGGCTGTAGTAGTGGTACCTGTGGTTTGTGTCAGGCGCGTTTAATCAGTGGCACTGTAGAAGAAATAAAACCACGTGAATTCGTCATATCCGAAGCAGAAAAACTTCAAGGCCATATGCTGACTTGTGTGTGTGCAGTGAAGGATGATGTTGTCATTGATGTCTTAGTTGCTAACACGGTTGCAGATATTCCTTTGCAAAAAATAAATGTAAAGGTGAGAAAAGTCGATCAACTAGTCGAACAGGTTTTTCGACTAATAGTGCAGACACCGCGAACTAGTCGCTTACGTTTTTTGGCGGGGCAGTATGTAGAGATTGGCTTGGATGGCGTAGGAGAGAGTCGTTTCTCAATCGCTAGCTGTCCATGCGAAGATCGATTAATTGAATTGCACCTGCGTGTGAGCAGTGATGACCCCGTTTCAATGAGAGTGGCTGATAAGATGAGGATGGGTGATAATTTGGTTCTGTCTGGACCATTTGGTGAATTCATTTATGATGAAAATGCTAATCGACCCGTTATTTTATTTGCCTTTGATACTGGTTTCGCCGCAATAAAGAGTTTGTTGGAGCATATTACCGCGCAAGAACAGGAGTTACATATTCATTTAATTTGGATGTCGTGTGGCCGAGATGGATTATATATGCATAATCTTTGTCGTTCATGGACTGATGCATTTGATAACTTTAGCTATACGGGTATCGCATTAGATGAATCGATAAAACAACTAGCAGATAATCCACAACTTGGTTGCGCTACCGTGGAAGCCCATATCATGCAAGCAATGCAATCTCATACAGATTTGTCTTGTCATGATGTATATGTGAGTGCGCCCGCGCCCGCGACTAAGTTGTTTGAAAATGTATGTCGCAAGAAAAACGTATTGATGAGAAGATTCTTCACAGAACCGGTGAGAGGAAATGAAGATATGAGTTGCATGGTTTCAGTTAAATCTGCCAATTGATAGGGAAGATATATGATAGGTGATGCATGTGTGTTCGCGTTGACACAAATAGCCAATGAATTTTCTTGTCAATATGGAGAATTAGTCACGCGCAGAGCGGGAGCAGATATTGCCTGCCAATCTGAAAAACATCAGCAACAATGTACATGCACGTATGAGCGCTTAAAGCAGATAGGTCTAGACGCATTTGATTACGAAGATGATTTAACCCAAGTCCCTCACGGAGTATGGGTGAAAATTCAATTTGGTGGCTTGCTTGGCTTGCAAAGAGTTTTGCAGGATAAATCTGATAACAAGGTTGAAGATATTACCACTGTGATACAAATGCTGCATGATCAACACAATCAAATAGAATCATTTCCGTATAAGAATATTGTGCCGGATATGCAAGGGTATAGCAGTAGAAAGAGGAGAAAATAATTTTCAAAATCTTGATGTATTATACTGTATGTGCAACATGCTTCTAATGCCAGATTAAATATAAGGAGATTATCAAAATGGAATACAACACAATTATTTCTGCACAAGAACTTAAAGCAATTATTGATCAAGATAATGTGCGTGTGTTCGATTGTCGTTTTAGTCTTAAAGACCCTCAAGGTGGCTTGAAGAGTTATCAATCTGGTCATTTACCGATGGCACAGTTTGCTGATATGGACACTCAGTTATCTTCTTCCATGACTGAAACATCGGGGCGTCATCCACTACCTGATGCGGATGTGTTTTTAGCACAGTTAAAAGCATGGGGAATTAATAGTGATACTCAAGTTATTGCTTACGATGATATCTCAGGTGCTTTTGCCGCAAGATTGTGGTGGATGATGCGTTGGGTGGGGCATGACAAAGTAGCAGTACTCAATGGTGGAATGCAGCAATGGACTCAGCAAGGTTTTCCGCTCAGTCAAGATGAGGTTAAGTTTGCGCCCGGTAATTTTTCTGGTGCAGCCAATATGGATTGGCTGGTCGATATTGACACAGTGCAAGCCGAACTAGCGGCGAATAACATCACCTTAATAGATGCACGCGCAGCGGACCGGTTTACGGGTAAAGATAAAAACATTGATCCTGTACCTGGACACGTTCCTGGAGCAGATAATCTCCCATTCGGTGGAAATTTAACCAAGGATGGTTTGTTTGAGACAGCGGACACGATTAACCAACGATTCGCTAATATTATTAAAGATCAGCCGTTAACTAATGTAGTTAATATGTGTGGTTCAGGTGTCACGGCATGCCATAACTTGTTAGCTCAAGCGGTGGCAGGAATGCCGCCGACTAAGATTTTTATAGGCTCTTGGAGTCAATGGATT
>CALJEX010000045.1 GCA_938074525.1 uncultured Gammaproteobacteria bacterium
AGTCCTTGAACTCGCCACCTTGGGCTTCCGCTGACACTTTCGTTAACGCCGCCGTTAACGTGGTCTTACCATGATCTACGTGACCAATCGTCCCCACATTTACATGGGGCTTATTGCGTTCAAACTTCTCCTTCGACATCGTTCGATACCTCTTTAAATATTATTAAACAATACTAAAATTCAATTTTGGGCCCAGTATTATATGGAGCCCATATCCGGACTTGAACCGGAGACCTCTTCCTTACCAAGGAAGTGCTCTACCGCTGAGCTATATGGGCAATGCAATCTTGCCTGGCCACTTCTGTCCCTGCCCATCCATAGGACGCCAATTCAACTGTATCTTACTATGTACACGGTATTCTTAACTCTATCCAGCAATTTGCCATCACATCTAGTCTCGGCATATAGTTGGAGCGGGTGATCGGGATCGAACCGACATCATCAGCTTGGAAGGCTGGGGTTCTACCATTGAACTACACCCGCATCTACACTAATCTCTGGTGGAGGGGGTAGGATTCGAACCTACGAAGGCATAGCCAGCAGATTTACAGTCTGCCCTCGTTGACCGCTTGAGTACCCCTCCGTGCACAAAGCCGGCTATTGTCGATTAGATACAAGCCAAGTGTCAACAGCAGACTGGCAATATATTGTGTAATTATCTTGTAACCTCAACAATAAATCATACTTTATTCGTGTACATGCTTATATTTCGACTCCAAAAGAGATATTCGCGAGGCGATTTTTCCTATTCGACAGCGATTTGATGAAAATTTGGATTAACTATAAAGATTTACTGCACATCATCAACGTTATCTTCTATGATTTGACTACCTAAATTAACTAAACTTAAAAATATTTCATGAAAGTTACTATCTACGGCTCAGGCTATGTAGGGCTAGTGACCGGAGCATGTCTCGCTCAGGTCGGCAATCAAGTGTTATGCGTTGATATTGACGCCGAGAAAATCAACCAGTTAAAGCAAGGCAATATTCCAATTTATGAGCCTGGGCTGGATGACATGATCAAAAAGAACCTTGAGGCGGGTCGCATTGAATTCACTCAGGATCCAAAACAGGGTGTAGAACACGGTCTGTTCCAGTTTATTGCGGTGGGAACGCCGCCAGATGAAGACGGATCGGCAGATTTACGTCATGTGGTATCTGTTGCTAACACCATAGCAACACACCTAAAAGATTATCGAGTAGTCGTGACCAAGTCGACTGTACCGGTGGGCACTGCTAATATCGTGAGAAAAGAGATTCATCAGACCTTGTTGAAAAACAGTTCTAAAAACGAATTCGACGTGGTGTCCAATCCTGAATTCTTAAAAGAAGGCGCTGCGATTGAAGACTTCATGAAACCAGACCGTGTTGTGATTGGCACCGATAGCCAACGTGCTAGCGAACTTATGAAAAACCTCTATGCTCCATTTAATCGCAATCATGACCGGATTAAGGCGATGGATATCCGTTCAGCGGAACTCACCAAATATGCCGCTAATGCGATGCTCGCGACTAAAATTAGTTTTATTAACGAATTGGCTAACCTAGCTGAGAAAGTAGGAGCAGATATAGAACAAGTACGATTAGGCATAGGTTCCGACCCACGTATTGGCTACCATTTCATTTATCCTGGTTGCGGTTATGGTGGTTCGTGCTTTCCTAAAGATGTACAAGCACTTCAACATATCGGCGCCAAGGCTGATTTTGAAACCACGCTTATTTCTGCGGTCGACCAAGTTAACCAAAAACAGAAGCAAGTATTGTTCGACAAAATATATCATCGCTTTGACGGCGATCTAAAAGGCAAAACATTTGCCCTTTGGGGACTCGCATTCAAACCTAATACAGATGATATGCGTGAAGCATCCAGTCGCACGTTGATGGAACAGTTGTGGAAATCCGGCGCAACTATTCGTGCTTATGATCCTGTTGCCATGAAAGAATGTGAACATATTTATGGCAAGCGTGACGACTTAGTATTATGTGACAACGCCAATCAAGCATTAGAAGATTCAGACGCACTTATCATTGTGACTGAGTGGACTGAGTTCCGTAGTCCAGACTACGACCATATCAAATCTACACTAACTAACCCCATCATATTTGATGGTCGCAATTTATACGATCCGGCTTATTTAAAAAATCAAAGCATTGAGTACTTCGCTATTGGACGTGGCGACTCTATTAAGGCATTCAAGTAATGCTCAATCAGCGCGTCGATATTTTAGAAGCACGTCCTCCATTACTACTATCCATGCCAGGCAATGCCTGGCATTTAATTATTAGCGTTGAAAAAATTGCAGAAGAAAAATACCGCTGCACATGCATCAAACATCAAGACAATTCCATTCAGCAATACACGCAGGAAATTAGTGAAACTCCGTTTCATGTCGGCGAAGGAATCTGGGAATTAAGCTACGGCTCTGAACTAATGACTTTGCTCGACAACAGCTTAGGTGACCACCCTGCAAAAATGCTATGGCAGCAATGGTGTCAAAGTAATTGAATATTTTTCACATCACAACCAGACATTAAGAACCTTGGCTTTTCTTAAAGTCATAATGGAATCCATAAGACTCATTGCCGACATCTACGCGAAAATAAACCGACCCTTTATCATCAATATAACTTAAGCCCTCATACTCGCCATTCACCGAGTCGCAATTGCTAATTTGCAACACAACGTTATAAGCATTGTATTGAGGGTTAATTAATGAAACGTTTCCTGCGTATTTGCAATCATCAGAATCAGCACCACTGATTGCACCAGCTTCTATCGTTATATTAAATGCCAATCCATCTCTATCGGTAAAACTCCACTCGCCTTCTAATAATTCTAACGACGAAGGCTGATCATATAAATCACTGTAGTTAAGTTGCATGCTGCCAGTATCACCACCATTCAAGGTCGTGAAATGCGATTGAATTTGCCCATCCTTAATCTCACCCGTGAGGCGCGCATAGTCAAATGGGGAACCGTCTAACACATACAGATTGTATTTAGCGTAATAGTAATCTTCTTTCTGACTAACTTGGCCTACACACATTGCCTTAGCCTTGTGACTCACCGCTGTTGATCGCTCGCCGACATGGATAGCATAAAAATCATAAGGGCCACGCCCTCTAATATCGAAACTGCCTACCCAAATTCCATCTAATTGCGTTTTCTGCACAGCAATTTGTTCAGTTTCGCTGGCAACTTCACGCGCAATCTGAGGGGAACAAGCACTGATAAGCGCTATAAGCATCAACACGCTGAGAGCTCTAATCATCAACATTTATCCATCTAGCAAAATTCAATGTAGATCAAATCACAATCCAATATCCCATACAAGCAAACAAACCACATAAAATTATGCATTTAGTGATGCATTAAACAGTGTCGAACAAGTGATTAAGGTATGTTTGGCCAAAAATATAATAGAAACTACACAAATATCAGCATGAAGAAAGTAATTTTAAGTCTTCTACTAATGATTTGCTTTAGCCAAGCGCAGGCAAAAGTCATGAGTGGAAAAATGGCACTGGCATTCTGCAACGACAATGTACAGTGCGCACTAATCGCTAGCGCATACAGTGACGGATTCAGTTATGCGCTATTAGCTATTCAAGCAGACAATTCCGTCTTTTGCCTGCCACCCAGTGTTTCAAGCGGTTTGCTAGGTCGTGTTTTTAGGCGTTATCTGGCCGACAATCCAGAGCAACTCCATTTTACCGCTGCCAGTCTTGCCATCAGCGCATTCTCAGAAGAGTTTCCGTGCGAGCCCTAATAGCTCCAAAGTTAGCAGTAAGTCTCTGAAATTAAGATTTTTCTGTTGTAATTTTGCATATTACTTATGCGCTTCACACCTGGGAACGGAATGAAACAAACCACAGCAAGTTATATGAGAGCTGGCGATGCATTGGCAAGCAACGAACGTTTACAAGTGAATAGCAATCATTGCAGAAATGACGGCTTAACCTCTAGCAATCAGTTACAAGTAAACCTATATGAAGATTTAGATTCGCTGCCTGCCTCATATGAGCAGTTCTTCCAGGATGTAGCAAAAAAAGATTTCTTCTCTAGTCGCGCATGGCTACAAAATATTTTTAACACTACTTTAGAAGGTGGTGCCAAGCCTCGCTTTTATGGTGTAGAAGCGAACGATTTCGAATCCACTCCACAAGCATTGCTTGTGTTTACCGCAGCCGCACAAAATGGTGCAAGAATAAAAGGCTGGTGGGTTAAAGGTAACGCGATCGCAGGAACAACTAATTATCTAACTTACTCTCATACTTTTCTCTACACAGATAAGACCAATAATTTATCTGCCACCATCAATGCGTTGATCACTCGAGTGAAACAAGATAAACATTCATTAATTGATTTAAATTTATTTGCCAGTGATTCAATTAGCTTACCCGTTCTCAACCAATCATTTAACAACGCGGGTATGAAAGCATCAGTCTATGAGTATTGTAGTAATTGGACAGAAAATACTGAACATTTAGATTATGAGAAGTACTTAGCTAATCGATCCAAATCGACAAGAAAAGGCACACTAAGAAAGAAAAGACGCTTACAGGAAAAACATGATGTACGCTTTGAAGTTCTCACGCAAGAGAGCGACTCTGAAAAAGCCATCTCGTTATTCGATGAAGTGTATGCAAAAAGCTGGAAGGAACCAAACTACTTCGAAGACTTCACACCAGGATTAATCCGCATGTGCGCACAACAAGGCACGTTACGTTTTGGCGTAATGTATATCGACGATAAAGCTGCCAGTGTTGAGTTATGCATTGCTGCAAACAATAAAGCAACTTTTGCCAAGTCAGCTTATGACCCGGCATACGCAGAGCATTCAGCAAGCTCAATATTACTGCTACATATGATTGAACATGTCATCCGCTCAGATCAATCAAAATCACTCAGCTTTGGGCTGTTTGATGATGCTTATAAAAAATCATGGTGCCAGGAGCGGCGCATCATTAAAGGCATTGTGGCATTTAACACCCACACATTTTGGGGAGCCATTGGGTTTACTGTTTACTCGCTTGATAAATTAAAGGACAGTATATTGCAACGCATCAAACCAACACTTAAAACAATTCATAAAAAATATATTCAAAAACAACCAAGCTAATATTGTTAACCCTCTAACATCATTAGCCATGGCTAATATTTACTAACCATTCCCCTTAGTAAGCTTGTAAAAATAAATGTTCTTTTTTACACCCGGCATAACAATGAATGCATTCAAGCTTGGCACATAAAGCCACAAGCCATAAACATCGTTGAGAGAATCGGCATTCGGCCCGCCAGACGCTTTATGCTCAGTCCATGCTTTAGTGTCCGGGTTTAAAGAATACACAGAGCCACCAGCCCATCCAACTATGCGATCACTGACTGGATCATAGGCTAACCCTGGCGATGTTTGACTCACTAGCGCTTCACCACCGATGGTTTTCCAATCACGTTCCCTATAATCACCATCACGAAGATTGTAGCTCACCACTTCCTCTTGACCCACCACCACCAACAAGCCACGTTTTGTATCTACAACTGCAGTTCGGCTTGATAAAAAAATATCAGTGCGCTGTTTCCATTTATTTTTATCGTAGTTGTATGACCAAAGCCCTGAAAGATCAAACCACCATACTTTTTTTGATTCGGGATCATAGACAGACACATTCTCACAATCTGTCTTCGGCCTCAGCCCCGGCTTCATGTCCGTCCATTGCTTAGCATTGAAATCGAAAATCCATGTTTTATCTGCACCACAGCTGCCTGGGCCGGCAAGTGATCCTCCGCTAGCAAATAGTCGATCTGCATGTTCAATGTAAGCCAGGCCATTGTATGTGTGTCTAGAGTTCGGCGTACCGTCACTATTAACTTGTTCACCCCAATTCGGCACACTTGGACCAGTCAATCTCTCCCAACTAAGCGCATGCGTATCAAACGCATAAATTTCATTGCCGAGGTAGTCTCCATGGCCTCCACCCCAAACAACCAAACGATTTCGCTTATTATCATAAATGCCACCACTATATGCCGTGATGCCTTCAATCCCCATATAACCCTGCAAATCTGAATATTTGTCTGCATCAGCAGCGACATTATCTAAACGGCTATTCGGTATTTCAAGCCAGCTATTTGCAGGCATGGTAGAAACAATATGCTCCGAGCCAGCACCTTGCTCACTTGCAATTGCGGGCAATAGAGTGAAACCAACGATAGTTAACCCCATCGCAAGCTTGATTAAATTTAATGGTTTAGTAGATAACTTCATAATAAGAGCAGCATAGTGGCTTTATCACCCTTAGTTAAGAGATTGTTAATTTAATGTGATTAGTAATGCCCAACCAAGCACTAATCTGTGAACGACTTCAAAGAGAATAGATTCAACAATAAAAATCTGATGATCAATAAGGTTATAACGTTTCGTCAAATTGAATCAAAAGTAGTAAGATTTTACCATCTCTGAGTCATAGCACAGAGAAACGCCGAAGCTGCAATCTTGTCAATGAGAATGATGTAACGGCAAGTTTAAATCCAAATGACTCCCCCCAGTCTGGATTCAAAGCCCCTTATTTGGGGCTTTTTTTTTGGAAACGCATTACGTTCCCGCTATCTAGACGAGAAAAATCATATATCCGCACCCCAAACAAGCCATGAACAGGCTAATCATTGATAGCTTTAGACAACAGTTTAGACCTCAATGTGCTACCTTGAGACAAGGATGTATAAGATAGTCACCAAATATACTAATATTAATTTTTAACTTAATCTTGGTTAATTGGTATCGGTATTAGGCAAAATATCGCAACATAGACACATAGATAAACTCGACAATCTAAGAAATACAAATAGATACATAAAATGAAATTCATACTGATTTTTTTACTACTATTCTCTCCCATCATCATTGCCGAAGACGTAACCCTTGATAATACAAGCGCTACAGAAGATAAGACCTACCTATGCTCAACCGAAGAATCTAGCGGTTATGATTATAAAAATGGCCGATGGATACGTGAAAGATTCACACCCAACGCCACCTACTTAGTAAAATTTAAAAATGCCAAATGGTCAGTGTATGAATATCAAGTTAAGTATGAACACGAAACTTGTGAACCACTGCTAGAGGATGTACTCAATTGTAAAACAAACGGTGACTTCACTATGAACACAAGCACCATGAAGTTCTCAGTTACGAATACAGCCCCTTTCGTGCACAGCACAAGACAAAATAGAGACCCTGTAGTACTCATACTTGGCGCATGCGTGTCCATGTAAACACATAGCTATTATTCTCAAATTAATTTTTGTGCATACTTGATTTGATATATCAATTAAAAGGCTCTGCTCCTTATAATTGTATCGTTTTATAAAAACATCTCTTTTAACGGTTATCTAAATGTAGAACCATCACAAAGATACGCCTATAATTTACATTTAGTTAGCTCACAAAACTCTGCACATGTTATATTTAACAACGAGTAATACAAATTCACCCCGTCAATATTAAATGCAGTTAGCTCCCATCCCATTTGATGAAGCGCAGCGACTGGAAGCCGTGCATCGCTCAGGCATTCTCAACAGTGACCCAGAGGAGCGCTTTGATCGTATTACACGCATTGCCCATCATTTATTTGATATCCCATTCGTATATATCACCTTAGTCGATCATGATCGCATCTGGATTAAATCAAATTACGGTTGCGACGTAAGCGAGGGACCACGTGATGTTTCTTTCTGTGGGCACGCCATCTGCAATCGGATAACCGAAGATCTTTCGTCACGTTTATTTGAAGTAACGAACGCTGAACAAGATGAGCGTTTCTATGATAATTCATTGATTATTGAGAAAAGTAATGTGAGATACTATTTGGGATTTGTGATTCAGTCGAGGGACCATCGTAATATTGGTACTTTATGCATGAATGACTCATACCAACGTACTTTTTCGTCTACCCAGAAAAAACTATTTATAGATCTTGGCTTAATGGCAGAAGCCGAGATTAATAGCTATCGTATTGGCTCACCTGCAATGAACAGCAACGTTGTTAGCCAACTACACAGCGGGAATAATACTCGCATTGACTCAGTCCAAAAAAAGAAGCAAGTGATTGAGAATCTCAACACTACAATGAACTCGCAGCAAGGTAGTCTATTGGACTCCTTATCTGAAGAAGAAAAAGAAGCGTTTGCAATTTTTCTTAAAAACTTCCCTACAGACCCATGATACCTGCGCCAATTCCCAAAGATGAATTTTTGCGTTTGCAAGAATTGCATTCGCTTAATATTTTTCATGAACTTGAGGATATAAGATTAAATTACATTACCAAATTTGCCAGACATGCATTAAAGACTCCAATTTGCGCAATCTCATTGGTCGATTCCGATCGCGTTTGGATTAAGTCTAAAAACGGATTAGATGCAACAGAGTTAGCCAGAGATATCTCAGTATGTGGGCATGCTATCTGCGAGATTGAAACTGATAGTCCACTTAACCGTATTTTTGAGATAGAGGATATGAAAAAGGATAATCGTTTTTTTGATAATCCGCTTGTAATCAAATCTTTTAGAATTCGATCGTATATGGGCTACGTGCTGCAATCTGATTCAGGCAAAAATATCGGGGCGCTTTTCATTGCGGATGCAATACCAAGAGAATTTACAGATATTAATAAGCAAATGCTGACACTACTAGGAAGCATAACTGAAAATATAATACACAAGCGCCACCATCTTGATGGAATTAAACATAAGTTTGATTAAACTAAACAAAAATACAAAAATGTCTGCCTCACCTGATAAACAACCAAATTCTAGATTCTGTGTACTATGCGTAGTATCGTTGATGCGTAGAGAGCGATCAAATTCCTGCGACCGAGTTGAAACATACTGAATAAATGGAGCCGGCGAGACGATTTGAACGCCCGACCTACTGATTACAAGTCAGTTGCTCTACCAACTGAGCTACGCCGGCTAACCTTACTGGATACATGGCGAACACCATGGATATCGTAGGACGTGCAGTCTAGTTAAATCTGCTGCGGCAATCAATGCTTTATAAGCACTTTGTCTCTAATATCAACATGCGGTCATTTTTTCTTAACATTTCTTCTATCACTTTAGGCTGATGGTCATCATCATAGTGATTAAAATCCACCCAATACTCAGAAAACTCATCAAAACGAACTTCCATTTTTGGTATTAGGTCTAATTTCTTTATTTCAGCCATCTTTTCTCTGGCT